>JAHBWQ010000032.1 GCA_019636915.1 Nitrospira sp. | reverse complement strand
CCGAGTTCTCCGATTTGGGCGAGCTGATCAAGATGGGGAGTGGCTGCCGCTTGCAGTGGTGTTCGACCATTGAGTTCTGTCTGTGGATGGTCCGCCATCCCACCAGCATGCACGATCACATATTTCATTGAATCCACACGCCTTTCACACGTTCAATAAACGGGCGACATCCTCGCGTGTCGCCTTGACGGTGAGGGGTTGTTTGGACACGGAGATGGCTGTATCCGCATCCTTCAGGCCATGTCCTGTCAGAGTGCACACCACCGTGTCCCCCTCTCGCAGCACCTTGTTCCGCTGAAGTTTTGCCACACCGGCCACTGATGCAGCCGAGGCCGGCTCGCAGAAGACCCCCTCCGTGGCGGCCACGAGTGTATATGCCTGAAGAATCTCGTCGTCTGTCACCATGTCGATCGCCCCAGAGGACTCCTCCACGGCTTTCAACGCCGAGGACCAACTGGCAGGATTGCCGATCCGAATAGCAGTCGCAATAGTCTGTGGTTGCTCGACGACCTTGCCCAAAACAATGGGAGCCGCACCTGCCGCTTGAAATCCCATCATGCGGGGCAGTCGTGTGACCTGACTGGCGGCACGATACTCCGTATATCCCTTCCAATAGGCCGTGATGTTCCCTGCGTTCCCCACCGGCAAGACGTGAAGGGCCGGAGCATCGCCGAGCTGATCGCAGACCTCAAAGGCTGCGGTTTTCTGGCCTTCAATCCTGAACGGGTTCACGGAGTTCACTAACTCGATATGAAGTGAAGCCGATAAGTCTTTGACGAGGGTCAGGGCCTGATCAAAATTTCCTTCTATTTGGATGACCGTCGCCTGATGCATCATCGCCTGTGACAACTTGCCGATCGCAATCTTGCCGGCAGGGATCAAGACGTACACGGACAATCCAGCTCGAGCCCCATACGCCGCGGCAGAGGCTGATGTATTGCCCGTCGACGCACACATAACGGCCCGTGCCCCACCTTCCACGGCCTTTGAGATGGCAAAGGTCATCCCGCGGTCCTTAAACGACCCGGTCGGATTGACCCCTTCGAACTTGAGATAGAGTTCAATCCCCGGCGCAATGGCCTTGGCCAACCGTGCCGCACGAATCAGCGGGGTATTTCCTTCACCTAAGCTGATGATGGGTGTCTTCTCAGTCACAGGGAGGAATTTACGGTATTCCTCTATGATCCCACGCCAACGATTCATCGGTTATTCGTCTTTACCTTCCACGCGGATGAGCCTTGTCGGTTCAGCCACGAACGCTTGCCGGTTGATTTCGCGAAGCGCCGTTTGCACATCACGCTCCTTGGCCATATGTGTCTTGATGACCACCGGCACGGTCTGCCCTTCGCGACGCCCCTGTTGAACCATCGAGGAAATGCTTATACTGCAGTTCCCCAATTCTCCGGCGATCTGCGCTAGCACGCCAGGCCGGTCCACCACGGTAAACCGGAGATAATAGAGCGAGCTGATCTCCTCCATCGCCCGAAGCCGCAGCGGTCGCCGGTGGTCCTGTTGGAAAGACGCCACCGGCACCCGACCGATCGCTCCCTTGAGAATATTCCGCCCGATGGCGATGACATCGCTGACCACCGCGCTTCCGGTCGGCATGGACCCCGCTCCACGTCCATAGAGGACGACATCACCGACCGCATCCCCAACGAGTTGAATGGCATTGTAGACATCTTTGACTTGTGCAATGGGAGAGGTGGAGGGCAGCATCGTGGGATGCACCCGCGCTTCGATTTCTCCGTTCACAAATTTTGCAATGCCCAGCAACTTGATCGTGCAGCCAAACTGTTTGGCGTACGCGATATCAGTCGGTGTGATGTCCGTGATCCCTTCCGTATAGATTTCCTTGAAGTTGACTGGAGTGCCGTAGGCGAGATTGACCAAGATCGCCAGTTTATGTGCGGAGTCGACCCCGGCGACATCGAATGTGGGATCTGCCTCTGCATAACCGGCCTGCTGGGCGTCCTTGAGCACCGCCTGAAAGTCGTGGCCCTCCTGGGTCATTCTCGACAAGATGTAGTTGGATGTCCCATTGATGATCCCGTAGATGGACTCGATCGTGTTGCCGGCCAACCCTTCTGTCAGCGCCCGCAGCACTGGGATGCCCCCACCCACGCTGGCCTCAAACCCCAGCTCCACACCCTTCCGTGTGGCGGCGTCGAAAATTTCTTCGCCGTGCAGGGCGAGGAGTGCCTTGTTCGCCGTGACGACATGCTTCCCGGCAGCGATGGCGTCCAGTATGATTCGTTTCGCCGTATCGTACCCGCCGATCAGTTCGATCACGATATCGATGTCGGGATCCGTCAGGACTTGCTTGGCATCGGGTGTGAGGACTCCTGGAGCCATTGTCACCCCACGATCCTTTACGATATCTAAGTCGGCGACACGAACCAATTCGATCGGCACCCCGACACGGCGGCGGATGAGACCGGCATTGTTGAGGAGTGTCTTAGCAACGCCGGTTCCGACCGTCCCAAACCCGACGATCCCCACTCCAATCCGAGACTTCATTCCTCGCCTCCCTCAAGCTTGAGGGTTTTGCGGATTCCCCGCACCGCTTGACGCGTGCGATGTTCGTTCTCCACGAGTCCAAATCGTACGTATTCATCTCCTCCTTCGCCGAATCCGATGCCCGGAGAAACTGCGACTTTGGCTTCTTTGAGCAGGAGCTTCGAAAACTCCAACGAGCCCATGTGGCGATAGGGCAAGGGAATGCGTGCCCATACAAACATCGTCGCCAGAGGCTTGGCAACCTGCCACCCGATTCGGTTCAATCCACCGACCAGCACATCGCGCCGTTTTTGATATCGATGCACGGTTTCTTTGACACAGTCTTGCGGCCCATTCAGAGCAATCACACTTGCGATTTGCAGAGGCTGGAAAATACCGTAATCGAGGTAGCTCTTGATCTTCGCCAACGCACCGACGACTTCCCGATTCCCGACGCAGAACCCGACTCGCCACCCCGGCATATTGTAGGCTTTGGATAGGGTATAAAACTCCACCCCACAGTCTTTTGCTCCCGGAGCCTGGAGAAAACTCGGCGCCTTATACCCGTCAAATACGAGATCGGCATAGGCCAGGTCATGGATGACGATGACATTGTGTTCCTTGGCAAACGCCACGATCTTCTTGAAAAATCCAAGATCCGCCACGGCGGTCGTAGGATTGTGCGGAAAATTGATGACGAGGATTTTGGGCCGCGGGAAAGTTTGCCGGTAAACACGGGTGAGGTCTTCAAAAAAATCGCTGTCTTGACGAAGTTCTATGCCGCAGACTTCCCCACCGGCAATGATGAAGCTGTACATATGGATGGGATAGGTCGGTGTGGGAGTCATGACCACATCGCCGGGACCGATGATGGCCAGGGCGAGGTGCGCAAGGCCTTCTTTTGATCCGATCGTGACGATCGCTTCCGTCTCCGGATCGAGATCAACATCGTAGTTTCGCTTGTACCACCCACAAATCGCGTGCCTGAGTTTCGTGATTCCTCGCGACGCAGAGTAGCGATGATTCTTCCCTTTACGCGCGGCCTCGACCATCTTCTCGACAATGTGTGGGGGGGTGGGTTGATCAGGGTTCCCCATACCGAAGTCGATGATGTCCTCACCTCGTTGCCGTGCCTCGAGCTTCAGTGCTTGAACCTGCGCGAAGACATACGGCGGCAATCGTTTAATTCGATAAAACCCGTCGCCCAACCCCATGAAGTTCCTTTGACTATTCGTACGAGAGAATTCTCACCCGACGCGCCGCGGCAACCGAGCGTGGAAGGTTAAGAAGTGCCTATTTTAATGGAGCAGTCTAGCCCAGTCAATTTCCTGCTTTTTTAAAGACTTCTCCTCATCCGACTAATTAAACCGCGACGGAAGACTCTTTACCCCGACCATTCTTGCCCCCTCTCCCTCCTTTCTGTTACTAATAGTATTGGGATTGTCTCACTCGTCTGACTCTTATCTGTACTTTTATCCAGTCGCATAGTTGTGTAAGGAGGGTGAATGGCTCGGCTCGGCGTGAATATTGACCATGTAGCGACGTTGAGACAGGCTCGCGGAGGGACCGATCCTGACCCGTTGGCGGCTGCCGTTCTCGTTGAGCTGGCGGGAGCCGATGGTTTGGTCGTTCATCTTCGGGAAGACCGACGCCATATCCAAGATCGCGATCTTCATCTGCTTCGCGAAATCTCCCGGACAAAGCTTGACCTTGAGATGGCAGCGGACCCTGAGATGGCAAAGATTGCGCTCAATATCAAGCCGGACCTGGTGACGTTGGTACCTGAAAAACGGCAGGAACTGACCACGGAAGGCGGGCTCGACATTGTGGGCGAACGAGAACGCATCCAACACATTGTGAGTATCCTCCGTAACGGTGGAATTCCGGTATGTGTCTTCATTGACCCGGATTTGAACCAGATCAAGGCCGCACATAAAATTGCGGTGGATTTTGTCGAGCTCCATACCGGCCGTTACGCCAATGCCACGCGCTCGAAAGAAGCCGACACTGAATTTGAGGCGATTAGTCTTGCCGCGAAGCTCGCGTATAAACTTGGAATCGGCGTGAATGCAGGACATGGCTTGAACTACCGTAATATCAAGCGGCTCACCCATATTCCTGAAATTGTGGAATACAACATTGGGCATAGCATTATCGCACGTGCGGTCCTTGTGGGGCTGGTGCAAGCCGTCAAGGAAATGAAAACGCTGTTGAGTTAAGAGCACATTATCACGTACCTCGGCCCATTTAACCGGCGATCACCATCGCGCCATGATCAAGATCATCACCGCCGCACAGATGCAAGCGCTCGACCGCCGAACGATTGGTGAAGCTGGCATCCCTGCAACTACGCTGATGGAACGTGCGGGATCGGGCGTGGCTTCGTGCATTGAGCAATGGGTGGGTACCGTCAGCGGCAAGACGATTACCGTGGTCTGCGGGAAAGGGAATAACGGCGGTGACGGATTCGTCGCCGCACGCCTCCTCAGACGACGCCATGCCAAGGTCCGTGTCCTTGCAATGACTCCCGTATCCGAATTGAGTCGCGACGCCGCGTTGATGTACAGGCAGTTTACCAAGACCGCCGGTCGATCCTCCGTCCTTCCTTATAAATCCAAGGATATGGCGCGAGCACTGTTGCAGGAGAGCGACCTGCTGGTTGATGCGCTGCTTGGGACGGGACTATCCTCAGTAGTCACGGGTCGCTACGGTGAAGTCATCGAGAGCATGAACGAACTCAACCGTCCCGTCGTGGCCGTTGATGTGCCTTCTGGCCTACACGCTGATACTGGAATGGCTCTTGGCCAAGCTGTTCGTGCCTCGCTCACCGTCACCTTTGGCCTCCCCAAGGTCGGCCTGTACCATAATCAAGGGATCGACTTGGCTGGAGACATCCACCTTGTCGATATCGGAATACCCCCGGCCTATGTCGATGCTCTAGAGACTCCACTCACCTTGATCACCCCCCAGTGGGTTCACGGGTGTCTCCCGCGACGTGAACGATCCGGACACAAGGGAACATATGGACACGCCGGCATCATTGCAGGATCCCTCGGAAAAACTGGCGCGGCCGCAATGGCTGCACAAGCGGCGCTACGGGTAGGAGCCGGACTCGTTACCGTCGCGACGCCCTCAAGTGTCAATGACGTATTAGAAGCCAAACTCCTGGAAGTCATGACGGTCCCCATGCCGGAGACGAAGGCAAGAACGTTTTCGCGAGCCGCGTTCGATCGTCTTCTCGCCTTCATGGCGACTAGAGATGCGGTGGCGATCGGTCCTGGGCTATCCACTCATCCTGAGACAGTTGAGCTCGTCCAAGCCTTGACCGCACGGCTCGACCGACCAGCCGTGCTTGATGCTGATGCGCTGAATGCCTTGACCGGACGTGCCGCGATCCTCGCTTCATGCAAAACACCCCCCATCATTACACCCCATCCTGGAGAAATGGCTCGATTGGAAGCAGAGGCAACTCCTCAGACCGTCAATCGCGACCGGATCGGCACTGCGACTCGCTTTGCGCGAGAACGTGGCTTGTTCGTCATTTTGAAGGGAGCGAGGACCGTTATTGCACGACCAGATGGCGTCGTGGCGATCTGTCCAACCGGCAACCCCGGTATGGCCACCGCTGGAACAGGAGATGTTCTGACGGGGATGGTGGCTGGTCTGTTGGCCCAAGGCCTGCCATCATGGGAAGCTGCTTGCACAGCCACGTACCTGCACGGGGCGGCAGGCGATCTGGCGGCAGCCGGGAAAGGGGAAATCGGTATGATCGCAGGGGACCTCCTTGAACAGATTCCCACTGCACTGAATAGGCCACTTGAACACTCGACTAGTCCAGTCCGTCCGGTACGAACAAGACCGATCTAACGGCAACTCTATGGTTCGACCAGCTTGGTCACGCGGTCTCGTCCTCTCTTCTCGTCGTGAGACGGAGTCGATTGGAAGAGCCATTGGGCGGGTCCTTCACGAAGGGGATGTCCTTGCATTGATAGGAGAGCTGGGAGCTGGCAAGACCGCGTTAGTTCACGGAATCGTCTCTGGCCTCGATGCGCCCTCTACCGTCGTGACCAGTCCGACATTCATGTTGATGCGCCAATACCATGGGCGACTCCCCTTGACGCATATGGACCTGTATCGATTGAAGAGTTCCGCGGAAGCCGAGGCCATCGGCCTCGCTGAAGTCTTTACCGAGGACAGCGTGACGGCGATTGAGTGGGCTGACCGATTTCCGAACCTCCTCCCTTCCGACCATCTTGAAATTCGGTTGACTCATAGAACCTTTACGACTCGCTCCGCTCAGCTCATCGCGCACGGAGTACGATCCCGTTTGTTGTTCACCCGCATCACGAGAGTCTTGCCCTCCGAAAAAAAGCGCCGCGACTTGCCGAATCCTAAGCTCAGAGGAAAGAGAAAGGCTTCTCATCGATGACCCGATTGATTCTTGTCGGCATTCTCTTGCTCCTCTCACTGGCATTTGTCCTGCAAAACCAGGAGCAGGAAGTCACACTTCGCTATTTTTTTGGCCTACTCGAGGCTTCAACACCAATTTATAAACCCGTCATGGCCGGGTTTGCCGTGGGCCTTCTGGTTTCCGCTATTCTCCTGTGTCCTCCTTGGGTGCGCAGCCGTATTCAGCTGCGCCGAAAGACCAAAGCCTTGCAACAAGCCGAGGTAGACCTGGAGCGACTTCGACAATCACTGGAGAAGGTGTCGGGAAAGACTCCCGCCCAAACAGAGTTGGAACCCGCGAGACATTTCGCTGATGAGTGACACAACGCTTAGTCCTCTCATGCGTCAGTTTCGAGACATCAAGCAGGGATACCCTGACGCAATTTTATTTTTTCGTGTCGGGGATTTTTACGAGATGTTTTATGAAGACGCGCTGGAAGCCTCCAGACTCCTCTCTATTGCATTAACCTCTCGCGACAAGAACAGCCCGCACCCAATCCCACTCTGCGGTGTCCCGTATCATTCGGCCACGGGGTACATTGCAAAGCTACTACAAGCCGGACGTTTGGTCGCCTTGTGCGAGCAAGTGGAGGATCCCAAATCTGCCAAGGGACTTGTGCGGCGTGAAGTCGTCCGACTCTATACGCCAGGTACTCTGGTGGACACCGAGTTCTTGATCCCAGGAGAGCTCAACTATCTCGCCTCCATTGCCAGCTACCCCGATGCTGATTTCGGAGACTGCCTCGGCCTCGCGTACCTTGAGGTATCGACCGGAGAGTTCTCCGTGATGGAGTGTCGAGGACCACAAGCAGTCGGCCAGGTTTTGAACGAACTGGCTCGGCTCGACGCTCGGGAGCTGATCTTCCCAACAGGCTCCGACCGTCGCCGCTTAGGATGGGTGAAAGAGATCACTGGCCCGCGGTTATGCGAACGCCCATCTGCCTCATTTGAACCACACCATGCGTCGCGTGTATTGACGACCCATTTCCGCTGTCATTCGCTTGAAGGGGTAGGTTGTCAGGGACTTACGGCTGCTGTCGGCGCTGCCGGTGCGGTGCTGGATTATTTCCGTGAAACGCAACCCGCCGTGCCTTTGGATCATATCCGTCGTCTCGTCATTCGTCGCAATAGCGAAGTGATGCATCTGGATGGGACGACCATTCGGAATTTAGAACTCCTGAAACCGGTGGTTGCCAATGAGCGTGCATCCGCGACGGATCCCTTCACACTCTTGTCCGTGTTGGACCATACGGTTACCGCGATGGGATGTCGGCTGCTGCGTCAGTGGTTGGTGATGCCTCTCATGCGCTGTGATCTGATCCAAGCACGTCTTGATGCGGTTGAGGAGCTCAAGGAGACCTTGTTCGTCCGAACTGCTTTGCGCAGGGCGTTGCGGGAGGTTCAGGACATCGCACGATTGGGCACACGTATCACGCTTGGGTTGGCAGGGCCACGAGAGCTGCTGGCGTTGAAACAATCTCTCGCAGCCCTGCCGGAGATCTTCGCCCAGCTCACTTCACTTCGCAGCCGACTTCTAAGTGAATCTTTAGGGACTTGGGATGGGGCTCAGGATCTGTACGATCTAATTGAAGAAGCCATCCGCCCGGATGCCCCACCCTCTTTACGCGATGGCAATATCATTAAGGAGGGTTACGCCCCTGCTATCGACGGACTTCGAAAGGCCAGCAAGGAAGGCAAGGAATGGATTGCCTCCCTGGAAAGCAAAGAACGCGAACGAACAGGTATTGAGTCGTTGAAGGTTCGTTACAATCAGGTATTTGGGTATTACATCGAGCTTACCAAAGCGAACCTGAGCCGTGTGCCACCAGACTATATTCGGAAGCAGACACTCGTCAATGCAGAACGGTTTACAACTGCGGAGCTCCAGGAACTAGAAGAGCGTGTGATTGGTGCCGACGTGAAACTCCTTGCGTCCGAGCAGGAGGCTTTCATCGCGCTGCGCTCCCGGCTGGCAACAGAAGCCCATCGACTGGATAAAATGGCGACGCTCCTGGCTCTAGTCGATGTCCTGGCAGGTTTAGCCGAGACAGCAGCACTCTATCGCTACGCAAAGCCAACGGTTACGGACGGCGGGGATATCACGGTCAGAGAGGGCCGACATCCCGTCGTGGAGCGGCTCTGTCATGATTCTGTTTTTGTGCCGAACGACACGACGCTGAATCTTGAATCTGATCGACTCCTCATCATGACAGGTCCCAATATGGCAGGGAAAAGCACCTACCTTCGGCAGGTCGCGTTGATTGTTCTGATGGCTCAGGTTGGGAGCTTCGTGCCAGCAGCAGAGGCGCACATCGGTGTGGTCGATCGTATTTTCACCCGGGTCGGTGCGTCCGACAATCTGGCGGGCGGACAGAGCACGTTCATGGTTGAAATGGTGGAGACCGCCCATATTCTAAGGAACGCAACGCAACGGAGCTTGCTCTTACTTGACGAGATTGGTCGTGGAACGAGTACCTACGATGGGCTCAGCCTTGCCTGGGCCATTGCGGAATATATCCATGACTGTACCAGGCTCGGTGCGCGCACCCTCTTTGCCACGCACTATCACGAAATGACTCAATTAGAGTCTCAACGCAGTGGAATCAAGAACTACCGCGTGGCCGTCCAGGAATGCAATGGGGATATCGTGTTTCTGAGAAAGATCGTTGCCGGTAAGGCCGATCGCAGTTATGGCATTCACGTGGCCAAACTCGCAGGGCTTCCCCCGGAGGTAGTTGGTCGCGCTCAAGCAGTCTTGTCGCAGCTTGAACGACCTGAGTCTGCCTCTCCCGTCTCGACCTCGGTTCCGTTACAACAACATGCCCAAACTCTTCCTCAGCCTCACCCACTGATAGAAGAGGTGAAGCAAATCGATCTGTTTTCAATAACGCCACTCGATGCCCTCAATCGCCTCGCTGAGCTGCAACGGATAGCCAGAACAGACACGACCGAACCATCAGTCAGTCAATAATTCCGCTGCTTCCACACAGTCAATCTACGATCCTTAGAATACGGGCTACAACGTGCTTCCCTAAAACCCTGATCGTTCATATTCTTACTTTGTCAGTTTGAACGACTGCGGTAATTGAACTGGCAACAGGCTCTCTGCAGAAATTCTTTACTGTTAATTGATGTTATGGGTGTGGTCCTCTCTGGTGGAGAGCGTGGCGTCCAGACTCAAAATAAAGAGGGCGGCACTCCCGGAAGGAATGCCGCCCTTTCTGCTGCTGTTTGATCGCTCTTCAGTGAGCCTGATTGTACTGTGCGGTCCAGGGAATCAAACCTCCGACCGTTTTCCCACCAGGAAGCATGACATCGTATTGCATGCCGACGTTGCTTCCATCCGGTGTGACCGGAGAGGTATTGAGGCCAATCTTGGCTTTGTTACAGGCTGCCTCAAATTCGTTTTTCCCCGCACATTCCTTGAGTCGAAGCGCGGACATGCTTAGGGGCTTACCCATCGCGCCAGACACTTCAGGAATCTTCTTCACTGCAGAAATCACTCGATGGTTCTGTTCTGTTTCTGTGACGACAAATTCAATCAGGTCCGTCGTACTACCGGGGGGAACTTCCTTCGCAGCAGCTGGTCCTGCGTGGGGCCGTCCCATTTTCTGCAGTTCCTGCCAAGCAGATTTCTCGGCATAAAACTTCAGGTTCTTACCGGGGTGAACTTTCTGCCAGTATAAGCCGCTCTCGGCATTACCGCCGAATACGGCCACATTAATCCACACCGCCTCATCATATGGGTCAAGGACAATCACTCGCCCCTGTATCGTGGTGGGCTTGCTCATGTCTCCCCATTCAAATCGCTCTTGAAATGACTCAATGGCCGAGGCGCTCGACGCCATACCGGCTACGAGGGCAACGGCTGCCAGGATGGCTCCACCTTGCTTCTGAACCTTCATCATCAGGTCCTCCTTCACAACAACGTGCTGTACTAAGAGTGACTAGTCCTTCAGTATTTTGAAGCCAGTGATGGTTCGGCCGTCGAGAGTGACCTCCATGGCGACCAATTCTTGTGAGGCCTTGATGATCTTATCCATCAGGGCCTTATCCTTCACGGCAAGCCGAACGGTCGTGGCTGCATGGTACCAACCGGAATAGGTTGAGTTCTTCTCCGTCCCTCCGACAAACCCCCATGCACAGCAGGTAAAGAGAGGATCCGGCGGTTTCACATCAAGCATGGTTGATGATCGACCACCCCCATCTCCAGATCCTTGCTCCCCAGAATTCCAGTACTGAATCCCGAACAACAGCTCTCCATCGGGATTATCCGCCCACTGAGACCAGACACGACCTTGCAGAGTTTTGACTGGTGCGGCAGCCTTCAGTGGCTTCCCTCCTACGACGTCATCCGCAAGACCAAGGTGCTCAATGCCGCCAGCAGCGAATGAAAATTCGGCCGCTAGCAAGCCGAAACTTGTACATACTACGGCGGCAGCTAGAATGACAGCCCTTTTCATACCTCGTCCCTCCTTCATCAAATTGATTGCCATTGTCTTCACAAATGTATTGATCACGTTCAGCTGATCATTGTCGGTTGAGCCAATCATTTCATGATGATGCACTGATAACTCAGGTCGCACGGCGCTCAAGTCATGAACCACAAACCGTGACAATCGAGGTGGAACGGTACTGAAACTGCGCTGCCCTGTCAAGGGGATGTTTTCTCATGAACAACATGCGCATCAAAATTACTACAAATATGATCAGAAAAACAATAGGTTATATGACATTATCCTCTTGCGCTTCTCCACTATGAGGCCATTGAGACTGGTAACTGTTTCTTCAATGTTGCGACCTGGCGGGCGGAGAGCGGGCCCAACCCGGTCAAGGCCATGTTCTCGGTAGTAAAGAGACTGCGTGCGACTCGGCTGACCTGTTGTTCCGTCACTGCATCAATCTCTGAAATCATTTCCTCTAAAGATGCGTGCGTGCCGGTGATCAGTTCATCCTTTGCCAGTTTGTTCATGCGGCTATGTGAACTCTCCAGACTCAGCATCAGACCGCCTTTCATCTGCTCCTTGGTCCGTTTGAGCTCTTCCCTGGTCATTCCCAACCTGGCCATTTTTTGAATTTCTCGTCCGACCAGAGCTAGGACACGCTCAACTTCCCCGGCACGGGTTCCCGCATACACGGTGACGGTACCGCTATCGGAATACCCCGACAGGAATGAATAGATTGAGTACGATAAACCGCGTTTTTCTCTGATTTCCTGGAACAGCCGTGAGCTCACACTCCCACCTAAGACGCTGTTGAGGGCATAGATCACATATCGATCCTTGTGTCCGGCGGCAATCCCCTGGAGTCCTACACAGAGATGAACCTGTTCCAAGGGTTTCTGCTTCAAGACGACACCACCACCTAATTCCGGAGGCCAACGTTTTCGAGAAATGGTTTCTCTCGCCCCCTGATGGCGCCCAAACAGGCGGGTTATCGTTTTCTCAAGCTTCCGTTGGTCAAAATTTCCAGCGACAGCAATGACAATGTCTTCTGGACGGTAGTGTCGATCGATGTAGTCAAGGAGGTCTTGTCGACGGATCTGTACGATGGTGGATGCCTTTCCAAGGATTGGGCGACTCAAGGGATGGGTACCCATCATCAACTTGGTGTGCAACTCCTGAATGAGATCCTCAGGATCATCTTGGACCATGCGAATTTCTTCGAGCACAACCTGTTTCTCTTTTTCAATTTCCTTCTGGCTCAGGCGAGAGCCCAAGAACAGGTCCGAGAGAAGATCCAAAGCCTCGGGCAGATGTTGATCGAGAACCTTGACATAGAAGGTCGTCGTCTCTCGCGTGGTAAACGCGTTCATTTCTCCGCCGAGTGCGTCAATTTCACGAGAGATGTCCGTTGCCGACCGTGACGCCGTTCCCTTGAACAGCATATGCTCGATGAAATGAGAATACCCGGCTTCTTCGGGACGCTCGTCACGGGAACCGGCATTCACCCAGATACCGATGGTGACGGATTTCACGGTCGGGATTCGCTCGGTGACCAAGCGAATCCCGTTATTGAGGATGACCTTGCGGTACAAGTGTTACCCACCCGCTGGATCTGGAGCGCTGCCTGCGGTCGGCGCAGGGATGGTTTCTTTCCGACTGAGGCGGATTTTCCCCTGCTTATCGATTTCAAGTACTTTGACCTGAATTTGGTCCCCTTCCGCCACCTCATCCGACACAGACTTCACACGATGATGGGCAAGCTGAGAAATGTGCACGAGCCCATCCGTTCCCGGCAAGACCTCGACGAAGGCACCAAAATCCATGATCTTTCGCACAGTCCCCAAATATACCTTGCCGACTTCGACTTCCTCAGTCAAACGGTTGATGATGTCCTTGGCCTTTTGCAAGGATGCCCCGTCCGAGGACGCGATCGTGACAATGCCACTGTCCTCCACACTGACCTTGACACCACAATCCGCTTGAATCCCACGGATCGTCTTCCCACCCTGGCCAATAATGTCCCGGATCTTATCCTGTTTGACCTTCATCGTGTAGATACGAGGTGCAAAGGGTGAGAGGTCGGTTCGCGGCCCCGGAAGTGCGCTCGACATGCGGTTCAGAATGTGGAGACGCCCCGATCGAGCTTGTTCCAACGCTTGGTGCATCAAGTTGGTCGTAATCCCACCGATCTTGATGTCCATTTGAAGCGCCGTCACTCCGTTCTTCGTCCCGCATACTTTGAAGTCCATATCACCCAAGTGATCTTCAAGGCCAAGAATGTCGGACAAGATAATGACGTCGTCCCCTTCCTTGATGAGCCCCATGGCAATACCGGCGACCGGCTCCTTGATCGGAACCCCGGCGTCCATCATCGCCAACGTTCCCCCACAGACCGTGGCCATCGATGAAGACCCATTGGATTCGAGAATCTCCGAAACAATGCGCAAGGTGTATGGAAAGACATCCTTCGTAGGAATCACTGGTTTCAACGCCCGTTCAGCCAATGCTCCATGACCAACCTCGCGCCGCCCTGGTGAGCGGAGCGGCCGCGCTTCACCGACGCTGAAGGGTGGGAAATTGTAATGCAGCATGAATGTGCGGGTGTACTCTCCCTCTAACGCATCAATCCGCTGTTCATCATCCGTCGTCCCTAACGTCACGACCGCCAGACTCTGGGTCTCTCCCCTGGTAAAGATTGCTGAACCATGTGCACGCGGCAACGCCCCGACCTCACAGGTAATCGGTCGGATATCGGATGGGCCTCGTCCGTCGGCCCGTGATTGTTTTTCCAAGATCATTTTCCGAACTTCCGTGTACTCCAGCTGATGGAAGACGAGCTTAATATGCCGTTCACGCGAAGAATCTTCCGGCTTCTGGAGCTTTTGAAGCGTCTCCGCAAGGATCTGATCCAATCGCTCCTGACGAGCAGTCTTGTTGGCAATCATAATGGCATCACGAATCGGCTGGGCCACGAGAGATTTAATTTCGGCCTGCAGGGTAGGATCGATCGACTCCGCTGCAACCGTTCGCTTCACCCGTCCAACTTTTTTCGCCAATTCATCAATCTTCTGAACAATCTTCTTGATCTCGTTGTGAGCTAATTCCAGCGCCTGAAGCATGGTTTGTTCAGGAAGCTCATTGGCCCCTGCCTCAACCATCATGACCGCATCGGCAGTACCGGCAACCACCAGGTGGAGGTCACTCTGTTCCATGGCTTCGAGGTCGGGATTGACGACCAGCTGCCCCTTAATGTAGCCGATCTTCACTCCGGCAACCGGACCATTGAACGGGATATTAGAAACAGCCAGTGCAGCGGAGGCGGCGGTAATACCGATCACGTCAGAAGAACCGGTCTTATCGGCAGAAAGAACAGACGCAATAACCTGGGTCTCAAAATAAAATCCTTCAGGAAAGAGCGGACGGAGAGGACGATCGATCAATCGGCTGGTCAAGACCTCCTTTTCTGCAGGTCGGCCTTCTCGCTTGAAATAACCCCCTGGAATCTTGCCGGCCGCATATGCTTTTTCCTGATAGTCGACCGTTAAAGGAAGAAAATCGGTTCCTGGTTTGGCAGTTTGTGCCGACACCGCGGTGGCAAGGACCACCGTATCACCGTACGAGGCCCAAATAGACCCGTCGGCCTGTTTTGCGACCCGACCGGTTTCGAGCCGAAGCGTACGACCGGCAACTTCTAATTCGACAATATGTATCATCTATGGTCTCCTCTGGTTAGATCCACAGATGCCCACTGAGATGCGCTCTGGTCGACGATCCTCGCCGTTCAGTCGAGCACGCGAATGGGCGATGCCTCTGCGACTGATTGTCGGACGCTTTCGTCGGACAGTGCAGCCACAGAGCGCATGTCGGTGTTCATCTGTGGGACATGTGAGCACGACATATGGCGCCGGTCTACGCCATGCTTTGGGCCGACCGGTTACTTGCGTATATTAAGTCGATCGATAATTGCCCGGTACCGAGCGTCATCCACGCCGCGAAGGTAGTCTAACAATCGCCTCCGTCGTCCGACCAGCTGCAACAACCCACGCCGTGAATGATGATCCTTCTTGTGCGTCTTGAAATGCTCGGTTAAATAGGTGATTCGATTCGTCAAGACTGCTATTTGGACCTCTGGGGAACCGGAATCCTTCTCGTGCTGTTGATATTGCTGAATGAGTGCTGCTTTTGCTTCCTTCAATAACGCCATAACAACTCCTTCTTCATTAATGACTCGAGAGATTTAATACTTTCCGTACTCTGATCGCCCCAAGACCGGTCCGGTCGTGGGTTCCAATCGCCAACAGACGCCCCGCCTCATTCTTGAGTCGCACAATACCAGCCCCCACCTGAGAGAGAGCCCCTTCACCAACCACCGGGGATAGGGGTGCTCCGTGTAGGACCCGTTGTGCCTGTTCCTCATTGACAACCACTGTGGGGAAATCAAAGAGGAGCTCGTCAAGCGAAAGAAACTGCGACCCGAGAGTGCTCGCCTCACAGTGAGAAGCGAGTTGGGCGATCGTCAAGGCCTGCTCGATCAAGAGTGGCCCCACACGGCGCCGTTCCAGAGCAAACAGGTGCCCGCCGACACCTAACGCCTGGCCAATATCGGCACACAACGTACGCACATACGTGCCCTTTGAGCAGACGACGCGCAAAATTGCATCCCGGCCATCAAAGGACACCAGTTCCAATTCATGAACGACGATGGATCGCTCAGCACGATCAATCGTCTTACCTGCCCTGGCAGCCTTATACAGCCGTTGTCCCCCAACCTTCACCGCAGAATACATCGGCGGCAGTTGCCGTTGAGGACCTCGAAAGCCCGTGAGCACGGTTTGAAGATCGGTTTCGGTGACTCCGGTTAGGTCAGTTCTGGCCAGCACTTGACCCGTTGCATCCTGCGTGTCGGTCGCTTCTCCAAGTCGCAACTGAGCTCGGTACTCCTTGTCCCAATTGACTAAATATTCCGCGATTCTGGTGGCTCGACCCACAAGAATCGGAAGGACTCCGGTGGCACTCGGATCTAATGTTCCGGCATGGCCAACTTTGCTGTCTCTCAAAATGGCTCGAACCTTCGCAACGACATCGTGCGACGTCCACCCTGTTTCTTTGTGAACAACAAGGACGCCGTCCAGGATCTCCTTTCGTCCAAGTGCTGTCGCTCTACTGGTCATGGGTTTAAGATCCTGATGCACTCGGTTCCTTACTGGGATCGTCCTGGAGTGGCCGCGGCTCTACATCGCCGTGCAATCCGGCCAATAGCTGGTGAATTCGATCACCGCGTATTCCGCTCACATCCTTTTTGAAAATGATATCGGGGAGATAGCGGAGTGAGAGACGGCGCCCTAGTTCTGCCCGCACGAATCCGCTTGCCTTTGACAATCCTGCAAAGACCTCTCGCTCACCCTCGCCCCGTTCCATGGTCGTGACGAACACATGAGCGATGCGTAGGTCCCCCGTAAGCTCAACGTCCGTGACCGTAACATCATGCACCCGAGGGTCTTTGATTTTTCGCATGAGGATATCGGCCACTTCCATGCGAATCTGATCGGCCACTCGATCAGCCCGTTTGTAGGTCGTCTTTGACATCGCGGTATGACCGTTGTGACGAGCGGTTGCACGGAACGAAGGCTAGAGCAATTCCTGTTGAGTACGGATAACCTCGACAACCGGCATGCTCTTGATCACGTTCAACGCCTGCTCCATGACTTGACTCACAAAACGCCCCTCACTTGCCACACAGGCCATTGCAAGAACAGCTTTCTGCCAGAGATCTTGGCCGTCCACTTCGGCCACAGAGAGGTTGAATTTATTTCGCAACCGGGTTTTGAGTCCCTGCAGGACCTGTCGCTTGTCCTTCAGCGATTGACTCTCCGCGATAAACAACTCGACCGTACAGAGCCCCACCACCATAATGACTGCCTATAAAAGCCCCCTTATCTCCAACCAATCTCAGCGAGAAGTTCCTGCGACGGGCTCCTTCAGCCCCACAGACAGCGGACGCTCATAAGCCGGATCGACATCTAGAGTTTGGCTGCAATTTTATCGATCGTATACGCTTCGACGATGTCTCCCGTTTTTACATCATTAAAGTTCTCTATGCTCAAGCCACATTCATACCCTTGTTGAACCTCACGCACATCGTCTTTAAATCGCCTCAAGGAGCCAAACTTACCTTGATACACCACCACATTGTCCCGAATCACACGGACCCCTGCACTCGTACGAGAGAGAAGTCCATCGAGCACATAGGCGCCTGCCACTGCGCCAACTTTGGGAATCATAAAGACCTGACGGACCTCCGCACGCCCGAGGACACGTTCCTTCAACGTTGGTTCAAGTAAGCCTTCCATCGCGGCTTTAATGTCGGCAATGGCGTCATAGATGATCGTATAGAGGCGGACATCGACCCCCTGCTGTTCAGCCAACGCCGTGGCTTTGGGCTCAGGTCTGATATTGAAACCGATGATGATCGCCCGCGATGCTGCTGCGAGTAGGACATCAGATTCCATAATACCGCCCACGGCATTATGAATAACCCGAAGCTTGACCGCATCGGTCGATAGTTTTTCAACAGCCCCAGCTAAGGCTTCCGAGGAACCCTGCACATCGGCTTTGATGACGATGGCCAATTCCTTCACCGAGCCTTCTTGAATTTTTGCAAAGAGATCATCAAGCGAGACTTTCGTCGGCCCGGTCAATTCAGCTGCCCTGCGTTTTTGCGCTCGCTCTTCGGCAATCTCTCTAGCAACCCGCTCATTCGATACAACATGGAAGACATCTCCCGCCGAAGGGACGCCGGGTAATCCAATGACTTCGACAGGAATGGACGGCCCTGCCTGCTGCGTCTTTTCACCGCGATCATTGATGAGCGCTCGCACACGACCACTAAACATACCCACGACATAGGCATCACCCACCCGTAACGTCCCGCTCTGCACGAGAACTGTGGCAACCGGCCCTCTCCCCCGTTCAATTTTGGCTTCGATGACCGTACCCTTAGCTTGTCGGTGTGGGTCTGCCTTTAACTCAAGCACTTCAGCCTGGAGAAGAATCATTTCCAGAAGGGTATCGAGACCCGTTTTCTGTTTGGCCGATACCTCTACCATAATCGTATCGCCGCCCCAGGCTTCAGAAATGAGTCCATGCTCTGAAAGAGCATTCTTGACACGATCCGGGTTCGCGGTGGGTTTATCAATTTTGTTCATCGCGACGATCAGGGGAACTCCGGCCGCTTTCGCATGATGGATGGCCTCAATGGTCTGGGGCATGACCCCATCGTCAGCGGCAACAACCAGAATAACGACGTCCGTGACCTTCGCCCCCCGAGCTCGCATAGCCGTGAACGCTTCATGACCTGGCGTATCCAAGAAGGTTACCTGCTTGCCCCGCACTGAGACCGTATAAGCACCAATGTGCTGTGTGATGCCTCCCGCCTCTCCCTCGGCAACATTGGTTTGACGGATGGCATCGAGTAACGATGTTTTCCCGTGATCAACATGACCCATGATGGTCACGACGGGTGGACGAGGCTCAGGTCGTTCCTCACCGCCGGTCTCCAGTACATCTTGCAACAAGTCGTCCCCTACTTTTTCAACGGCAATGTCGATCTTGACGCCACTCTCCTCCGCCAGCATCGACGCCGCATCCAGATTCATGGGCTGGTGAAAGGTCAACATCTGTCCCATATCCATGAGTTTACGAACAATGTCGGCCGGACGCTGGCCGATCAACTCAGCAAATTCCTTGACCGTGGTTCGAGGGGTAACCTTGACACTCTTTCGTCGAGGCTTAGTCACCTCGGAGGGAACACTATGATGGAGATGCTTCGATCGATCGTCACGACGCTGCACTGGAATGGCTCGGAGATCTTGCCAGCGTGCAGCATCCTCTCTAAATTTCACATCCTGCTGATCATCTTTGGGGCGGCCTACCTTTCGGACTTTCTTGGCTTTATCCTTCTGTCCTTCGGCCTCAATGGCCTCAAACGCCATGCTCTTTTTCTTGCCCAGGACGGATTCAACCGTCGTAGTCGCAACAGGAGGCGGAGCGACGATCACCTTGGGCTGTACGTCATCCGACTTGGGGGGTACCACGGGAGGTGCAACTGCCGCTGGAGGCGGCACCACGACTTCCTCCTGAACAGCTTCCACCAGTGGGCTGGGAGCAACAATCTCCTCGAGAGCAGGTTGCTCTGGAGCAACTGATGGCGGAGTGATGACTGGGGTTGACGGTTCAGTCTGAGTGATGCGTTCGATTTCCACAGTCGAGGAAGACGCAAGAACCTCCGCTGGCTCTTCTTCTTTCTTACGCTTGATCAGAATGCGCCGCTTGTCTGGCTTTGGCGGTTCTTCTGCCGATTGACCCTTACTGACCACAGTTTTGCCCTGCCCCATCCCGTGAACAGACCTGGGCGCAACATCCCCCTCACTCCCAGGTCCCTGCCCTTTAGATTGAGGAGCAAGCTTCTCCAGGATTTTCTGCACGATCCCATCATCCAGAGCACTACTATGGGAGGTCACCGACACACCCATTTTCTTGAGCTCCGGGATGAGCACGCGATTTTCCATGCCCAACTTTTTCGCAAGTTCGTATACGCGCATTGCCATCAGACGATTCCGTATCCTACTCTGATCCGCTCGTTGCCTCTTCCGCTCTCGCAGCTTGACGGGCTTCTTCCTGCAGTCGCTGCGCCTCCGCTTCCTCCGCCAGTGCCGCTTTGATTTCCTTATCGCGCTCCACTTTTTCCTTTTCGTATTCCGTCGCGCTGATGATATCGATCTTCCATCCTGTCAAGCGTGCCGCAAGCCTGACATTCTGACCATTTTTCCCAATGGCCAGGGACAGCTGAGAATCAGCAGCGACCACGAGCGCCGATTTCTTTTCCTCGTCGATACCGACCTTTTCGATGGTAGCGGGATTTAGCGCTTCTGCGATGAACACCCGCGGATCCTGCGTCCAGGTAATGATGTCGATCTTCTCACCACGCAACTCACGGACAACCGCTTGCACACGAGAACCCTTAATACCGACGCAGGCTCCCACCGGATCCACGGCCTTTTCCCGCGAGGTTACGGCGATCTTCGTACGGTCACCAGGTTCTCGAACAACCGATTTGATTTCGATGATCTTCTCCATAATTTCTGGCACTTCAAGCTCAAAGAGCTTCGCCACGAATTGCGGATGACTGCGTGACAAAATCACTTGCACATCTTTCGGGGTCCGACGAACTTCCAGGAGCATGGCTTTGACTCGATCACCGCGCCGGTAGGTTTCACGCGGGATCTGCTCTTGGATCGGAAGAAGCGCCTCCGTCTTTCCGAGATCCACCAGATAATTCCGTCGCTCCATCCCGAGAATGATGCCGGTGACCAAATCACCCTGCCTCGTCGAGTATTCCTTCTGCACCGCCTCCCACTCGGCCTCGCGAACCTTCTGAAAGATGACCTGCTTGGCGGTTTGAGCGGCGATTCTCCCCAATTCGTTCATTTCAATCAGGGACCCGATTTCGTCTCCCACTTCGGCTTCGCTGTCGTATTGACGAGCTTCTTGCAGCGAAATTTCAGCTTTCGGATTGCTGACCGTCTCGACGATGATCTTCTTAGAGACGACGGAAATTTCACCTGTTTTCGGATCCATCTCAACCTGAATGTTTTCAGCCTGCCCGAAACGCTTTTTTGCGGCAGTCTGCAGAGCGGATTCGATGGCTCCGATCACGCGGGCCTTGTCAATTCCTTTTTGGCGCCCGATTTCGTCAATCACTGAAATCAGTTCTCGGTTCATACCTCACGCTCCTGCATCCGGTTTCCACTCACGGCGCCCTGACCTCACACTTAAATTTTCACAACCAATTTCGCTTCCGCGATGATCTCGCGGCTGAGCTGGATCACCTGAGAAGCTCGATGCGCGGCTATCGTCAGCACAACAAGATGCTCGTCAGCTTGCATCAACTCTCCAGTAATCCGCCACTGACCGTCAAGAGGCTGGCGAAGCTTGAGATTCACTTGTTTCCCAATCGCCCGCTGATAGTCCTGAGTTCTCTGGAACGGGCGATCCAAACCTGGAGATGAGACTTCAAGCGTATAGGCGTGAGGAAACGGATCGGCCACATCGAGCGCCGGCCCTAGAGCCTTATGTGCTTGCTCACAGTCGGTGATGGTCACGCCACCCGGTTTATCGATCAACACACGAACGACGGAACGCGGACCTCGACCAACACAGACGATATCGATCAATTCGAGCCCAAGCGTCCATAAAATCGGCGAAATGATTTCATGCAATCGGTCGATCACCGGTTGCGAACTACTCCCCGGTATCCTCAACCTCAATGTCCCCTTGGCACATGACCAAACAAAAAAGTGGGCGTGCGCCCACTTACAGAGCCGGTACCATACCATGCACCCCTAAGCAATGCAAGGGGACTAGCCCGTCAGCAATGCCCATCGAGCGGCCAATGCCTGAGTGATTGGACCAGGTCGACCGGAGCCGATGAGTTTCCCGTCGATCTGAACGACTCCGAGGACTTCAAGCGTAGTGCCGGTGAGAAAGACCTCGTCTGCTTGGTAGAGGGAGTCGATCGACAGAAAGCGCTCATCGACGATAACCTCTTCCTCTCTTGCTAGCTGCAGCACGACCGTCCTGGTCACGCCAGACAGAATGCGCGGGCTTTCGGGAGCCGTGATGATGACGCCTCCCTGAACAGCCATCACATTGCTCACGGCCCCTTCCATGACAAAGCCGTCGCGAACTAGGATGGCCTCGAACACACCCGCCTTGCGTGCCTCTTCACGAGCCAGCACGTTGGCCAGTAAATTGACGCTTTTGATATCACATCGCCCCCATCGCAGATCCTCACAGGTACAGGCCGTCACACCGCTGCGCCGCGTCTCCGGACTAAGAGGATGGAGTGCTCGAATCGTCATGACGACTGTCGGACGACTCTCGGAGGGGAAGGTATGGTCTCGCGGAGCTACTCCGCGCGTCAGCTGAATATAGATCTTGGCATCCTGATACCCAGCAAGACTTAGCCCATGCTGAATCCACTGCACCCACTGTCTTCTGGTATAGGGCTGGGGAATGGAGAGTTGCGTCGCGCTTCGATCAAGCCGATCAAGATGTGCACCCACTTCAAAGGGAGCGCCTCGATAGGTTCGAATCACTTCATAGACGGCATCCCCGAATTGAAACCCGCGATCATCGATGGAAACCGTCGCATCCTGCCACGGAAGGAAACGGCCATTAATAAAGGCAATGTCTGGCATGGAATCAATTCCCCGTGGGTGGCTGCGCCTCTATCTTGAAGAGGCGGCGATCTTCTGCGGTGAATTTCCACCCCATACGCTTTTCGAACACCACGTAGTGTACCCCCGGCTGGACTGCCGCAAACTCAAAAATGCGTTGTCCATTTTCGACGGCGTTATTACTCGCGATACGAAGAAATTCGTCGCTGAGCAGCGTAAGTCCTTTGGTATCATACGAGGCGACCCATTGCTCACCTCTTGTCCGATCTTCCCATAACTGCAGGACAAAGGGTTGGTCAACCATGACCTGGCGGGAATCCCCGGCATCATACATTGAAACAGGCTCGACACCGGTGGTATTCACACCAACATCCTCTTTGCACGCGTCACGACCATGCTTATTCTCTTGGCTCTCGTCATATTTTCTTCCTCGGACCGATGAGGATCTCGGTCCCTTCCACCAGAACCTCGTAGCTTCCTACACAATAACCACCCCCATCCGTACCTTGTCCATTTCGGACGTCGAACGCAAGATCGTGCCAGGGGCAGGCAATGACGTAGCCCTTGAGCCGACCTTCAATGAGAGGTCCTCCTTCGTGAGGGCAGCTGTTATGAATGGCGTAAAACTTCCCGTCGACATTGAACAGAGCGATCGGGCGATCATTGACCTTGACGATCTTCGACTGTCCTGGAGGCACGTCTTCAACCTGGCCGACCTTTTGAAACCCATCCATCGTGATGTATCCCCTTGGTGTGCCGCAAGGCCTAGAGGCGAAGGGCATATTTGAGTTCGTCGTTTTTTGCAACTCCCGCCTTTTTAATGAATCCAGACTCTGCCTGTATCACATAGCGCGCCGCTTCAGGTGGCGGCCCAAACAATGGGCAAGGATCTTTGGCGCAGGGCTCTGCCTGCTCAAGCAAATGCACAACGTGGTGACTCTCATCAACCCAGAGAATATCGATGGGAAATCGATATTCCCGGGTCGTGACCCGATGAAGACCATTTTCTTCAAAGATATACAACATGCCACCGTTAGTTGGTAATGCCTCTCGAAAGGCAAGCCCAAAGAGGAGCTTCTCAGGAGTATCAGCCACCTCAGCCTCGAGTTCGACGCCACTGGGAAACGTCACCACAATCACACTCGATTCTTTGCGCTCAACGAGAAACACCGAGGCGCTCATCAACAGCAGCGCCAGCAGGATCATCATGATGATCCGCTTCTTTTTCTGCTCCCGATCACTCGCTTGATTCTGATGACTGGACATCTGGAGAAGAGTGCTGACTTCGTTTTTTCCCATGCTGGGTCCAATGACCCATGCGTAGAACTACCCTAGGCCTTCTGACCGGAACTCGTTGTGTTGACTTGGAAAAGAAGCGCAGAATAAAATGCGTCCCCACGCTGTCAATCGTCAAATCGGGCATTACTATGGTGGTGGACATGGGAGCTTGTCAATATTGAATAGACTTTGGGAGTGAGAAGGAGGCTTGGGTCATGGCTCTACTGATTACGGACGAGTGCATTTCTTGCGGGGCATGCCTACCGGAATGTCCCAATGAAGCAATTTTTGAAACCAGAAGCGACGCTGAGTCCAAAGGGAACCATGTTGGTGACGGACAAGGAGTCGGCGATAATATTTATGTCATTGCCCATGACCGATGCACCGAGTGTGTTGGTCATTTCGACGAACCCCAATGCGCAGCCGTCTGTCCGGTTGATAATTGCTGTATCTCCGACCCCCTCTATCCAGAGACGACAGAGGTCCTTCTGGAAAGAGCAAAGACTCTGAATCCCGATAAAGGAATAGACCCAGCTAAGGTATGGAGCGGGGTCAGAAACTAATCAACTCGAGTCCTATCGATGGCGAAGGAAGGTCTTGGTTCTCTTCAGAGCCAAGACCTTCCGTTTTTTAGAGGATCTTGGATGCTGGTGTGGCCGCTTTTAGACCCGCTGAAAAAACAACGGCCTCAAGGAGTTCCTCCTTGAGGCCGTAAATCTCCGCTGGGATGCGCTCTGTTCGGTACCCGCGACTATTTCAGCATGAGCAACTTGCCACCCACGTGACCAGGATGCAGATGGCAGCGATACTCAAGAACGGTGCCTGCCGCATAAAACAAATCGCTGGTCGGAACACCGATGTACTGAGTCTCTCCTGGCTTGAGGACCAGCTTGGTGTCCAGAACAGTCGGTGCCGATTGATTTACACGAGCCGTCAGTTGGAAACCATGTTCAGCCGTCGCATTATTCGTCACCTTCAGTAGAACAGGGGCACCTGGGCGCGTCTTGAAATCGATGACGGTCACGGGAGGATACCAAACTTTCATGGTACCAATCTCGATCGCGAAGAACGAAGCATCGACGGTGAGCTCTTTGAACGGTTGCCCAACGACGGAGCCGGACTCCAGATCGCCGGTTTCAACACCGCCCGCTTGAAGTGCATATGAACCTGAGACCCCGGCCAACACCAATCCAAGGCCGAGAAAGACCGCCAACAATGACTTGCCCATAACCACCCCCTTGCGAGATAAAGAAGAGATGAAATAGAAGCTCGTGACCTAGTTATGTATGATGCCAAACTCTGGAGGACGTGCAGGCGTTTGGTACTCTACACCCTTCTTCTTATAGCCTTCACACCACAATCATCAACAACCGACGAATTCTAATTATGCGGAGATTCTTATAACATAGGGCTCAAAACGGAAGCAACCAATTTGGGATCGCCGTGGGTGGAGGACTTATTGCCAAAGTAAGACACAGCATGGTGACGACACCTTCTGATTACTCGTGCTATCGGCAACGGTATCGGATGCGGCTCTGCGTTATTGCTCACTCCTCGGCCGAAGAAACTCCAATCGAATAGACCTTCCTTTCCTTCACTTCAGTATTTCACCAACTCTGCCGATACAACAGCCAAGGAGCTACAACATGCCCATTATTGTGGCAGTCAACGGGATTGCGGAAGTCTATCCGGCAAAGCTCGTGACCCCACGGTACAACCGCACGGAGGCTGTGGCAGATCGGGAGCACCATGGCCAACAGACATCGACGTTGGACCACCCCGCCTTGGTTGCACACACCGCGTATCAGCAACAGGGCTCCGACCGATCACACCCCACACTGGCGGTCCTGGCCCGAGACTTGATGACGACACCTGTCTTCTCTCTTCCATCCGACAGTCCGCTGCTTGATGCGTGGACGATCATGTCTCACAAGGGATTCCACCACATCCCCATCACGTCAGTACATGGCACGCTCGTAGGAATGCTTTCCTATCGAGATCTCCTCCAGCATGTACCTGAATTGATCACAACGGCCGATACACGACAGGCTTCCCACAAGCATGCCGCCGAGGTCATGACCCCGCGAGTCATCTCGGCAACACCGACCACAGAGATCCGCGAAATCGCTCGAGTCATGCTGGAGGAGCAGATCCACGCCGTTCCAATTCTGGATCAGACCCGTCGTTTGGTCGGTATACTTTCCACGCAAGACCTGCTCCACGGCATTGCCAACCATGCTCCCCTCGAACTGTGGACCTGACCTTCCAGTCTTTTGTCTGATCGTTCAAGATCCGCTCACAGAAACGAATCATCAATTCCGGTGAGGGCTAGCTTGTGGATTTCCTTCCCGCCAGATCAGAGGGGGATGGCTCGTCATGATCCAACCGCATGTTTCCATAATGAAAATGTCGCCGCTTGACCAACGGGACTTCCGGCTAAATCGATCACGGTCCAAATTATCGCCCGTTCAACCACAAAACGACGGCCTGTTGATGAAATCCGCACTCCTGTGTAACCATCATAGTAGCCTTGGGCTCTCGCTTGCGCCAACATCCGCTCCCGCTCCGGCCGGTTGTCGGCTTCAGCCGTAAGTCGCGAGGGAGTCGCGGTGAATTGTTCCCAGGAGACCTCCCACAAGTCCAGGGCGATTTGGTTGCCATAATTCAAGATCGGATCGGGATCAACACCATGTGACACCACAATACATGGGGCTTCGAACAGTCGCTGCGCTTGCGCCGTCTCATCTCCGACCCGCGCAACCAACTCTTTCCCAACCCAATGGCGATAACTGTCCAGTAAGAACTGACTCCACTCCATAACGCGCGGTTCTTTCCACGGTACAGTCTTCACGAAGGTGGTGGTATCACGACGTGCGGTGAAGGGCAAGCATCAGAGACACCTTGTCAAGACCATGGGCCTTCTCTGTATAATGGGTCCTCACTTTATACGAAGCAGGAGCACCGATGGCCGGCAAGACACTGTTCGATAAAATTTGGGAGTCGCATGTTGTCCGCGAGGAGCCTGACGGAACCACCCTTCTGTACATCGATCGGCAACTCGTGCATGAGGTGACATCACCGCAAGCCTTCGAAGGGTTGAAGCTTGCCGGTCGTCGCCCACGCCGCCCCGCTGCCACACTCGCGGTGCCGGATCACAATGTCCCGACGACCGACCGGAAACTGCCGATCGCCGATCACATTAGTGCGAAGCAAATTCAAACTCTTGAGGGAAACTGCCGTAACTTCGGCATTACCTTCTTCGGCATGGATGACATCCGACAAGGCGTGGTCCACGTCATCGGCCCCGAACAAGGGTTCACGCTTCCAGGAACGACGATCGTGTGTGGAGATTCTCATACATCTACCCATGGGGCATTCGGTGCATTGGCATTCGGTATTGGGACCAGCGAAGTCGAGCATGTCTTGGCCACACAGTGCCTCGTCCAGAAACGACCCAAAACGATGGAAGTCCGGGTTGAGGGAACCCTGTCTGATCGCTGTTCGGCCAAGGACATTATTTTGGCAATTATCGGAAAAATCGGCACGGCTGGCGGCACCGGTTATGTCATCGAATACACAGGGTCGGCGATTCGCGCATTAAGCATGGAAGGGCGTATGACCCTCTGCAACATGTCGATCGA
>JAHBWQ010000319.1 GCA_019636915.1 Nitrospira sp. | reverse complement strand
CGGCCACAGGAAGTCTATATCGAGGTCGGCGCAGCCTGGCAGCATCACCGCTCACCGGACCTGACTCTGGATCGACTCACTGCACTCGCCACGGCCATCGCGACGGCGACCGAGCAAGAGATCGGACCGCACCACCCGATTCTCTCGGCCATGTTGCCCGATGGGGAACGGGTGCAAATCGTGTTGCCGCCGGCAGTGGAACTCGGAACCCTGTCGATATCGATCCGCCGTCCCAGCGCCTGGATCAAGACCCTCGACGAATACGAGGCGGAAGGTGCCTTCAGTCGTTATGTCTGGGCCAAGGCGGCGACGTTGGACGATCGCACTGCCGAGCTCGATCCCATCGAGCGACAGCTCGTGCAGGATCTGACCGTTCGTCAATTGGGGCGGTTCATTCGAGCGGCGGTACTGGCGAAGAAGAATATTGCCGTCGTGGGGGACACAGGCTCAGGCAAAACCACGCTCATGAAATCGATCTGTCAGGCGGTCCCGGAGCAGGAGCGGCTGATCACGATCGAGGATGTGCGTGAACTGTTGCTCCCTCAGCACGGCAATCGGGTGCATCTCTTGTACGCCAAAGGAGGACAGGGAGCTGCAGCTATCACACCGTCGGACTTGATTGCCTCCACGCTCCGCATGAAACCGGACCGGGTGCTTCTCGCTGAGTTGCGTGGGGGAGAAGCGTTCGACTTCCTCAAACTGCTCACCACCGGCCACAGTGGATCGATCACTTCCTACCATGCGGAGTCCTGTGCCCTCGCGGCTGAACGCTATGTCTTCATGTGCAAAGAGCATGAACAGGCAGCGACCTACGATGTGCCGACCCTGAAGCGCCTGGTGGCCTTGACCATCGACGTGATCCTCCATGTGGTGGCACAGAATCAGTATGACGAACATGGGCGGCCCATCAGAAAAGACCGCTACGTGGCGGAAGTCCACTATGACCCGATTGCGAGACTCGTGGCGCGATTCGGAGAAGCCATCCTGGTGAGGGCCTAGAGGAACCGATGTCACGCAAGCGCATGCGGATTGCGATCGCCCTGTTGCTGTATCTCCCACTCGGATTCTGCGGAGCAGATGCCCTCGCCGGCGCCGTCTTCACGCTCGCCAACAAACAGATGCTGGAGGACCTTTCCCTGACCAGCTGGCCCGACTCCTGGCGAGCCTATCGGGAGGATCCGATTCAGCGGAAGAGACTGCAATTCTCCGCTGGGGTCGGTGGGTTTGTCTGCTTTGGTCTCCCGGTGCTGCTGGTGCTGTCTGCGACTAATCGACAGAAACCCCTCCATGGCGAGGCTCGCTTTGCCACTCATGATGAAATTCAACAGGCCGGGCTCTATGGAGAGAAAGGCGTGATCGTTGGAAAGGTCGGACGGCGGTACTTGGTCTATGGAGGCCAGGAATTCGTGTTGCTGGCGGCACCGACCAGATCGGGAAAAGGCGTGAGCATCGTGCTCCCGAACCTGCTCCATTACGACGAATCAGTGGTCGTACTGGACATTAAGATGGAGAACTTCGCCTATACGTCGAAGTTTCGACAGGCACACGGCCATCACGTCTACCTGTTCAATCCGTTTGGTACGGATGGCCGAACCCATCGGTGGAACCCACTGGATGCGGTCGATCGCGATCCGAATCGACGGGTGGGTGAGATCCAAGCCATCGGGCAAGTGCTCTATCCGACGGAACAGATCAAAGATGCCTTCTGGAACGAGTCCGCCCGCAACCTCTTTCTCGGCCTAACCCTCTCTATCATGGAGACTCCATCCCTGCCTTGCAGTCTCGGGGAAGTGCTCCGCCAGGCCTCCGGCAAGGGGCAGCCCATCAAGGACTATCTGCAAGATCTCATCAGCACCAGAGCCAAGAGTAACGCCCCGCTGAGCGACGACTGCACGGCGGCCCTGCACCGGTTCTGCGCCACCAGCGAGAATACGATGGCGAGCATTCTTGCCACCCTGACGGCTCCCCTGACAATCTTCAGTAATCCCATTGTCGATGCGGCCTCGAGTGCGACGGACTTCGACCTGAAACAGGTGCGCGCGCAGCGGATGTCGATCTATGTCGGCATTCCGGCCAATCGGCTCAGCGATGCGGCGCTGCTGGTCAACCTGTTCTTCTCCCAATTGATTCACTACAACACCATCGACTTACCCGCCACGAATCCCCGTTTGAAGCACCAGTGCCTCGTGATCTTGGATGAGTTCCCCGCCCTCGGGCGGGTCACCATCCTCGCCAAGGCCGTCGGCTTCATGGCCGGCTACAATCTGCGCCTGCTCCCGATCATTCAGAGCCTCTCGCAGCTCGAATCGGTCTATGGGGAAAAGGACGCCCGCACCTTCGTCACGAACCATGCCTGTCAGATCCTGTTTGCCCCTCGCGAACAACGAGACGCACAGCACTATTCTCAGATGCTCGGCACCTATACGGCCGATGTGATCTCAACCGGCACGAGCCGACCACTTGGGTGGAGTAATGGTAAACAGGCCTCGTCCAGTGCCACCCACTCGGAACAGGCGCGGCCTCTGCTCCTGCCACAGGAAGTAAAGGAACTGGGAGATCAGCGGGCGATCATCAACGTGATGCATGTTAAGCCGATCCTCTGCGACAAGGCCCGGTTCTATGCCGAGCCGGTCTTCATCGATCGGTTGAAGCGCATCAGTCCGTTCCTCGCATCGGTCGGAAAACGGATGCCGACCCAAGCTGAACTCGAAGACGCGGCGTTCGTGCGCCGAGAGTTGTCCGTGGAGATTCCCCAACTCGACCTGGAACTCCATCGGGCCAAAGTTGAAGGACGGGTGCGTCCAGTTCAACCCGATGAGCCAATTGACCTGTCGAAGCTGGCAATGGATCTGACCACACTGCCGCCGGTGGTGTCGCGCGATCCACCGACTCTCGAAGAGGTGAACGGGTTGGTCGATGCCTTTGTGGCCCAGCTGCAATGGACTGACAAGACCGATGACGACATCTCAGAGAAGATGAGTCCTGTGAGCGAAGAGGGAAGAGCCCAGAAAACAGAGAGGAACGTTGATCGGTCTTTAGGGGATCGAGACAGAGAAGAGAGGGACGTATGACGACATCTATGAAACCACAGGCACGACTTCAAGCACTCGTAATCCTCATCGCCTGCGCTGCGACGCTGGCTTGTGTCCAGAAGCCCGTGGTGCCATCCGGTGCAGCTCGTGTGCCGATCAACAGCGACGAGATGATCCAGCAGTACCGCGAACGGGTAAAGAGCGACCAGCGCGAGAAGCAGGAGCGGAGTTTCCTGACCAGGCAGGTGGACACCCTCACGCAACAGGTCCAGGAGTTGAGTGCCGCGCTGACACTCATGCAACTCAACCAGCAAGAACTGGCCAAAGGTAAATCTCGGTCCGGTCCGGCTATCACGAAGACGGCACTCACCATCAACCCTCTGTCACCAGAATCCAAAGGCCCATCGACGAACGCGAGTGTATCACATGACGGCAATACGTCTCCGGCTGGGTCT
>JAHBWQ010000318.1 GCA_019636915.1 Nitrospira sp. | reverse complement strand
GTGGCAAGTCCGCCCAATCAGTCGGTGTGTCGGTGGTCCTGAGCTCTCATGATGACGTGGTCTCGGTATCACAACGGAGGTGATCAATGGAACACTCGAAGCATCCCATCGCCCTCATTGTGGGAGGATCCAGCGGAATCGGGTTTGCGACCGTTGAAGGACTCCCCGCTGACTTGTACGCACCCAAGGATGTCCAGCGGATTATTGCGTTCGCCGGGAACCACAGCTGCCATATCAAATACTTGGTGAATGCGGCGGGGTACTTTAAGCCCACCCCGTTTCTCGATCACACCCCCGAGAACTACGACAGCTATCTGAGTCTCACTCGCGCCCTCTTCTTCATTTCGCAGGCCGTGGCCAAGAACATGGCGGCCAACGACGGGGGCTCGATCGTGCATATCGGATCCATGTGGGCGCGACAAGCTATTAAAGCGACGCCGTCCTCTGCCTATTCGATGGCGAAAGCCGGACTGCATGCGCTCACGCAACACATGGCCATGGAGTTGGCCGACCACAATATCCGCGTCAACGCCGTGTCACCGGCCGTGGTGATGACGCCCATTTACGAGGCGTTCATTGACCGGCATCAAATCCAGGACACCCTGGCCACATTCAACAGCTTTCACCCGATCGGTCGGATCGGCCAGCCCGAAGACGTTGCCCGCGCCATTACATTCCTGCTCAGCGACGATGCAGCGTGGGTGACCGGTGCCGTTTGGGATGTCGATGGTGGCGTGATGGCGGGCCGCAACTAATCACCTGCGGGAAAGAAGGGGCCTGTTCAGACTCGCAAATTGCCAATTATCTATAGGCCTCACACCGTTCGATCAACAACGGACCACGAGAAGGAAGTCTCTTCACAGCATTCACGATTGTGCGCGGCTTACGTACCGTCCCAACTCCGTCACGAATGGAAAGCGGAGCATCATGAAGAGGTTCAGGCAGACCGGCGGACTGAGATGCTCGAGGCCGATCTTCATACCTGTCTGACCCAAGGCCGGGTGAGGACAATAGGTGCCGAACAGGCGATCCCACCAGGGCACGTTGAATCCGTAGTTGCTGTTGGTTTCTCGCACATCCGTCGAATGGTGAATCCGATGCATGTCCGGCGTGACGATGACCCACCGGAGTACCCGATCAAGGGCGACAGGTATCCGAACGTTGCTGTGGTTGAACAGGGCCGTGCTGTTCAGGACGACCTCGAAGATCACGACCGCCAGCGGCGCCGCGCCCAGCACGAGGACCGACAGGGCCTTCACCCCGGTCGAAATGATGATCTCCACGGGGTGAAAGCGCACCCCGCTAGACACATCCAGATCCAGATCGGAGTGATGCATCATGTGGAAGCGCCAGAGGATCGGCACGTCATGGAAGACTTGATGCTGCCAATAGATGATGAAATCGAGGGCGACAATTGCCAGGGCGAGTTCGAGCCAGGCCGGCCCTTCGACCCAGTTCAAGAGTCCCCAGCTATGGTCCTGTGCCATCGCCGCCGTCGCCACGACACCGCCCATGAACAGCAGTCTGGCGAGGACTGTGTTCAAGATCACGATCGTCAGATTGCCGCCCCACCGACAGAGCTTCGACGCCGTCAGCTTCCGTCTCGGCGCCAACAATTCCCACGTCGCCATGACCCCGAGGACGGACACATATGATCCAATCCGAATGAGATCTACAGATTCCATAGATCGACCTTCTTCCCGACATAACCCCGTTCACCAGGCGATCATACTCCTGTTCACCAGAATCAGAGGCACGAAATGTTGAATGGATTCAGGCGGACGAAACAATCAGAATTGAAAGAGTCAATGGTGTATGGAATCGTTTCGGTTTCACGATGAGAGCCGTTTCCGCAGGGGATCATAGTAAAGTCCAGGCCAGGATCACACTTTCCGATTCTTTCCCTGATTTGTAAGCTGCCTCACAGCCAAGTTTGGACTTGATCAGTAGGATGTGATCATGTCGCCGGTTGCCATATTCCATCGGTGGGGAACGAATGTTCTCGTGTTCTAGAAAGGAGGAGCTCACATGTCCGAGCATTAAAGTAGCTGCGATGCATTCTGATAAGGCTCAGGCGTTCTTCATCCCCTCATTCAACAGTACATAGGAGAGTCACATGAATACCAAGAAACACATCGTCCTTCAGTCTGCGTTGCTCGTTGCCTTGAACGCGGTCGGTGCTCAGATGGCGGGTGCCGAACCAAAGGCTCCGGAACTGCCTGCCGGCTGGGAAGCTTGCGGGGGTGTGGCCAAGGCCGGGATGAACGACTGCGCAGTCAAGACCAGCCTTCATGCCTGTGCCGGTATGGCCAAGGGCGACAACGAGCCTGATTCATATGTGTTCCTGCCGAAAGGCTTGTGCACCAAGATCGCCAAGGGCACCGTGCTCCCTGTGACCAAGGATGATCTGGCGAAGATGAAAGAAATGATGATGAAGAAGATGTAGGACGATCCGGCATGTCTGTTCAACATCTCGCCCCGATCCCGGCTCAGGCCGGGATCGGACTGCGGTCACACCATTATCGAGAGATCCTGGAGGAGCCGCCTCCAGTCGCCTGGATGGAGGCCCACCCGGAGAACTACTTCGGTGAAGGGGGCGCCCCGCTTCGCATCCTGGAGCGCATCAGATCCCAGTACCCGCTCAGCTTTCACGGAGTCGGACTCTCGTTGGGTGCCACGGACCCGATCGACTCGACCCATCTTCGTAAACTGAAGATACTGCTCGATCGTTTCCAGCCGAGTTTCGTATCGGAACATCTCTCGTGGAGTTCCGTGGGGGGGCGCTTTTTCAACGATCTGCTGCCGCTTCCGTACACAGAAGAAAGCCTGGAGCTGGTTTGCGACAAGATCGACCAAGTCCAATCGGTGTTGAAGCGTACGCTGTTGATTGAAAATATCACCCGGTATCTGACCTGGGAGGACTCCAGCATCCCGGAGGGCGCCTTCATGGCCGAGCTGGTCAAGCGAACCGGCTGCGGGATTTTGCTGGATCTCAACAATGTCTACGTCAATGCCGTGAATTTTCACCTGGATCCTGTGACGTGGTTCGACGCGATTCCGCCCGATGCCGTGCAAGAAATCCATCTGGCGGGTTTTGATCGCATCGGAAGGTGGCTGGTCGATACCCATGGTCAGGCTGTCTATCCGGAAGTCTGGAGTCTGTACGAGTGGGCCCTTCAGCACTTCGGCCCACGACCGACATTAATCGAATGGGATACCAACCTCCCGCCGCTGGCTGTGTTGATCGAACAAGCCTCGCGGGCCAACGCCATGCTTGGAGCCTGTTATGCCACGCCTGCATGAGCTGCAACGCGCGTTCGCCGCTGCGATTGTTGAAGGAAAAGGCCTGCCCTCCGTCACCTCGATGCAGGGTGGGCCATCCTGGCGAAGCCTGGCCCTCTATCGCCGATTGATTCGAAACAACTATACGCAGGCATTGAGGATCACCTACCCGGCGCTCCATCGCTTGATCGGCGGTCGCTATTTCGGT
>JAHBWQ010000317.1 GCA_019636915.1 Nitrospira sp. | reverse complement strand
TGCGGATTTTAGAGGATCCGACTGCGTATGCTGAAATGAAGCGGAACTTGGCACAAGTACGGGAAGCCTTAGGCGCACCCGGCGCATCAACGAGAGCGGCAGAGGTGGTGTTGACGGCATGTCGGGCTTAGGTCGATTTAAACGGCTGATGGGGTATGTGAAACCGTATCGGGTACGGTTTCTGGCAGCCTTTGTCTGTTCAGGTTTAGTGGCGCTCTTGAGCGGGGCCTACGCGTGGCTTGCTCGGCCGGTGTTGGACGATATCTTCATTCAAAAGAACGAGCAGATGTTAATGGTACTGCCGCTGGTACTCTTCGGCGTGGCGACGCTGAAAGCCGTGTTCAGTTATGGTGTGGGATATTTGATGGCGTATGTCGGGAACCGGGTCGTGGCGGACATCCGACAGGAATTATTTCAGCAACTCATGCGGCAGTCGGTTGGGTTTCATGATACCCATACATCGGGGCGCCTCGTCTCACGCGTCGTGAACGATGTGGGAATCATGGCGAATGCCGCATCGAGTGTCGTGAAAGATATTTTCCAAAACGGGCTCACTTTTCTCGCGATGGTGGGCGTCATTCTCTATCAGAACTGGAGGTTGGCGGCAATCTCGATGGTCGTGATTCCTCTTTCGGGGTTGACAATGGCGCGGGTAGGAAAGCGGTTGAAACGACTAGCGACCAGCGGACAGGAGCAGATGGGAGACTTGTCCTCGACGCTTCAAGAAACCTTTTCCGGCATTCGGGTGGTGAAGGCGTTCGGCCGGGAGGAGGCGGAGGCTGAACGGTTTCATCGGAGGAACCATGCGTTTCTCTCGACGACATTGAAGTCCAATCAGGTGTGGTCGCTCGGCCATTCACAGATGGAGATCATCGGAGTCATCGGTGTCGCCACGATTATTTGGTACGGAGGGTATCTGGTTATTCAAGAACTGATGACCCCAGGTGCATTTTTTTCGTTTATGGCCGCTATGTTTATGGCCTATACACCGATCAAAAAACTCTCTGGCTCCAATAATCTGATCCAGCAGGCGCTGGCAGCGGCTGAGCGGGTCTTTGACATGCTGGATTTAGAAACCGAGCAGTCTCAGAACCGCGGGACGATCCCGCTGGTCCAGATCAGTCAGGCGATCGAGTTTCAGAACGTCTCCATGCGGTATGAGAATCAATCGGTTCCGGCCCTCACCGATGTGGATTTGTCCATTAAGCCTGGCGAGGTCATCGCGCTTGTTGGAGGCAGTGGAAGTGGAAAGACGACGCTGGTCAGTTTGCTGCCACGGTTCTATGAACCAATGTCCGGGGCTATTTTGCTGGATGGCGTCCCTTTGACCTCCTACGAACTGCGATCGTTACGGGCCCACATTGGAATTGTTTCGCAAGAGGTTGTTCTGTTCGATGATACGATCAGCAACAACATTGCGTTTGGGCGAACCGGTGCCGATCAGGCCGAGATTGAACGGGCTGCGAAGCTGGCCTATGCGCATGACTTTATTCTGCGTCTCCCGAAGGGGTACGATGCGGTGATCGGGGAACGGGGGCTCAAGCTATCAGGTGGTGAGCGGCAACGGTTGGCGATTGCCAGAGCTATTCTTCGCGACCCGCCGCTTCTCATTCTCGATGAGGCAACCTCCGCGCTTGATACCGAGTCTGAACGGATCGTGCAGCTGGCGTTGGGTAATTTGATGAAGAATCGAACGACGGTGGTGATTGCTCATCGGCTGTCGACGATTCAGAATGCGGATCGAATCGTCGTGTTGGATCGAGGCAGGATTGTTGAGGTGGGCTCTCATGACGAACTGCTTCGGCTGGGCGGTGTGTATCGCCGTTTGCATGCGTTGCAGTTCCAATCCGAAGAGTTGACACGCTGAACCGATGAAACATTCAGCTCTCCTGAAATGGTTGAAACTTTCTGTGCTGCCCCCGGTGGGGGCGGCGCTCATTCGAGGCGTCGCCGGTACGATACAGTGCGAGACTCGCGGGCACGAATCGGTCGACGCATTGTATCAAGAAGGACGCCACGCGATTTTTGCTTTTTGGCATGCGCAGCAGCTGATGATGTTGCACGGGTACCGTGGTGTCGGGACGCAGATGTTGATCAGTCAGCACGGTGACGGTGAGATTATCGCACGGATCATCGCGCGATTCGGCCTTCGGGCCGTGCGGGGGTGGAGTACGAGGGGCGGGGCGACGGCCTTGCGGACGTTGATCAAGCTGGGACGGTCGGGATGGGATCTCGGTGTGACGCCGGATGGCCCAAAGGGACCTCGCCGGGTGGCCAAGCTGGGGGTGGTGCAGTTGGCCAAGGCCACTGGGCTTCCGATTGTGCCCATGATCTTTGCCTGCTCAAAAAAAAACTCTTTGCGAGCTGGGACCGCTTCATGGTCCCGTACCCATTCTCCAGAGGCCTGTTTCTCTATGGCAGACCGCTCTGGGTCCCGCGCGAGGCCGATGGGGCCATGCTTGAAACGCTTCGGGTGGAACTTGAGACAGCCCTCAATCAGCTGACGGATCAGGCGGAAGCAGCGGTGATGCGTGAAACGTGAGCGGTGATGCGATACAGGTTCAGGAATGAGGTGATTGATTGGCCTTTCACCTCTTACCTTTCACTTCGTTCCCATGTGGAAGCTTCTCTATAACATTGGTCTTCTTCTCGCGGCACCCGTGATCGCGGGTGTTCTCCTGGCCAAGCCACGCTGCCGTCCTGGCTTTCTTCAACGAATGGGGTGGGGAGTCCATCCCTCTGATGTCGGTGTGTCGTCTCGACCGCTCGTGTGGATTCATGCCGTGTCGCTCGGCGAAGTGGTCGCGGTCTCGCCGCTTGTGAAGGCGTTGCAGGCACGGCATCCGGAGTTTCAGTATATCGTCACGACGGTGACTGAAACCGGCCGCGAAGCGGTCGAACAGCGATTAGACGGGGTTGCCGAACATCGGTACGCGCCGCTTGATTTTTCATGGGCCGTCGCCGGCATGGTCAAACGCCTGCAACCAGTACTCTACGTATTCGTCGAGACCGAACTATGGCCGAACATATTGTGGACCTTACGAGAACACAACGTGCCCTCCGTGTTGGTGAACGGCCGGTTGTCCTCTCGGTCGTTTCGCCGTCAGGATGTGCCGCTGATTCGCTCATTCTATCGGGCTGTGCTGCAGACGCTGACACTTTGTTTGATGCAAACCGAGAGGGATCGACAGCGGATCGTGGCATTAGGCGCCGAACCCGCCAGTACGCATGTGACGGGCAACATCAAGTTTGATCAGCCGGTGCCGGAGGTTCAATCATATAGGTCACTGCGTCGCAGCTTGGGACTGGCTGAGAATGAGCAGCTTATTCTCGCGGGGAGTACGCATCAGGGTGAAGAGGAACTGCTGGTATCCGCATACCAGAAAATTGTTCAGACCTATCGCGATGTCGTCCTGATGTTGGCCCCTCGCCATATTGAACGGGTCGACCGAGTTGAGGCGATGCTGCGAGAGGCGAAGGTTGTCGTACAGCGGAAGAGTCAG
>JAHBWQ010000316.1 GCA_019636915.1 Nitrospira sp. | reverse complement strand
CGCGTATAAAGGGGAGCCGACCAAGGTGACAATCGGCCATGACAACATCCTCCGGGAATACGTCACGATTAACCGGGGAACCGTCCAAGGCGGGGGAGTGACCTCTCTCGGGTCCAAGGGCATCCTGATGGCGTATGTGCATGTGGCGCACGATTGCCGGCTCGGCAACCATATTATTATGGCCAATGCGGCGAGCCTGGCCGGACATATCACCATTGGAGATCATTCCGTTATCGGAGGGTTGACCGGTGTGCTTCAGTTTGTGCGTATCGGAGACTACGTCATGGTCGGCGGGTGCTGTGCAATCGGTCAGGATATTCCGCCATTTACGTTCGCAGCCGGTGGGTATCGTGCGCATCTGTATGGCCTCAATACGGTTGGGTTGCAACGACACGGTTTCTCGACGGACCGTATTGCTTCGTTGAGGAAAGCATTCGATCTGCTCTTTCGAACAGGTCATCGAACGGCTGAGGCGATCAAGTTGGCAAAGAAGGAGTTCAAGGGACAGGAAGATGTGGCCAAGATTCTTACGTTTATGGAGGGGACGAAGCGTGGAATCTCGAGGGCAGTCAGCTCAGACCTTGAACGTGAATTCGATCAACCGGTATGACATCGATTGCGATGGGTCTGACCATGCCTATAACGGACGGTCGAATCGGGGTGATCGCCGGGAACGGGCGATTCCCGATCATCTTTTCCGATAACGCTCGCAAGATGGGTCTTCACGTGTCTGCTGTGGCCCACGAAGGTGAAACAGAACCGGAGCTCGAACAGCATGTCGACCGGATTCATTGGGTCAAGCTCGGCCAACTTAATAAATTGATTAACGCCTTCAAGGCCGACGGGGTACGCCACGTTGTCATGTTGGGAGGCATTAAGAAGACGCATATCTATAGTCACGCCCGTCCGGATTTTCGCGTGTTGGCCTTGGCCACGAAATTGGTTCTTTGGAAGGATGACGATATTCTCCGTGCGTTGGCGGCGGAGCTCGAAAAGGATGGCCTCACGATTTGTGAGTCGACATTCGGCCTTGACGGGATTCTCGTCACGGAAGGCACGTTGACCTCTCGCCAGCCGACGAAGAAAGAATGGGCGGATATCCGGTATGGGTGGGAGGTTGCGAGGGAGACCGGGCGTCTCGACATCGGTCAATGCGTGATCGTCAAGGATCACACAATCGTGGCGGTCGAAGCGGTTGAAGGAACTGATGAGGCAATCAAGCGTGGAGGCGCACTCGCCAAGGAGGGAGTGGTCGTCGTAAAGCGATGCAAGCCGCAACAGGACCTCCGATTTGATTTGCCCGCTGTCGGGCCTAAAACTATTGAGGTCATGCGATCGGCCAAGGCTTCCGTGCTTGCCGTTGAAGCAGGTCGGTCCGTGATGCTGGATCGAGACGTGCTCCTTCGCAATGCCGAAGATGCCGGGATCGCCGTCGTCGGCGTCGCTCGCGAAGAAGAATCAAGCATGGGGACCTAAGCCAACGGAGAAGTTCCGGAGTCTGAAGATCTGTTGACCTATTGATTTCCGACACTCACCGGATCAATCGAATCAAGAGATTCCCCAATTCAGTCAAAGAGGTGTATGGTCAAACTTCGTGCCGGTGTGATTGGGGTCGGACATCTTGGGCAACATCATGCGCGCCTCTATGCCTCAGCTCCGGATGCCACGTTAGTCGGTGTCGTGGATCAAGACGGCGAACGGGCCTCTTCCATCGCTCAGAAATACCATGTACAGGCTTTCCGCGGATTGCCGGAGCTTCTCAAACAGGTTGATGTCCTCAGTATTGCCGTACCTACTTCCGGTCATTACGTTGTCGCAAAGGCCTGCCTTGAAGCCGGAAAGCATGTCCTAGTAGAAAAGCCGATCGCAGTGTCGCCGAGTGAGGCGTGGGACCTTGTCGAGGTGGCCAGCCGTCACGGTTGCACGTTGCAAGTGGGGCACAGTGAGCGGTTCAATCCCATCATGTCGTTGATACGACCTTATCTCCGCACTCCGATGTTGTTCGAATGTCATCGATTGAGCACGTATAGTGAACGGGGTACCGATGTCGACGTTGTGCTCGATCTCATGATTCATGACATTGACCTCGTGCTTTCTTGCAACCCTGGCGCTGTCGATGCGGTGTGGGCGACAGGTGGGGCTCTGCTTTCTTCAACCAATGATGTCGCCAACGTACGCATTCAGTTTAGGGAGGGGTGTGTGGCGCAGCTGACTGCCAGTCGTATCTCGCCGAAAGCCATGCGCCAATGGCGAGTGTTCCAGCCCGATGGGTGTGTCACGATCGATTTCCAGTCTCGGCAGGGCATAATCGGGCGTCGATCCGATGCGGTTGCTGGAAAACCGACAATGCTAGTAGAGGAGATTCAAGCCGGCGATGCCGAACCGCTTAAATTGCAGCTTGAGTCGTTTCTCCATGCCGTTCGTGAGCGATCTTCTCCCGTCGTATCTGGTGCAGACGGAGCCGCGGCAGTGGAGCTGGCTCATCGCGTGCTGGCTGCAGTGAAGAGGCTTGGGTAGCAGAAACGCCCTGAGGATCCTTGACCGAATCAGTAGGGGCAGGTGTTGTCGGCTGAGCTCATCGAGCCAACCACCATACTCATATCGATCATGCTTGATAGGCCACCATGGCACGCATTCTGATTGTAACGGGCGAGGCTTCTGGTGACCTTCATGGGGCAAACCTGGCAAAGGCGCTTAAGGCCTGTGATCCTCATGTCTCTGTGGCAGGAATTGGCGGACGTGCCATGGAGGCAGCCGGGGTGGAATTGGTCTGCAAGATGGGGCAGTTCGATGTCATGGGCATGGTCGGACCCCTGGCATTGTTGGCGATTATTCGACGGTTTTTCTTCATGCGGCGATTGTTCAGGTCGGAGCCATGGGATGCGGTCGTTTTTGTCGACAACCCAGGATTGAACCTACGGTACGCCTATTTTGCCAAGGGCGCTGGGTTGCGTGTGTTCTATTATATTGCGCCCCAGATTTGGGCCTGGGGCCCTTGGCGGATGTACTGGATTAAGAAACGAGTCGATCAGGTGTTGGTGATCCTGCCGTTTGAACAACCGCTCTTTGAGAAAGCAGGTATGCGATGCACGTTTGTCGGCCATCCCATACTTGATGCAGTCGGTGGGGCCGATGATCGGACGGCGCTTCGCAGGAGGTTTGGCTTCTCCGATCATGAGCGTGTCATTGCCTTATTGCCGGGGAGTCGAACGCATGAGGTGCAGGTTCTGCTGCCGATCCTTCTTGCAGCAGCAGAGAAATTGGCGAGGCATAGGCCAGGAACGAAGTTTCTCCTGGCACAAGCCTCCACAATTCAGGATAATCTCTTACAGCCGCTCTTGCGACACAGCGCGGTTCCTGTCACTCTGGTCAAAGAACAAACCAGTGAAGTGCTGGCGGTTTCCGACTTTGCATTGGTCAAGTCGGGTACGGCAATATTGCAAGCAGCTGTGGTGGGGACCCCCATGGTGCTGCTCTATCAAATCAGTTCACTGGAATGGTGGATTGCAAGCTTCTTCAAGCGCGTCAAA
>JAHBWQ010000315.1 GCA_019636915.1 Nitrospira sp. | reverse complement strand
GGTCGTCGGGGAAAACCTATGCCGATGCATTACACAGAAGGGATTCCGTGTGTTGCATCCCAGGCTCCCACGCGGGCCTTTGGCGGGTGGGGATATCAAACGATCATGAATAAACGTCATGGCTGACATCTGATCGTCCCGACGGTGTTTTGACTCTCTCGACTCACGGATCTTTCGCCAAGGAACATCATACCTGATCGTCACGCTGGTGTGGAGAATCAAGCCTCGATCCGGCACCGATACGCTGAATCCACCAGACGACTTCCGAGCACCATGGCGCATCGCGTTGGGATGGTGACGTCGACGTCCGTGGTGGTGCGCACACACGTGAGCAGCAAAGTCTCCTCCATGACATCGCCGGTAGTATCTGCGAGTTTGCCATGATCTCTGATCACAGACGGCCTCCTATACGCCAGCACCACTCCGGCGAGATAAGCAGGCCGAGAACAATGCCGATGCCACGAAAACCCTCTCATTGGGAGCTTGGGATACAGGCCTGAATTCTAATGACGCGGGAGTGTCCCACCTGGGAAGGTGGGGGTGAGAGCCGGGCGTCGCCTGTTGCTCGCCTCAGAACGAATGCTTCGCATAGAATCGCCGCTTAACCAGCTCAGCGGTCAAAACGTAGCAGACAAGGATCGATACCAGCAGGAGGAGAAAGGACACCGGTAATGGCGTCAGTCCGAGCGGCTTGGCGATCGGTGTATAGGGGAGGAGCAGCGTCGCACAGGCGACCGCAAGGGTGGCCAGAACGAGATATCGGCCCGGCATGCTGGTGAATGCCGTTCGTCTCGTGCGAATGACCAGCACGATGGCCGATGCAGAGATGACCGATTCCACGAACCAACCGGTCCTGAATTGTTCGGGTGACGCGCGCAGGAGGAACAGCAGCGCGCCGAACGTCAGGTAATCAAACACTGAACTGACCAAACCGAATGTGAGCATGAACTTTCGAATAAAGGCGATATCCCAGCGTTTCGGCTGATCGATCAGTTCAGGGTCCACACGGTCGGTCGCGATGGTCATCTCCGGGATGTCGGTCAGCACATTGGTCAGGAGGATCTGCTTTGGAAGGAGAGGCAGAAACGGCAGGAACAGGGAGGCTCCGGCCATGCTGAACATATTGCCGAAATTGGCGCTCGTCGCCATGAATACATATTTAAGGGTGTTGGCGAACGTAGTGCGCCCCTCCCTGACACCGTCAACAAGCACGGCGAGGTCTTGTTTCAGCAAGACAATGTCGGCGGCGTCCTTTGCGACATCGACGGCACTATCAACGGAGATCCCGACATCTGCCGCATGCAAGGCGGGTGCGTCGTTAATGCCGTCTCCGATATAACCGACCACGTTGCCGGCCCGTTTCAGGGCGCGAATAAGCCGATCCTTTTGATTGGGTTCCACCTCCGCAAAGACATCGATGTCATTGACCAGCTTGACGAGCGCATCATCCGTCATCACCCGCAAGTCCTGCCCAGTGAGCAGTCGCCCATGGTCGATACCGGCCTGGCGCCCGACATGGGCCGCGACCAATCGATGATCTCCTGTGATGATCTTGAGCGTGACGCCCAGTCGCTTTAGAGAGGCGACGGTTTCCGTCATATCGGGTTTGATCGAGTCTGCAAAGACCAACAGGCCGAGCAGGACCATGTCTGTTTCATCGGCCTTGTCGATCTGGGTTCTGGTTCCCATATCGCGATAGGCCAATGCGACCGTGCGGAACCCTTCGCTGTTGAAGTCCTGACAGAGCCGTCGAATAGTCTCCTGGTGCGCTGCGAGGGGGGCAGGATTCGAATCCGAGTCCTCGGCACGTGAGCATACGGCGAGTACCTGCTCGACAGCTCCCTTGGTGATCAGGCGATGGGTGGAAGCGGTGGCGACCAGAATGGAGAGACGTTTGCGAATAAAGTCATACGGGACTTCGTCGAGTTTTCTATATTCGCAGACATCGGATGTGCATTGTTTCCTGATCGCTTCATCCAGCGGGTTGACGAATCCTGTTTCATAGACTGCGTTGAGGTAGGCATGCAAGCGGACGCGGTCACTCGGAATGCCATGGGGGTCAACGGCGGCATGGAGTCGCATGACGCCCTCCGTCAAGGTTCCGGTCTTGTCGGAGCAGAGGACGTTCATGCTACCGAAATTCTCAATGGATGTCAGTCGCTTGACGATGACCTGCTCATGAGCCATCCGTTTCGCACCATGTGAGAGATTCACGCTGATGATGGCCGGTAACAACTGCGGGGTGAGTCCGACGGCAAGCGCCATCGCAAACAGGAACGAGTCGAGAACCGGGCGATGTAGAAACACGTTGATCGCAAAAATGACGAACACTAACAGCAAGGTGATTTCCATCAGCAGATAGCCGAACCGCTTCATCCCTCGTTCAAATTCGGTCTCCGGCGGTCGATGCGTCAAGTGATGGGCCAGCCTGCCGAATTCCGTATCTTGCCCGATTTGTAGAACAACAGCCGTTGCATGCCCACTGACCACATGACTGCCCATGAACAGGCTGTTGGTTCTCGACCCCAACGCGGTTGCCGGAGGCACACTGCCGGCATGCTTTTCCGTAGGAAAGCTTTCCCCTGTCAGCGCGGCTTCATCGACGTAGAGGTCCTTTGCTTCAAGCAGCAGTCCATCTCCTGGAATGCTCGAACCGGCCGAGAGGTCGACGACATCTCCAGGGACGATGTCGTCAAGTGGTATGTCAACCCTTTGCCCGTCTCGCCACACGGCTGATGTGACATGGACCAGGGCAAACAATGCCGATACAGCCTGTTCTGCACCGTGCTCCTGCCAAAACCCAAGCAGGGCGCTCATGGCGATAATCGCGCAGATGATGGTGGCGTCCGTGGGATCGGACAGGAAGAATGAAACCAGGGCCGCGCTGATCAAAATCAGGATGATGGGGTTACGAAACTGTGCCGCCAGGATGGTCAGAGGATGGGTCTTGTGGCGAGCCTTGAGCCGGCACGACGCAAATTGGGTTCGTCTCTCTGCAGCTTCATGTGAAGTCAGACCTTGCCGTGTGGTTTCGAGATGACGGAGCACGTCCTCGATCGGTAGCCCCCAGAATGCAGGAATCTGCTGTTTCGCAGCCATCAGTCCACGCTACTCGTAGCGTAATGCTTCAATAGGGTTCAGCTTCGACGCTTTATTCGCCGGATACAGGCCGAAGAACAGTCCGACGACGAGTGAGAACAGAAACGCGGCGAGCACAGCTTGGGTATTGATGATGGTTGGCCACCCGATCATGGTGGTGAGTAGCCGCGCAATGCCGACTCCTGTCCCAACACCAAGCATTCCTCCAATCGCGGTCATGATGAGGGCTTCCATGAGGAACTGCAGCAGGATGTGCGCGCGCTTTGCACCGACCGCCATCCGCAAGCCGATCTCCCGCGTCCGTTCCGTGACGGAAACCAGGAGAATGTTCATGATGCCGATTCCGCCGACGATCAGTGAAATCGATGCGATGCTCATCAGCATCACCATCATCGTTCTGCTCGTGCCGGCGATGGTTTTGGCGATGTCCTCCATGGTCCGGA
>JAHBWQ010000314.1:0-2500 GCA_019636915.1 Nitrospira sp. | reverse complement strand
CTGCACCAGAAGAGGCTAGTCTAACCGAAAGGAGGACGGTCTCCACGGTGTGGTCAATGACTGGGGTGAAGTCGTAACAAGGTAGCCGTAGGGGAACCTGCGGCTGGATCACCTCCTTTAAAGAGCGCCAGAGCAGCAGTCTTTGCTGGCGCGAGCACCCACACAAGCTACTCAGTCGGTACAAGCGGTATCAGCACGCACGCAGTGAGAGAGCGCCCGAGCGAGGGTCTGTAGCTCAGTAGGTTAGAGCGCACCCCTGATAAGGGTGAGGTCGGTGGTTCGAATCCACCCAGACCCACCACCTGCAGACGGGGCCATAGCTCAGCCGGGAGAGCACCTGCTTTGCAAGCAGGGGGTCGTCGGTTCGAACCCGACTGGCTCCACCATATCCTGATCTGGGAAGTGAGGCGGATCGGGCAGGTGGAGGAGGCAAGCGGGGGAGAGTTCTCGAAGGCGGTGCTGGTGAGGAATCAAGAGGCATGCGGACACGCGGCATCGGGTGCATGAGCACACCGGTGATCGAGCCGTCTGCATGCCTGTTGATTCGTACCAGGTGTGCGAATGCTCTTTGACAATGTGGTGTAGTGAAAGTTGGTGCATTGCACAAGCACACAGCTTTTTCTGCGGATGATGCGGCCGGGCGCAAGCGCGGTTGGCATCAGAAGTGGGGAAAGTGAAGTGAACTTGTTCAAGTGGAGTCGTTGCGCGTGTCGCATTCGAGAGCCAGCGCCAGATAGCCTCAGAACGCTTGGGGTTATATGGTCAAGTGAATAAGTGCACACGGTGGATGCCTTGGCGGCAACAGGCGATGAAAGACGCGGTAGCCTGCGAAAAGCTTCGGGGAGCTGGCAAACAAGCTTTGATCCGGAGGTCTCTGAATGGGGAAACCCACCCGTTAAGGGTATCCTGAACTGAATCCATAGGTTCAGGAGGCGAACCCGGGGAACTGAAACATCTAAGTACCCGGAGGAAAAGAAATCAACCGAGATTCCGTCAGTAGCGGCGAGCGAACGCGGAGAAGCCTCCAGTCTTTAGCGAACGTGTTATGGGAACGGTCTGGAAAGTCCGGCGATACAGGGTGATAGCCCCGTACCTTAAAACGCGTCCGTGGAACTAAGTCTGGAACAAGTAGGGCGGGACACGTGAAATCCTGTCTGAAGATGGGGGGACCATCCTCCAAGGCTAAATACTCGTTGCCGACCGATAGTGAACCAGTACCGTGAGGGAAAGGCGAAAAGAACCCCGGTGAGGGGAGTGAAATAGAACCTGAAACCGTGTGCATACAAGCAGTGGGAGCCCCTTCGTGGGGTGACTGCGTACCTTTTGTATAATGGGTCAGCGACTTACTTTCAGTGGCGAGCTTAACCGAATAGGGAAGGCGTAGGGAAACCGAGTCTGAATAGGGCGTTTAGTCGCTGGGAGTAGACCCGAAACCGGGCGATCTATCCATGGCCAGGTTGAAGGTGGGGTAACACCTACTGGAGGACCGAACCCACGTCTGTTGAAAAAGACGGGGATGAGCTGTGGATAGGAGTGAAAGGCTAATCAAGCTCGGAGATAGCTGGTTCTCCCCGAAAGCTATTTAGGTAGCGCCTCATGTCTCACTCCCGGGGGTAGAGCACTGTTTCGGCTAGGGGGCCATCCCGGCTTACCAAACCGATGCAAACTCCGAATACCGGGAAGTGCAATCATGGGAGACACACGGCGGGTGCTAACGTCCGTCGTGAAGAGGGAAACAACCCAGACCGCCAGCTAAGGTCCCAAAATTACCGCTCAGTGGAAAACGATGTGGGAAGGCAGAGACAGCCAGGAGGTTGGCTTAGAAGCAGCCACCCTTTAAAGAAAGCGTAATAGCTCACTGGTCGAGTCGGCCTGCGCGGAAGATTCAACGGGGCTCAAGCGGTATACCGAAGCTGCGGGTGTGTAGCAATACATGCGGTAGGGGAGCGTTCTGTAAGCCTGTGAAGGTGGATCGAGAGGTCTGCTGGAGGTATCAGAAGTGCGAATGCTGACATAAGTAACGATCATGCGGGTGAAAACCCCGCACGCCGAATGCCCAAGGTTTCCTGCGCAACGTTAATCGGCGCAGGGTGAGTCGGCCCCTAAGGCGAGGCAGAAATGCGTAGTCGATGGGAAACGGGTTAATATTCCCGTACTTTGCTGAACTGCGATGGGGGGACGGAGTAGGCTAGGCCAGCCGGGTGTTGGTAGTCCCGGTTCAAGCGTGTAGGCAGGTCCTTTAGGCAAATCCGGAGGATCAATGCTCAGACGTGATAACGAGTGCTTCGGCACGAAGTGGTTGATGCCATGCTTCCAGGAAAAGCCTCTAAGCTTCAGGTTCAGTGAAACCGTACCCGAAACCGACACAGGTGGGCAGGGTGAGAATCCCAAGGCGCTTGAGAGAACTCGGGTGAAGGAACTCGGCAAAATAGTACCGTAACTTCGGGATAAGGTACGCCCGCGTAGGGTGAAGTCCGCACGGACGGAGCCCCAACGGGCC
>JAHBWQ010000313.1 GCA_019636915.1 Nitrospira sp. | reverse complement strand
GACATCGCCATACAGCACCACCTTGTTCTTATAGAGGTCGACATCGGTATGGGCAACATAGCGGAACAGTGCACGACCGGTATTGTCAGGTCTGGCGAAGTAATTCTTGTTATGAAAGAGCCAGCCCGCTCCGGCATAGACGGTCAGGTTTTGATTGGGAAAGAGCCGTCTCCAGCTTGGGAGATCCTGGACCGCTTGAAACTTGGCCGTGACGAGCCCATCGGCATATTCCTGGGTGATGCCTTTTCGGTCTAGCGGGGTGTCCCGCTCGTATTGGAGTCGCCAATTCACATGGCCGAGCACGCCGGTGAATGCGTAGGTCCCGTCCCATTCGCTCAATTCGATCCAGCCGTTTGTCCGATCGGAGAAAAAATTTTGGTCCGTATAGAACGTGAGGTATTGCTTGTAGAGGTCGGTCTCCAGGTGAAGCATGTGACGCAATCCAACCAGACCGGTATTATCGGGTCTGGCGGCAAAGGTACGATTCGAGGCAAACGCACTCGTCAGCAGATAGCCGGCAAAGAGCGATTCTTCGGCTTCTCGACCGTTGGGATCGTCCATGGAGGGGAGTGGACGCCCGTACTTTTCCAGGGCCAACGCGTGTGGAGTCCCAATCAAGAGGACGCTGAGTACGAGGCTCACGATGAGACGCGTCGATGTACGGAAACAAAGAGCGATCATGGAGAGTCGTGAAGGCACCGTATCCGCCGGATGCCGCCGTTACTGACACGAATCGAAAATGTCTTCGCAATCGTTAGACGCATCAAATGTCGGAGGGACAAAGCGATACTGTACATCGACGACGCGGTCGTTGATCAGCACAACGGTGGCCCAACAGCCATGGCGAACCGTTGCAAAACTGCCTTTACCGACAGGGCGTGATTCCTCAAGAATCGGGGCCTCCCGATAGTAGCGGAGGATCGTCCGTTCGCCATCAGCGAATTCTTTTTGGGGGAGGCCTGCACAGCGCAGGACTGCCGGCTTTGATTGTCCGGCCATGCGTTGTTGGTTGGGATATTCCCCCACCTGTGCGGGCGTACTACAGCTCGTGAGCCACACCGTCATGATGAGTCCCTGGGCAAGGACAAGGAGTTGGGGATGGATCACGAACCGCATGGTGGTCTCTTGTGTGAGAACAACCCGCTTAGACACGAGGCCCGACGTGGAATGGTGAGGGGCTGATCGTGATCAACCGACCAGATCTGGATTGAGGCGCGTCATCGGTTTGACGGAGATGGCCTTGATCTCATTATAGACGATCGTGCGGCCAACTTGGCGGAGGCGACTGAAGACACCTTCCACGATGACTTGATCACCTTCCCGGACCTCGAGCTGACCGAGGCTCACGACCTTGAGGGTACCGGCTTGGTCTTGGAGGAGGAATCCGTAGGCCGGTTGTCCCTGGCGATTGGTTGCCAGCTGAACATTCATGACCTTTCCGGTGACGACGACATCTTGATGGTCGTATTGCTCGGGATGTGCCAACAGTTCCGCAATCTCAACCAAACCACTCGCGAGAGCCGGTGAGGTGCTCGGCAATCCAGGGGCACACACACCCAGCACGAAGAGGAACAGCACAGATGTCAGAGAGGTTGCAAACGGTGATCGGCTGATAGTCGTTGTCGTCATGGTTGGAAGTAATTATACCGAACCGCCGGTGATTGGCAAGGTCGAAAGTTCACCATTTATCTGATGGTCGTCCGGTGACATCCTCTCCGATAAAGTTATGGAGAATATGCCGTTGCAGATCCGTCAGTTCACCCTGGCCGGACTCAGAGGCCGCAGAAGCGAGTTCGCCGGCCTTGGGCGTGGGCATCGATCGTGTCAGCAACTCCTCATCCAATGCGACGGGGCTGGTGTCGAGATCCTTTTGAATCGAGACCAGACGCTGAAGGCCGAACAAGGTTCGGGTTGTTTCGGTGTGGATCGCGTTTGAACTGGCACCGTACACGAGTGAATTCCAAAACTTGGTCTCCGTTGCTTCCGGTATCCTGATCATCGCATAGATCCCGAGCTTCTCGATCAGGGCAGATTCAGTTCCCTCTAGCCCATCGTATGTCGCAATTGACCGCTCAATCGGAGTCTGAGAAAGGGCTCGCAGCGTGGCTTGCCACATTTCAGGCGATGGTGAGCTTGAGGGAGAGTCTGAACACCTGGCTTGGGTCGCCAGCAGGTACTGGGAGAGAAACTTGACCTTACGCGCGGCAAGCGTCCCGGCTGGGATACCCCAAATGTGGCCGATTTCATGATCTTGTAGTGTTGTCGAGTCGGAGGTCCGACGTTCACGTTCTGCCAAGGCCAGGCGTTTTTTGAATCGTTCAACAAAGCGAAGCTGCGTCTGCATCTCGACGACCAGGCGATGTTTCTGATACTCCTCCGCGCCGATTTCTTCCTTCTCCCACTGTTGTTCCAGGATCCGCAACGTCGTTGACGGGACCGCGGAACGAGCCTGTGCGGTGAGCGCTGTGATTGTCTCCGATGACACACCTCGATCTGCAAGGAGGACGGCGGCACGGGTGGCTAATGTGGTAGCCGTCTGGACCAGATGTTCGAGGGCCACACATTGCAACCAGGTTCGCTCTCGACGCAATCTGGCTCGTCGGCGGTATTCGTTCCGACGGTCGATCATGGCCATGATGGATTCCTGAGTCATGGTTGTCACGGGTTTTTTGCCAGAGACACAGCGAGGATCTGGTCGATCGGCAACCATGAACAGGATTTCGTCCTGCGTGACATCGAGGTATTGCAGGAGCAGCAGACGAAGGATAATGCGTCCCTGAATGGGCAGGTTTGCGATAACTTCCTCGATCACTTCGACGGTCAGGGGAGATGATGCGAGTGCGTGTGTCATGATGTTCAGTTTGTTGGTATAAAAAGAGGTGATGAAGCCTTACTACGCGTCCTTGTATGGTCCGTTGATCCGGCGGCGATGAGATTATGCTGTACCAGCTTTCTGTTGCGAAGACTGCTCAAGCTGAAGCGCGACATATTCTCGAATGTCCTGGATGGTCCCGCTAATGAACATCTCACGTGGGATTTCTACCCGGACAAGGCGGGAAGGATCAATCCCTCGATCATGGGCATATTGCTCATCGATATAGAGACTGACAGAACCGTCAGGAAAACGCAGGGCGTACAGGGATGTCGTATCAGACATGGCAGCTCAGCTTTTTGATCAACCTACCTGTACAGGTAACATAGGGGTTGTTGAACTGTCAAAACTATGGGCTCGGTGCTTGTCAATTTATTATGTGGAGAGGCGGCATAAGACGCACGCCCTCTGCTCCTTACCGATGAAAACATTGCTGAAAAACAAAGGGCCCTCGGTCGGAAGACCGAAGGCCCTAGTCCGTACTGATTGCCCTGGCGGTTAGCCGCCAAGCGTATCGAGCGTTTCCTTCAGACTTCTGCGGACGCAGGTGAAAATCGGGGTGTCTCGCAAAGTATATCGTGACCCTTCCGTCTCCCGTAGGGCCATCACCAGGTCAAGAAAATCCTCCGGCTTGTCGCTTTCAAACGCGACAACCCATTCCTGATCATCTAATCCGAAGGAGTAGGAGGTATTCAATTTCACTGAGGGAAACCGATGCCCCACTTCGATATGCTCGTCCATCATGCCTTGGCGAGCCGCCTTGGTCAGAAGGAACCACTCACGTGTTTTGAGAAAGGGATACACAAAGATGTACTTGCTC
>JAHBWQ010000312.1 GCA_019636915.1 Nitrospira sp. | reverse complement strand
GGGAATAGCGCGGCTCCTCCGTGCGGTGCCGGTAGGTCTCGATGATCTTCGCAATGTGCTCGGGCTTGAGCTGGTTCTGGCGCTTGCCCTTCTCGAAGTGCTCGGCGGCGTTGATGAACAGCACATCGTCCGGCTTCTTGCACTTCTTGAGCACCAGAATGCACACCGGAATGCCGGTGGAGTAGAAGAGGTTCGCGGGCAGGCCGATGACAGTATCGATGTGGCCGTCCTTCAGCAGCTTGGTACGAATCTTCTCCTCCGCACCACCCCGGAAGAGCACGCCGTGGGGCAGGATAATGGCCATCACGCCTTCGTCCTTGAGGAAGTGGAAGCCGTGCAGCAGGAAGGCGAAGTCGGCGGCGGACTTGGGGGCGAGACCGTGGTTCTTGAAGCGCACATCGTCGCCCATGCTCTCGCTCGGGTCCCAGCGGTAGCTGAAGGGCGGGTTGGCGACCACCGCATCGAACGCCGGCTTCTTCGCCGGATTGGTCTCGCGCAGCCAGTCCCACTCGTTCTTCAGTGTGTCGCCGTGGAAGATCTCGAACTCGGTGTCCTTCACTCCGTGCAGCAGCATGTTCATGCGCGCCAGGTTGTAGGTGGTGATGTTGTATTCCTGCCCGTAGATCTTGCCGATGGTGCCGCCGTTCTCCTTCATGCGGTGGCGGATGTTCAGCAACAGCGAGCCGGAGCCGCAGGCGAAGTCGAACACGCTGGGAAGCGACCCGCGCGGACCGGTCTTCGGCTCCTGGCTGTCCAGGGTTACGATGGCCGAGAGGATGTTGGAAATCTGCTGCGGCGTGTAGAACTCGCCAGCCTTCTTGCCGGAACCTGCGGCAAACTGGCCGATCAGGTATTCGTAGGCATCGCCCAGGATGTCGTCGTTCTCGGCGCGGTTCTTGGAGAAATCGAGCGCGGGGTTCTCGAAGATGGCGATGAGGTTGCCCAGTTTTTCGACCTTCTGCGCGCCGTCACCGAGCTTGTTCGAGTCGTTGAAGTCGGGAAAGTCGCTACGGGCGAGGCGCTGGTTGGCATCGATCAGCGGCTGGATGACCTGGGTGTTGATCAGGTTGCCGATGTCGCTGTGGCCCTTGAGCGCGACCATGTCCTTAAAGCTGGCCCCCTTGGGGATGACCACAGGCGGAGCAAAGTCGTCGGAGTCGCCGTATTTGTCGCTGACGTATTTGATGAACAGCATGAACAGGACATAGTCTTTGTACTGACTCGCATCCATGCCGCCGCGCAGTTCATCACAGGACGCCCAGAGAGAGGAGTAGAGGTCGGATTTCTTGATGGCCATCCTTTGTACTCACATAAGTGGCAACAAATATAAAGGAATATATGTGTTGTGGAGTCGTCTGCTCAGACGCGGGCAAGAATACCGGCTTTGAGAAAAGGGAACAATAGGGTCGGTGAGACATGAATTGCCGGCAATTAGATCCACTGCCCACACCGCAGACATCCAGGTCTAACAGAACAGCAAGAGGTCAAGATATTTAGTGAGGGGATGGAAGCGGCCAAACTAGCCAGATCTTGGCCAAACTGTTTTAGGCCTGTACTTGATCCAGACCGAACGCTGAATGGAGTGAGCGCATGGCCAGCTCGAGGTACTTTTCATCGACCACGCAGGAGATTTTGATCTCCGACGTGCTGATCATCATGATGTTGACTCCCTCGCGAGAGAGGACGTTGAACATCTTGGCCGCCACGCCGGAGTGTGACCGCATGCCGACACCAATGAGTGACACTTTTGCAATGGCCTCGGTCACGGAGACCGACTTGGCCTCAATGTCCTTCGCCACGCCTTGGATGAGGGGTACAGCTTTTTTCAGGTCTGCCCGCGGGACGGTAAAGGAGAGGTCCGTGAGAGCCGCTTGACTGATGTTCTGGATGATCATATCGACATTGATGTTCGCTTCGGCCACCGGTCCAAAGATCCTGGCGGCAATGCCCGGCTTGTCAGGAACCCCTATGATCGTGATTTTCGCCTGGTTCCGGTCCCCCGTGACTCCGGCAACCGCCGCCGCTTCCATATCCGTATCTTCCTTCGTCACGAGCGTTCCCTTTCCCTCTTTGAAGCTGGAATTCACTTCGACCGGCACGTTGAACTTGGCCGCAAATTCCACCGATCGAGTCTGAAGCACTTTGGCGCCCAGGCTGGCCATTTCGAGCATCTCTTCATAGGAAATCTTGTCGATGCGTTTTGCCGCCGGCACGATGTTGGGGTCAGCGGTATACACCCCATCGACATCGGTGAAGATAATGCAGCGATCGGCTTTCAGCGCTGCCGCCACGGCAACTGCTGAGAGATCGGATCCGCCTCGTCCCAGCGTCGTCACATCAGACCGTTCGTTGATACCTTGAAACCCTGCGACCACAGGCACGGTTCCCTGATCTAAGGCCTCGCGGAGCCGTCCGGCCGTCACTCGCGCGATCCGCGCCTTGGTATGGGCACTGTCGGTCATGATGCCCACCTGCCGTCCTGTAAATGAGCGGGCGTCGATTCCTCGGCTCCGTAACTCCATCGCTAACAGGGCAACGGTCACTCGTTCGCCGGTGGAGAGCAGCATATCCATCTCCCGATCATCGGGCGTCGCGGTCACTTCATGGGCCAGTTTAATGAGACGGTCTGTTTCCCCGCTCATCGCGGACAGCACGACGACGACGTGATTGCCGTCTCGCTGTGTTTTTTCGACACGATCGGCCACGCGATGGATACGTTCGATCGTACCGACTGAGGTCCCTCCGTATTTTTGGACGATCAGTGCCACGACGGTCAGCTTTTGGAGAAGAACTTGTTCACGAACTTGGTCGCGTCACGGGCAGGCATATCTGCGGCTTGAGCATCCACCTCAGTGAAACGGCGATCGGCCGACCCCGCACCCTTCTTGCCCCCCTCGCCGAACGCATAGAATGGCTGACCGTTCGCCCCGCGTCCGTGCTCGCACACGACCAGGAACCGATAGGGCCCTTGCTTAGCCAGCCCCTCAACGAGCGGGCCAACCAGGTGCTGATCGAACTCTTCGATACCCCGTACTTTGGCCTTGATATCGGTGCCGTGAATGATTTCGTCCGTTAACCGGGCATGGACATACACAAAATCTTTCTTGGCAAACTCGGCAAGCGCCACGGACGCCCTGGTGCGAAGGTCACCGTCGGCGAGTCGTTCCGGCTCGACGGCCTCAAGGCCGGCACAGATCCCGACCCCACGATAGACATCGCTGGTCGCCACGACGGCCCCGGTGATGTCGTATTTTTCGGTCAGACTGGGCCACGGAACCGCACGTCCTTCACCCCACAACCACACGCAGTTGGCCGGCTTCTGTCCCTCCGCAATCCGCTCATCGTTCACCGGATGATCCCGCATAATCACGTGCGCGGCATCCATGAGCTTGCGGAGAATGTCTGCGCCGTCTCCCGTAGGCAGGGCATCGGCAATGGATTGACCAAGGACGGACTGGGGATCGTTACAAATAGCCCGCGGTTTACCATTGACCCAAACCATGAGATGACGATGCCCGGCGCCCGGGAAGAACTGAATGGTTTCGGAACCGAGCTGCTCATTGATTGCCTCGAGCAGCTCACGAGCCTCTTCGGTTTCAATCAAGCCGGCGGTCGCATCATCCATCATGACATGCGGCCCCAATTTCTTGATCTCCGCACCCTTCCCGCCCTCCGGACGCAACGTGACCATGGTACA
>JAHBWQ010000311.1 GCA_019636915.1 Nitrospira sp. | reverse complement strand
CGCCGCAGCCGCTTTCAGTTTCCCCAGAAGCCCTTTCGGGAACTGCCGAACAAACAGGACAGCACCATCCTCTTCAGCTCTTGATGATTTCGCCATATCGCTAGGATACGCAAGCAGAGCCAGCCCGTCAAACTAGCTTGCCATACTAGCTAGCACATGCTAGCATGATTGCATGTGCTGCCATTCAAGAAAGGAGGTGATCGGCATGAAAATGGAGCGCGTCATGATTCAACTGCCCTCTTCGATCAAGTCGAAGCTCGACGCCTTACGGGCAAAGGGCACCACGGCCAGCGGGTTCATTCGGAGCTTGATCGAGAGAGAGTTGAAGGCTACTGGGGCAAAAGGGAAGTAACGCAGTGTTGGTATATGGAAAGGAGTGTGCCACATGACACAGAAGAAGAATCGCCGAAGCCGTATCAAGCCTTGCGACCGATTTAAACGGGTGCAGGCGCTTATCCATCCTCAAAATTTCGCCGACCTTCGATCAGAAGCGAAGCGGTACGGTCAGAGCATGTCTGAAGTGATCAATGATGCCGCGACGATCTTTTGCCGGATGCTGCGGGGAGAGCCAGCACTCGGGAGAGAGCCTTCTTTACCACTCAGAAAGAAAGGACGGTGAGGTGACCATGAACACTGCAACTAAACCACGGCTGATGCTGGAGGGCCGGATTTTGTACCGTGACCGAGACGGCCAGGTGAGTGATGTGACGCATCGAGAGCTGTTCGGGTTGGAGAAGTTTGCAGAGAATGGCTCGTTGGTCCTGCGCATCCTCGCTGATTGTCGGAAACGGTTGGATCTCCTATTCATGGCTACTGAAGGCCGAACACACCTGGATGCCGACCTCGTACGGCTGACCGTGCGCGATCTGCAGGCGGAATTGAGGGACGGTTGTGAGGTGGACGGCTATGTGCGTCTTACGCAAGAGCTCTTTGAGAACTCGAAACCGCTTACCCCCGAGACCAGCGTGGGCACCTCAAGGACAGATCTTGAGAATTGATGATTGAACCCTCACCTTTCCAGAAAGGAGACACACATGGGTGCCAGCATATTTGTCGACGCCGATAGGCGGCCTTCACACTCGAAAAAGGAACGGGAACGAATCCAACTCATCGAGACACGTCCTCACGAGGAGTGGTTTGTCCAGGCGAAGGATGAATGGGGTAAGGCGGTGTGGTTTCTCCGGTTCCAAGCAACCGGTCTGCGAACTCGCCGATATGGACCCTTCCCCACCAAACACCGTGCCCTCCTCTTTCTCGATCGACTTCTGAATGGCGTCGAAGACGGGCTGATGGAGGCCCTCGACAAGCTCGATAGGTATCAAATCACTCGACGGTCTTACGCTCAGCGCGAAGGACATTATCCGACTGTCGAAGATGAATGCTTCACCGCAGTGACCAGAACAAAATAGGAGATGTTCGCGAGCACGGCGACTCTCCCGCCACCACAGGAAAGGATCGTGGGCAATGACGACAACCCCTTGTTTACTTTACCCCTCCAATTGGCGCTTCCGAACTTCGCGAAAAGACACAGGCTCAACGTCACCGCAAGTCTGTGTAGAAAGCACATGTAATAGAAACGGAGCGAGATCATGAAAGACACCCGAGCGAGACGAGCCGCGATATACGCCAGAGTGAGCACAGACGGCCAGACCACCGAGAACCAGCTCCGCGAGCTTCGACTGGTGGCCGAGCGCAATGGGTGGACGATCGTCCATGAATTCATTGACCAAGGCATCAGTGGGGCCAAGGGCCGAGATCAGCGACCCGCCTTTGACGCTCTCTGGAAGGGGGCCACGCGGCGAGAGTTCGATGTCGTGATGACCTGGGCTGTCGATCGCCTGGGGCGATCACTGGCCCATCTCGTGAACTTCCTTTCGGAGCTTCACGCGAAGAAGGTTGATCTTTACATTCACCAACAGGGCTTGGACACCAGCACCCCGGCTGGTAAGGCACTGTTCGGAATGATGGGAGTATTTGCTGAATTTGAGCGCTCAATGATTCAAGAGCGGGTGAAGGCGGGTATCAAGCGAGTCCGTGCAAAGGGGCGCCGATGGGGACGGAGAACACTCGAAGAAACCGATCCGGCCGTATCTACCAAGATCCTGGAGCTTCGGGCAAAGGGAATGGGAATGGGCGCGATCAGTAAAGCCGTTGGTCGATCCAGCCGCACGGTCTGGCGCTTCCTTCGATCAGTAGAAGCGGCTTCACAAGTCGCGTAACTGAGCTGTGAATATGTGCAGATTTCACACGCGACGTGACATGATGTAGCATTCCACGGACGGCAACAGTCAGGCTTGATCACCTGGCCGGCTCGTGTTCCTGACGCGAGTGCCGTCCTTCCTCATCAGGGCCCAGCAGGGAGGGACATGCCAAGCAATCGCAGCAAACAAACCTCACGGGCATCCCAAGACAAGTATGACCCTTACTGCGGCTTAGATCCCCTCTTTGATCGACTGGAGGAAATTCTTCAGCCGTTGAGAAAATTCCCTGATCGGGCACGAATACCAGATTTTGATTCAGTCCGCGAGCAGGAGCTTTTGAAGGGCATGCATTGGCGAGAGATTGTAATCCCCGTCATACAGGATGTGAGCAAACAAGCCAGGGGAAAAGCTTCTGAGATTGAATTGATCTTGTTGCAATGGTGGCATCCATCAGAGCTAGGCGTGATCAAGCAATTGGCCGCAGCTATGGGAAAAGGGAAACAGGCGGTTAAGCGAGAGATTCGCCTGCGCGAAAAGATTATAAGCGCAGTCGCTCAACTTGGTTATCCACCACTACCCACCTCCATTTCATCTGCTCTGAACACAAACTGTGCGCTGGCCTTCGATGCTTTGAACATTGAACTGAGCTGTTACAGGAATGCAGAAGGTCTTCTGCATGAGGCCGCCCGAGGGACTTTAAATTCCCGGAATGAGAAGCGAAGGGGAGATAGTGGTAAACCCCGCGCGGGCACACGGACTGCGGTTCTTGCCTTACGAAGGTTGTTTGCGCGTAATGTTAAGAGTAAGCGCCGACAGTCCATACTGATCTATACCCTTCTCTCCGCATGGAATGCCACTCTCGCACCGCCAAAGGCTGATTCCATCCGTACCGGTTACAGATAGTCACACCTATCTGGCCTGAAATTTTCGTACTACTAGTCACCAACCATTCCCCACAGCAGCGCAAAGTTATTACTTGTGAGATGTATACGCATGCGCGTTGCGTGAAGCAACGATCTCTTGAAAGGGAGGTGGACATATGAAGATTTCTGAAGTGGGAGACATCTTTACTTCTGCAGAAGTGGCCAGAGAGCTTGGAATCACACCAGGCTATGTGCGTCACCTCGCACGCGTTGGTTCATTACGAGCCATCGAGACGAAAACAGGGCAGCGTATTTTTCTTGGTTCTGATGTATCGGCTCTGAAAGATAAACGTTCGAGGGCAGAGAGGAGTTAAGTCAGAAACGCCGCGCCCGAGGTGCGAACTCGGAACGCGGCAGAACGGAGAAGGAGAATGATGACACTCACTCTATCCGAACAAGCACCTTCAATCAAGCAACCTCCCGCCGGATCAGCACTACCTACCAGCGCTTCCAGGAGGCCGGCCCTTCATGCCTCACGAGGTGCGGCATGAGCACAACATTCACTCTCGATGCGGACGAGATCGGTGAAGCTGCCCGAGGCCGCTGGCGAAGCATTCTTCCACTGTTCGGTTGCGA
>JAHBWQ010000310.1 GCA_019636915.1 Nitrospira sp. | reverse complement strand
AGACGCAACATCACCGGCCGTTCTCAAAGCCTATCTGCCGCCAGGCCTCGTAGACAACAACGGCGACCGTGTTCGAGAGGTTGAGGCTGCGACTTTCCGGGCGCATGGGGAGACGAATCCGTCGTTCCGCTGAGAATGTCGTGAGCAGCTCGCTTGGCAGTCCACGGGTTTCTGGGCCGAACAGAAATGCATCGTCTGGTGCATAGATGATGCGGTCGTACCGCTGAATATTCCGCGTCGAGACCGCAAACACACGACGATTATTGAACTGTTCAGCACACTCGGCCCAATTTTCATAGACGCTGAGGGTCGTGAACTCGTGATAGTCCAACCCGGCCCTCAGCAACTGTTTGTCTTCGAGGGAAAACCCCAAGGGCTTCACGAGGTGCAGCCTTGCTCCGGTGTTGGCGCAGAGGCGGATGATATTGCCGGTGTTCGGCGGGATTTCCGGTTGATAGAGGATGACATCGAACATCGAGGAAGCAGTGTAGCACGGCGCCCGGGCTCGGCACGACGACTGTACGGGATGCGAGGCACAGCGGCACGGTCTAACGGAGAGGGGTGTACCCGTGAGGATTGAAGCTCTGCCACCTCCACGTATCGGCGCACATGTCAGCGAGGCTCCGCGTGGCGTGCCAACCGAGCAGGGCCGCAGCCCTGTTGGGATCGGCGTAACAGGCTGCCACGTCGCCCGGTCGACGCGGCGCGATCTTGTACGCTACCGGCTTGCCGCAGGCTTGCTCGAATGCTCGGACAATCTCCAGCACGCTGTACCCGGTTCCGGTTCCGAGATTGACCGTGAGGCATTCCGTCCGGTGCATCGATCGTTCGAGTGCTTCTAGTGCTTTGAGGTGCCCGATGGCGAGGTCCACAACATGGATGTAATCGCGCACGCCGGTCCCGTCCGATGTGGGGTAGTCGTTGCCGAACACGTTCAAGTGTGGGCGGCGGCCGACCGCCACTTGCGCCACAAAGGGCATCAAGTTATTTGGCGTACCCTGTGGATCTTCACCGATCAATCCGCTGGCATGCGCACCGACCGGATTGAAGTACCGGAGAATCCCGATGCGCCACGACGCGTCGCTGCGCTGTACATCACGCAGGATGTGCTCCACCGTCAGTTTCGTTTGCCCGTAGGGATTGGTTGCCGAGAGAGGATGGTCTTCTGTCAGCGGGAGCCGTTGTGGGTCTCCGTACACCGTGGCGGAAGAACTGAACACCAACGTCTTGACTCCGCAGAGGCCCATGGCTTCCAACAGGCGCAGAGACCCGACCACGTTATTGTCGTAATAGGACAACGGCTGCTGAACCGACTCGCCGACGGCTTTGAGACCGGCAAAATGAATCACCGCGTGCGCGCCGCTATCGCGCAGCGCCGTCACCAGCGCCGCCTGGTCGCGGATGTCGCCACGGATGAAGCAGAGCTGTTTTCCTGTGATCCGTTGCACACGCTCGAGTGATGCAGAATGGCTGTTGCAAAAATTATCAAAGACGGTCAAGTCGTGACCGGCCTGGAGCAGCTCGACACAGGTATGCGATCCAATATATCCGGCACCGCCCGTCACGAAAATCACATCTTTTCTCCCGTGGAATTGTCTTCAAGAATTCGACTCAAGCTAGACTAGCGAGATCATAAAAGGAGGTCAAGGAAGGGAATGAAACAACCGGGCGATCCATGGGAACCGGTATTGCCGAAACCATGTCGGATATATTTGTTTTGCTTCTTGGTATAGTGTGTTCCACAGGCGGAGGAGTTCACAGCCTGAAAATGACCGTGACAGTTGCTAGGCACGACTTTGTGGATACACAACATCTCTACGCCGAAATCGTTCGTGTGATGGTAGTGCTGGCGCTTCTTGTGGTGGCTGCTCCCTGTGCTCTCGCAGACGCTGAGCAAAGGGTGACGGTTGAACAGGCAGTCGAACAGGCCGGTGCGGCCTGGGAAGGTGGGGCGGTCACGTCTGCACTCGAACTGGTCGAGCAAGGGATTCAGGACGATCCCCACGCGCTTGTCCTTCATAAATTACGAGGTGATATTCTTTCGACCTTTCGTGACCCGAAAGAAGCCGTTCAGGCCTACGATCGAGCTCTTGCTGCAGATCCTGCCGTACTCGACGTGCGCTGGGCGAAATGGGCGGTGTTGGTTCGATGGGGCCGGGAAGAAGAAGCCCTTGCGGAGCTGCGTGCCATTGCGAAGATCGATGCAAAGAACCCCTTGGCCCACTGGCGATTGGCGCAGGAGCTTCGTAAGGTAGACCGTTTGGAGGAATCGCTGGAATCCTATAAACGGGCGGTTGAACTGAAACCGGAGTTGCTGGGCTGGCGACTCGCCTTGGCTCGTGCCCGTTTTGACCTGTTGGATTATCCAGGGGCAGATGCTGATCTCCGGTATGTACTGGAACATGCTCCGTCCGGCTCTCCTCTGGAGCTCCCCGCCAAGAATCAGCGTGCTCAACTCCATGAGTCGATGGAACGAGGGCGACGCTTCACACCCACATTGACGCCTACGGCCGATGCGACTCAATTGAAGGAGTGGGCCGCTCTTCGATCGGATGCCTGGAACCTATTCCAGGCCGGACGTTTTCAAGACGCCGAGCCGCTGTACCGGAAGCTTCTGACGCTCAACCCCAGCGATCCCGTTGCAGCCCATCAGCTGGGACTGACGTTGATGCAATTGGATCGTTGCGCGGAGGCGATCGCCGTGTTCGGCAATATCTCGAATCTCAACCCGAGTGAGGAAGATTTCGCCGACACCACCTATCGGATGGGGCAGTGCTACGTAAAATTGGAACGCTGGGAGGACGCGTTCGTCCATTTTCAACTGCTGTATGACGCAGCCGTTGAGTTTGAACAGGCCAATCAAGATGTTCTGTTTCCAGCCGGCACCCGCGTACTGGCAAAGGACAAAATCGCTCGTTGGCTCGACAAAGTAAAGCCCCATGTTCCTGAGCTGGTAAAGCTGAAGGAGGAAGAGGACAAGAGGGAGAAGGACTCAAGAAGCCAGGCAGTTGTGCCATCGGAAGAGGCTCTGTATGCGAAGGCGATTGAGAGGATCAACGCTCAAAAAACGTTAGAGACGGGAGTGGCGATTGCCGGTCGTGATGCGGACTTCAGCTGGTTTCGGTTCGTGATTCCGGCAACCAAGGTCGTGCGGGACGATTTCCCGACCGGGGCTCACGAGTTTATCCCGCTGAGTCCGGGAGACACCTTCCCCGCTACTCAATCGGAAATCTATTTAGTGTTTCGGCTGGTATCCGACTCATTCGATGCCGTGGCGCTCACCGCACGTTGTTCAGTCGAAACTCGTGACATGGATGAAGACTCGCAGACGATGGTTCAGGATCGTGTCATGACCACCACGAACGATCGATCCGGCTATTTTCTCCTCACCTCTCCGAAAACCGGCTGGTCTCCAGGCCTCTACCGCTGCGGCCTCTTCGCGGGAGAGCAAACCTCCGCCTATTCCTATGTGGACGAAGTCCGATTCCGGATCATTGATCCCAACCGGTCTTGATGACTCGTTTAGCCCGGCTTCATGAGAAAGCCCTTGGATCTGTGCAATCAGGTTGGTATCAATTGCCTCACTACTTTCCCGACCCAAAGAGTTGGGCAAGGAGCTGATCACGACTGATTTGGAAATGAGTTGCCACATCGCCAAGGATCGATGAGAGCGTTCCCATACGGAGGGGTGAATGTTGTGGGATTGTTATGTGGTGCTCGCCA
>JAHBWQ010000031.1 GCA_019636915.1 Nitrospira sp. | reverse complement strand
AGATCAGTTCTTGAATCGTGTTTTCCGCCGCACTGGTGGAGATCTTTCGCAAAAAGCCGCGCGCGTCGAAGCGTCGGCTGGTCGTCAAGCCATTGCCGAAGGCTTCCTGAATGATTTGCCCCCGTTCGTTTTCCCCGTCAACCTTCCAGTACACCAGTTGGGATTGTTCGTCGACCACCTGCTCGAGATAGCCAAAGGCATTAAACTGGTTGCGGATGGCAAAGCGCGGGTGGTTCCGAACTTCCGGATAGGCGACGGTCGAAAGACGTCCGAGACCATCGTACGACATCTTCAATTCGTATAACGCCCCGTCAATCTTTGAAGCGACGGTATTTGTCCGCGCCAGCGCGTCATAGGTATAGACTGATTCGATGCCATCAGGGCTCTTGCTTCTATCCAGGAGTCCGATGCCATGCGCTGCGGTATCCCACCGAAACTGCGTGATTCCATCGGGATTCGTTAGTTTGATCACGCGTCCCAGCGGATCATGCTGATAGGTCGTGACACGATTATTACTATCGCGCGACTCGCGCAATTCATCGAATGGGGACCACTGGAAGGCTTGCAACCCTCGGTCCGGGTCGTGCAACGTTCGGACACGCCCCCGGATATCGTACTGCGTGTCAACGGTATTGTTGGCAGGATCGGTGATAGACGCTACCAGACCGAACGGCGCATACCGGTACCTGATGGGGACCTCTTTTCCCTCGGCGGTAACGCTGAGACTCTTCACCAAGCGCCCACGCTGATCTTCGAGCACCGAGCGCTGGTTCCCCGATTCATCTACGTATGTGGTCTTGAGGTCGGTATAGGTCACTTTCCTCGCACTACCGTCCGCATGATTGACCTTGATAAGACGCCCCAACTCGTCATACGCATACTGCTCTGAACCCGCCTCCGCGCAAGGTAGCGGCCCGAGGTAGCATGGACCTTCTTTTTTCGCGAGCAAATTCTGACCATTGTATGCGTTCAATAACACGACTGTCTGGCCATCAAACGCTTTCCAGTTTTTTTCAATGACATTCTGGAAGGCGTCGTACGAGATACGGATAACCTGGCCCTTTGCATCCGTTGCTTCCATGAACGGAAACCCTATGGATGTGTAGGCAAGGGACACATTCGCACCGTTTGCAGGCCGCACCGTGCGTAGCCGGCCAAAGGTGTCGTATTGGCGTGTCTCGCGAACTCCGTTGGCATCCTCGAAGAGTGTCGGAATTCCGAGAGCCGGGTGAATCGCAACGCGTGTAGTATGCCCAAGCTGGTTCATGCGCACGGCTGGATAAATCGATTCAGCATCGTACTGAACGGCTACGCACCGTGTGTCTGAGCCGGTTTTATCACTAAAGGTTGAACCAGTCGGCACGCCATGGACATCATAGTGGTAAGTGGTATGCAGGTAAGTGTCGTTGTCGCCGTCCGGTTCGACGATCTCCTCTAGAGTAACGCCAGTTTTCGGATCAGGTATGTAGGTACGAGTCCTCTTTTCTAATGCGCCGCCCGGGACACCACTGGTGACCGCCGAGCCGGTCTGCATTGAAATGAGCCATGCCGAGAGGTCTTGTTGGAATGAGACGACACTCTCTTCCGTATAGCCATCCTCAGTAGTGGTAGCTCTCTTGGTGACATTGCCAAAGCTGTCATACTCAAAGCGAGTATCCAAGCTTCGAATCCTGGCCATTGAGGTCTTGGACAAGCCCTCGAATTCCTGTCGTTCATGCCTCTTTGGCAACACGACTAGGTAGCGGCCGTCTTTCGTACCAGTGGGCACATAGGTCGTGGTTTCTTCTCTGACACTTGTTCGTCCAGTATCAGATAATTTCACTCTCTTCTCGAGGCTTTGCAATCGATGTGCAAATGGATAAGCGGAGCCCACTTTGACCCCATTGTAATACCTATATATCGTTTGCTCCTGCGTTTGGTGGTCCAACCTCGTGACCTGTCCGAAGCCCAACCACCCCCGACCTGTGAGATCCTGCAGTGCTCCTTTATAGGTATAGCTATACTGATTCCGTAAGTCCGATCCCAATGAGCCAGCACGTGGGATCGAATAGGATTCAACGACCCATGGCCCTTTGTTCATGAGGTATGAACGACCTGGATAGGGTGGCTCCGAGGAGTCGTTAACGCCAACCCACCCAGAAGTGCTGTACATGCTGCCATGAGTGAGTGGAGCATACGCAACTGATATCGATGCCCCCCGATCAGTAATTGTTGTCAGGAGATCGCGTTTCAACCCTTTTCGAATGTACACATGGACGACGCCATCAACGATCTGCACGAGGTCCGTTAACCCATCGCCATTGACGTCGAATGTCTGCAACATCGAGCCAGAAGGGATGGGATTCCCCTGCTGGTCAAAAAGCGGCAGCCATCGGTACTGATCGATCTTGTCGTTTGTCAGCATCACATGGAGATACCCACCCATGTCGTTGGAACTCCACGCCTGTGCAAAACTGCCGGCAGTGTTCGCTTCCCACACTCTCATAGCGAGCTTGCCCTCGTTGTTCCACATTCGGAGGATTTGTGGTTGCAGTCTTCCGCCCATAGTTAACCACACATCGGAGCGCTGTCCCATGTCCATGGTATTGAAATCCAAAAACTTCGAAGAATAACTCCCATTAGCCTGCGGGACCCACATGGTCATTCGGAGCTTGTTGTCCTTACTCCAGATCTGTACGAGCTGTGTCTTGCCATTGCGGCCTATATCAACAGGTAACCAGTCGAGCGCGCGGGAGTCACGGCCCATATCATCGGAGCTCCAGACCTGGGCGTAGCCATGGTCCATCTTCGGAGACCAGACGGTCATGGCCAGCTTTCCTTTGTTGTCCCAAATCTGCAGCAGCTGTGTCGTACCGTCGCCGTACATCTGAACTGGTATCCACCGGTGCGTATCCCGGGCCTGGTCCACGGCCTCGGGGCCCCAGACCCGGGAATAGCCCTGATTCCCGTTCGGAATCCAGACACTGATTGTCATCTTGCCGTGACTACTATAATCCTCCCGTATCTGCACGAGCTCTATTCCGGCATCGCCTTTCCTCTGAACAGGCATGAAAAACCCATCGGGGATCTGTGCTAGGTCTGTTGAACCCGAGATTTGTGAATAGCCACCAGTATTCGCATCCGGGCCCCACACAGTCATGGCCACGAGCTTGTCGTTATTACTCGTCACCTGAACAATCTGAGTCTTGCCGTCGCCATGCATCTGCACAGGCAGCCATTGGTCTTTACCGGGACCCTGTCCCATATCATTGGAGCCCCAGCGCTGTGAATAGCTGCCATCCGCATTTGGGCCCCACACAATCATGGCACGCTTGCCATGATTGTCCCATAGCTGAACAATCTGGGTCTTACCGTCGCCGTCCATCTGCACAGGCAGCCACCGAAGTGCGCCTGAGCCCTGTCCCATGTCATCAGAGCTCCATAGTTGGGAGTAACTGCCGCCCCCGTTCTGAGACCACACCGTCATCGCCAGCTTCCCACGATTGTCTCGAACCTGCACAATCTTCGGCCTACCGCCGCTCTTCAGATCGACGGGTAACCAAATGAGTGCCTTCGGATCCGCTGATGGGGTGGAGTACACGGCATCCTGTGTGCCATTCCCATCGTAGTCGAGTATTGCGACATTCTTGGTGCGATCTACCAGCCCGTCGCCGCGTACCTTGTCTTTGTCGAAAACAGCTGGGACGCCTTTGGTGACTTGAACCGGGGCATCAAATCCATTGCCGCTGTTGATCGCAATGTAGGGATGACCGCCACTCAACGGAATGGAAACAGAATCCGGTAAGCCATCACCGTTCACATCAAAAAACCAATCACGGCGTGCAGGGTCGTGCGCATCGCCGGCTACTAATGCGAGATTCACCGGGGGCTGCACAGGACACACATCTGTGTTTGATGGAAGATGATTACAGTCTAGGCGGAGTGCGACATACCAATTAGTTTTTCTGCTTGAACTGCCTGCCGTTGTGTCCCTCAAGATGAGCGACGTTGTGCCCTCCCTAAACACATCTGTCATGAATACGTTCCCTAGTCCCGTGCTAGGAACGGTGTCGGATGCTATCGGAGAGGGAGCGCCAAGATCAAGACAAGGCCGATCAAATGCGCCGCATTTGTGTTGAGAGGGCAGCAGTTTAGAGGCATGACCGTGATTGAGCCGATATGACCATCCTTCAGGATAGAGGCGCACCAGATCTGGATAGCCATCGCCATTGATGTCACCAACATAGATCGAGACATAGGCAAGGATAGGGGGGGTGTAACTGCTAAGCAAAGCCTCCTTTCTTGTTATGTCGAACTCGTAATGCGTCTCTCCGCCATAGAGGAGACTCGATGGATTCCATTTGGAGGGGTCCATCGAGGATGCGAGAAAAATTGACGTAGCGTAATGTAAGTTGTAGGTGGTGGCCCAAAAGCACCCTTCTAGTAGAGGGTGGCCACAATTTTCTTCAACAGAATTAGAAAGTAAATCGATCCGCCCGTCGAGATCCAGATCTGCACCGATAAGCTGGTTATCACATTCTATCAAATGAAAGGCATTGCTCTCGCACAGACTATACTTATAGTTCCAGCCCGGAAGATGTTGAGGATTGAACACAGTCGATGGAACAGAATTTGGTGCACTAGGAATCGGCGGTGTCAGCTGTAAGAGCGTGTCCGGACTTGGAGTCGGCAGAGGTGGCTCTCCATCTCCGATCGCATCATAACAGGAACTCAACCGATACGCAGCCTTCATGCTAAAAACCCAAGGAGGAGCATCGCGAGCACTGTAGATAAGATCATCGCATCCATTACCATCGATATCGCCCGTTACGATCCGGTCGAACTTGTCACCGAAGGAGGGTGTCGTCGTATGTCCTGCGCTGTCGTCGTGTATGCCTGTATCGACGTCCGTAAACCCATCCCGAACGACGCTGCTATAAGAAAATGTGGTTGGGTTCAGGCACACCTGCTGTGGATCGCATTCCGCTATCCCCTGCAATATGCTCCGTTTGCTTGCTGTGGACTCCTCATACTGCAATACATATTCTTTGACCGGTGCTGTATCCACCGGATTAGGAGCTGCCAATACGATCCTGGCAAGCCGATGGCTCCTTTCAAGCTTGAATCCATTTATAAAGAAGCTGTGCGTATCGGGGCGAGGTTCATAGAGGAATCGAACTTCCCGCCGTGCCGGAAGACTTTTATCAACGGTGCCTGTGTAGTGAATCGAAACTGGCAGTTGTTCGTACCCCTGATCATTACTGGCATCTCCTGTCGTGGAGTACTCCACGGTCATGTTGTTGCCAAATCGATCGCGGATCTCGGAAAGAGCCCACGTCAGCCGTACCTCCTGTGTGAAGTCCCTCTGCACATCGGTACCATACAGCGAGACCGGAGTAACGCGCATCCGCTTGCCCTCGAGTCGCGAGTCGGGACTGGTCCCATAAAAAAGGATGAGGCCGTTCTTCAAGCGCACCTCAAAGGAGACCGGTCCTCGTTCATCGATGGGCCCATTGATGATTTGGGCGAACTGCTCTTGCTCGGTTCGATATTCCGTCCCCTCCGTTCCGTACGGCCTCGGGATTCCGTCTGCGACGCTAGGAAATGTGACGAGCCGTTGCCCATCGAGGCAAAACCTGTCGTCTGAATCAAACTGAATGGCCGCGTTATACCCATCCCTGGCAATATCGCGCTTGCAACGAGTAATCGAAGACAGCCCACTCAAGCGCCAACCGACGCCCAGCATCCCGTTTTCGACCTGACTGTTATAGACCAAGGAAAGGCTCGGCTTCAGATTTCGCCTGCCGTCAGGAACCCAGATTGGGTAAGAATATGTTGCCGCGCCATCGTCCGATACGGCGAATTGCCCGGCAGCGGGAGCTGCCGTAGAGTCTGGAGGGGTGGGAAGGATGGCATCGACAGGAACTGACTGCGCCGAAACCAAAGAGGGAATACCTGACAGACAGATGCATAGGCTAAGCCCTAAGCCGAACACGATCGAAAACGATGGCTTCAGCCATGACACGCCTCGATCCCCCGTTGAAGCTGTCTGACGAATCGATGCGAGCCACGGAATCAAGCGAAGATTCACGCTGAGTCTGTTCATACAGAACTCCTTCCCGGTGTTTCTCGCTAGCCTCAGCCTTCAGTTTGATGAGGCCTCATACGCCTTTGTATCCAGCGAGCTGCAAATTAAGGCTTGAAGTTGGGCAGATTCATGACACGCCGCCCGCCACTTCTTAAGAACGGATTACGAACCTAATCGTAGCGTGGACTAAGTATCAGCACTTTTGGAAGAATGGCTTATACTCTTCCGGAAATTCTCTGTCAACGTGATACGGGCACATCGATCCAGATAACCACATGAGGGCTTCCTGAGTATGGGTTTGGATGAGTGAGGATCAAATGGTCCCGCAAACACCGGCCATGAAGTTCCCGCCCTCTTCCCCATCTTCTTGGGATAACTTTGTGAGCAAGTCGAGTAATGCGTGAGTGTCACCGCAAAACACGGGCCGTTCAGCATGTTGCCCATTTTATAGGCGTCCGCTGTGACAGAAGCAGACCACCACTCGTGGTAGGGACCTGGAATCCTCCGAATGTGTCGACAGGCGGCATGTGCTCAGAAGTATAATCCACGCGAAGTGCGGCAGGAGGTTCGCTGTCGCCTCACAGCGGCCAGCCCTGATCTGCAAAACTATAGAGACGATCGTCACCGAGAATGAGATGGTCGAGCAGCCTGATGCCGAGCAGGTCTCCGGCTTCTCGTAGTCGTGTGTGAGTGTCCGATCCTCGTGGCTCGGCGGTGGGATCTCAGAATGGGTGGTTATGAAACGCACCGTGCTCGTGCTCGTTCCTCCAGATCGACGCGTGCACGAGCGGATGCGCTTCTCCACCATTCAGACCGTGGTTATGACAATTGACAAGCGCCACTTATCATTGTATCTGCAAGACGTGATTCTACGTTCTGGGCACAAGGGCCTGAAACGACTATTTGAGGATGGTGACCAGAAGAGCATCCTCGCCGAGTACCGTGAGAAGGTGGAAAACATTCTCGCTGTGTTACACCGCGCCAGAACGCCCGAAGATATGAATCTCCCTGGTTTTCGACTCCATCCCTTGAAGGGCCGTCTCAACGACTTCCATGCCGTAACCGTTCGGGCGAATTACCGCGTGATCTTCAGGTTTGAGAATGGTCATGCGTATGATGTGGATTTTCTCGACTATCACTAGGAGGAGCGATTGATGCCGATGAAACACCCCCCACATCCAGGCCGGATTGTTCGACAGGAGTGCATCGAGCCGCTTGGACTGACCGTCACTGATGCGGCCAAGCATTTACGCGTGACGCGACAGACGCTCAACAACCTAGTCAATGAGCGAGCGGGCATATCTCCGGATATGGCGATTCGGCTGTCTAAGGCGTTCGACAGTAGTCCTGAAGTCTGGCTCGGGCTCCAGTTGGACTATGATCTAGCCCACGCCACCAAACGAACTGCCAGTCTCAAGATTGCTCGCTTTGATGCAGGTAACATGTCCCCTGCGGCCTAGCAGGCTGTTTATATGGACTCCCCCTCTGATGCAAGGTCAGGCGCGATGGTGATGTGGTCTGACTGCACGCATCTATACGGCCTCATGGTGAACTCGGTTTTGAGTTCGGGCCCTGATGGACATCCGCGCACCGGGTCCTCATTAGACAAACGGCCTATGATGGCCAGTTCTGCTAGCAGGGTCTCCCGGCGCCGGTCCGACCTGTCATACCATCAACTCCTGAACCTCACACGCAGTCATGACGCCTCCGACTCCACGGACCGGGCTCACTCAGGGACACGCCGCGTAGGGGCGCCCGGTGGCCAACAGCGCCCAAAGGACCCTGGCCTGCTTGGCAGCCAGCGCCACCACCGCCTTGTTGAATCCGCGCCGGGCTTTCAAAGCCAGGACCCAGCGACTGGTGGCATCCGTGCGGCGAGTGAGTTGCCGCATCACAGCGCGGGCGCCATGAATCAACAACGTGCGGAGGTAGACATCCCCGCGTTTGGTGATACGCCCCAGTCGACGGGTGCCGCCGCTGGAATGTTGCCGGGGGACCAACCCCAGCCAGGCCGCAAACTGTCGGCCGTTCTTGAAGGCGCGGGCATTCCCAACGGTGGCCACCAGCGCGGTCGCTGTCACTGGTCACACCCCCAGGTGCCTGCATCAGGTGTTGCGCCGGTTCCGTCTGGCGCGCCAACGCGGCCACGAGGCGATCATAGGTCGCGATCCGCTCGTCCAGGGCACGCAGGCGATCGGCCAAGTCCGCGAAGACTTCTCGTGCCAATCCCGGCAAGGCCGGCGTCTCCAGCAGGTCGGGCCGTGCGCGCCGCAACACGCTGACACCCGTGGACACGATCAGTCCGTATTCGGCCAGCAAGCCCCGCGTCTGGTTGACCAGAGCCGTCCGTTCCGCCACCAGGAGCTGCCGTGCCCGATGAACGGTCAACACGGCTTGTTGCTCAACCTCCTTCACGAGGACAAAGCGCATATGCGGCCGTCCGACAGCCTCACAGCTCGCTTTCGCATGTCAATTATTGACAAATGTCAATTAACATTTTACAGTCGAATCGGTGATTCGAAGTTTCCGGCATAAGGGCTTACAACTCCTGTTCGAGCAGGACGATGGGCGGAAGCTCAAAGCTGATCAGCTCCACCGGCTGCGGTTGATACTCTCGGCGCTCAACGCCGCGGAACGGGCTGAGGATATGAACCAGCCGACCTTTCGCTTGCATCCATTGAAAGGAAGTCGTAAAGGCTCTTGGGCTGTCACGGTTCGCGCGAACTGGCGGGTTACATTTCGGTTCACTCAAGGGCATACGCACGATATCGATTTAGAGGATTATCATTGAGAGATCATCCATGATGATGAAGAATCCTGTCCACCCAGGGAAATTAGTCGAAGCCAATCTTACGGAATTGGGCCTGAGCGTGGCAGAAGCCGCGAAAGCGATGAAGGTGACACGGCAACAGCTGTACAACGTCATCCGAGGGAAGAGTGCAGTCTCACCGGATATGGCCCTGCGGTTTGAAAAGGCATTCGGCGGCGGCGCGGCGATGTGGTTGGGGATGCAGGCGGCCCACGATCTCGCACAGGCGCGGAAAGTACAAAGGAACGTCAGGATCCCACGGCTCGCGGAACATCGGCTAGGGGTTGCGTCGTAATCACAGGCCAGCGACCGAAGCAGTGAGGTGCCTGATCGCTCAACGTTACAGCTTGCGAAATGCTTCGCGCTTTGTAGCTTAGCCCACGTATGGTGACGGACTGACCGAACAGAACGAGCGTGAGAGGTAAGAGCGAGGTGGAAAGCTATTCGTAGCGCAAGGCCTCGATCGGATTCAGCCGTGCCGCTTTATTGGCAGGATACAGTCCAAAAAACAGACCAACCACAAGAGAAAAACCGAACGCGGTCAGTATCGTCTCTCCTGAGATAATCATGGGCCAACCGGCGATAATGGACGTCAGTCTTGCTGCGGTCACGCCCAAGAGCACGCCGATTCCTCCCCCGACCATACTGAGCGTCATGGCCTCAATCAGAAATTGCATCATGATGTGGAGCCGTTTGGCACCGACTGCCATCCGTATTCCGATCTCTCTCGTGCGTTCGGTCACCGACACCAGCAGGATATTCATAATGCCGATGCCCCCGACAAGAAGAGAGACAGATGCAATGGCGAGCAACATACCCGTCAATGTCTCACTCGTCCCCTCTTGAACTTTTGCCACATCAATCTGGGTACGAATAAGGAAATCATCCGGTCGATCTCCTTGTAATCGATGGCGTGATCTCAGCACCTCCCGTATTTGTTCAACCGCCTCAAACACATCCTCCGTCCGATCGGTGGCGACATGAACGCCGCTGACGGTTCCAAGGAAGGATGTCCCCAACACCTTCCGTTCCGCTGTGCTGAAAGGAATAATCACGACATCGTCTTGATCACTGCCGGAAGGACTCTGCCCTTTCGGACTCAAGACACCGATGACCCGGATGGGAACATTTTTCAGGCGAATAATCGCGCCAACCGGCTCTTCTCCCGGCTCAAAAAGATTGTCCACCACCGTCTGGCCGATCAGCGCCACACTGGCAGCGGTATCCATATCCGTTTGGGTGAAGGGACCTCCGCTGCTGTAGGCCCAGTCTCTGACGGTCAGCGCACTCGGCGAAGCCCCTATGACTGTTGTACTCCAATTACGGCCTCCGTTCATCACCTGCATGGAGCCCGATCGAGACCAACCCGCTTCAGTCAACAGAGGAATCTTCTTTTTTAAGTCGATGGCATCGGCCACTGTTAAGGTGACCACGGCACCTTGCCCCCCACGCACGCCACTGATCAGCGAATAATTCGGCCAAATGAGGATACTATTCGCTCCCATGGAGGCAATCTGTTTCTGCACAGCGAGTTTCGCCCCCTCCCCGATACTCACCATGGCAATGACCGCACCGACTCCGATGATGATCCCCAACATCGTCAAACCAGCGCGCAGGCGGTTTCGCTGCAAGATTCGGAGTGCAGTCACGATGGTCAGCCACACAAACGTCGGCACCGGCACCCTCCGCTAATTGACCCGATCCTGAATGGTACGGTCACTAAGGACTTGGCCGTCCTTGATCACGATTTCGCGTGCGGCGTGGGCGGCAATATCGATTTCATGCGTCACCAGAATGACCGTGATCCCATCACGATTCAACTCCTCAAGAATCGCCATGATTTCATCGCTTGATCGTGTGTCAAGATTTCCCGTCGGTTCGTCGGCGAGTAACAACGATGGTGAGGTCACCAGGGCCCGAGCGATCGCGACTCGTTGTTGTTGACCGCCCGATAATTGTGTGGGGGTATGATGTTCACGGCCCTTCAGTCCGACCCGTTCGAGTGCTGCAGCGGCAAGAGTGCGCTGTTCCTTTAAGGGCAGGCCTCGGTACAAGAGCGGCAATTGGGCGTTTTCCAACGCGCTGGTTCGAGGAATGAGGTTGAAACTTTGAAAGACAAAACCGATTTTCCGATTCCGGATCTCTGCCAGCTGATCCGGTTGCAACCTCTCCACCTCAACACCGCCTAACCGATAGTGTCCCTTGCTCGGCTGATCCAGGCACCCAAGAATATTCATCAGCGTCGACTTCCCTGAACCACTTGTGCCCATAATGGCGACAAACTCCCCCTCCTGGATCGTCACACTCAGGCCCCGTAATGCCTGCACCTCGACGTCACCGACTCGGTACACTTTCCAGAGGTCTTCGCAGACGATGAGCGGGATCATATCCCTACGCAATTCTACAATAATTTCGGGAGGAGGTTGGAAGCAGGAAGGCCACCAGGTGTGTCACTATCTCGTGCCTTGTCCATTGATTGATCACGGGTTTCCGCCCCATCATCTTCTGACATTTTGCCACGGCCTCAGCGATTTCGGGGACGGGGAGGACTGCCAAACCCTGGAGGAAGCTCGTTGCCTCTTTTCTCGCCGAACGATTGATCGACCCCGATTACAATCACATCCCCTTCCGCAAGCCCCTCGGACATGATCTCCGTTGAAGAACCATCGGAGATTCCGGTCTGTACGGGTAGCGGGACAAGCTCTCCATTCTCTCCCTGTTTCCAGACGGCTTTCGACAGCATGGCCCGCCCTTCACCCATGACAGGACGTGCAGTGTCCTCCTTCGTTGATCGTCCACCGACATCTCGTGGCCTCCCTTCACCCTTGGGAGGCACAAATCGGAGAGCGGCATTGGGAACCTTGAAGACCTGGTCCTTCTGCGCAACCACAATCGAGACATTCGCGGTCATGCCTGGCTTGAGCCGCAAATCCGCATTCTCCACACTGACCACAACATTGTACGTCACAACGTTCTGTACACTGATCGGCGCAAGACGAACCTGTTTAATGAGGCCGGTAAAGGAAATCCCTGGGTACGCGTCGACCGTGAAGACCGCTTCCTTTCCCTCCGACATCCCCCCGATATCTGATTCACTGACATTGGTGTCGACTTGCATCTTGGTTAAATCCAGGGCAATGAGAAAGAGGTTGGGCGTAGAGAAGCTGGACGCAACCGTCTGTCCCACCTCGATATTGCGTGCCACCACGATCCCTTCGACAGGCGAACGAATCACCGTATATTTCAGGTCGAGATCCGCAGCATTCACCGCCGCCTCTGCCTGTTTCACCTGCGCCTCGGTGACTCGGAGCTGCGCCTCAGCACTTTGATAATTCGTGACGGCAACATCAGCATCATTTTGCGACACAAACTGCTCCGGCAACAACGCCTCCACACGACTGAGTTCTCGCTTTCGTTGGGCCAGATCAGCTCTTGCACGCGCGACACTTGCCCGGGCCATTTCCAGGTTGCTGGCTGCCTGCTCACGACGAGCCTTAAAAGGCTCCGGGTCAATGACCGCCACGATGTCTCCGACCTTAACTCGTGAATTGAAATCAGCGTGAAGGCTCTTCACCATGCCCGATACTTGCGTCCCCACCTGGACGGATACCACCGGATTGATCGTCCCCGTAGCACTGACGACGGAAACAATCTGCCCACGCTCCACCAGCGCCGTTCGGTATCGAACAGGAGTCTTCCGTTCCCCGTTGAAAAACACGTAACCGCCGATCCCCAGCCCGATCGCTAAGACGCTAAGCATCAACCCAATTCGTCGCATACGTCACACACGCTCTCCCTGAAACATCCGTTCATCCTATCAGGAAGCCTGTCAAGAATCACGTCCCTGCCATCCTGAGACACCTGCGTTTTCCGACACGCCTACTTGACTCGGGTACCTTATTGACGGTGACGGGCCAAGAGAATGGGCGCACCCCCTATGGGGAATCTATATAAGCTGAATGATCAGGAAGGAAGGGCCTGAACTACCTTGCCAAGAGATGCTCTAAGAACGTGGTTGAGACATGGCCCTTTTGAAAATCAGGATCATCAAGGATTCGGCGATGAAGCGGAATCGTCGTCTTGATCCCTTCAATGACGAATTCGCTCAGGGCTCGCCTCATCCGTGCCATTGACTCTTGTCGGTCACGCCCATGCGTAATCAGCTTTGCAATCATCGAATCGTAGTACGGCACAACGACCGAGCCGGACTCCATCGCGGAATCCACTCGCACACCAAATCCTCCCGGAGGACTGTATTTACCAATCGTTCCTGGAGACGGTGTAAACTTCTCCGGATCCTCGGCATTGATGCGACACTCCAGACTGTGGCCGGCCAGCACCACATCCTGCTGACGCAGTGAGAGCGGATGCCCGGCTGCAAGACGAATTTGCTCCTTGATCAAATCGATACCCGTCACCATTTCAGTAATCGGATGCTCAACCTGAATTCGGGTATTGACCTCCATGAAGTAAAAATTTCGTTCCTTGTCGAGGAGAAACTCCACTGTTCCGACATTGCGATAATGTGCGGCTTTGACGGCTTCTACCGCCACTTTTCCAATCTCCCGACGAAGCTTGTCGTCAACGACCGGGGATGGAGTTTCTTCGACCAGCTTCTGATGCCGCCGTTGAATGGAGCAGTCACGTTCTCCAAGATGAATCACACGGCCCTGCTGATCAGCCAAGACCTGCACTTCGATATGACGCGGTTCCAAAAAGTAGCGTTCAAGATACACGCCGTCGTTCCCAAACGTCGATTTGGCCTCAGCTTGAGCGGCCTGAAAGGCTCGGCCCAAGTCCTCAGCCCGATTGACGACACGCATCCCACGACCGCCCCCGCCGGCCGTCGCTTTGATGATGACCGGAAACCCGATCTTCTGTGCAGCTTGTAATGCCTCTTCTTCACTCCGCACTTCACCAGGGCTCCCCGGCGTCACGGGAAGACCTCGCTTGGCCACGATCTCTCGTGCCTTCGCTTTGTCCCCCATCATGGCGATATTTTCCGAACTGGGCCCGATGAACTTAATCCCGATGGATTCACACACTTCCGCAAAATGGGCGTTCTCCGAGAGAAACCCATACCCCGGATGAATCGCATCGACTCCGGTAATTTCCGCCGCGCTCAGGACGTTGGGAATGTTCCGATAACTGAGCGCGGAATCAGCCGGTCCGACACAGACCTTCTCATCGGCCGCCCGCACATGCATCGCAAGCGCGTCAGCTTCGGAATGAATCGCGACCGTGTGAATACCAAGCTCCCGACAGGCGCGAATCACTCGCAGCGCAATTTCTCCACGATTGGCAATCAGAACTTTTTTAAACACGTCTTGGCTCCGACACGATGGAGAGAATCACCGTGAGAATGACCTATGGGGTAGCTTTGGGATCGATGAGGAACAGGGCTTGACCGTATTCAACCGACTTCGTGTTCTCCACTAAGATCTTCACGACCCGGCCGTCTATTTCAGACTCGATCTCATTCATGAGCTTCATCGCCTCTACGATGCAAAGCACTTGACCCTTCTTGATAAAATCACCTTCGTCTACGTAAGAATCGGCATCGGGAGAAGGAGAGCGATAAAACGTCCCCACGATCGGTGAGGTCACCGTGACAAAGCCGGCGGTTCCTTCCGGCACCGGCGTCGTAGAGGAGACGGCATGCAACGGTTGCTGAGGAATGGTCGGAACCGACTCCTGATGAACCACCACAGGAGTCTTAGCCATGAGCTCGTGCCGCAGGCGTATCCGAACACCTTGGTGCTCAAGCTCCAGTTCGGTCAGGTTGTTGCGACGAAGCAGATCAATCAGCTCCTGGAGATGTTTGCTGGAACCGACAGGTGGCGCGGCCTCACCAAGCGGCTGCCGCTGCCCCTCCGGTAACACGATGCGACGCGTTTTAGGTTTTGACCGACGGCCACTCACCGAACACGCTCCACATAGGATCGCGTACGAGTATCGATCCGAATCACAGTACCAACTTCGAGGTAGAGCGGCACCTTAATCGTGGCGCCTGTTTCCACGACGGCCGGTTTTGTCCCTCCCGACGCCGTATCCCCTCGCACACCAGGTTCCGCATCGACGACCTTGAGTTCAATAAAGTTCGGCAACTCCACTGCAATCGGGCGATGCTCATAGATGAGAATCTTGACGACCATGTTTTCTTTCAACAGATCGGCATTCTCCCCCAATTGCTGCTTTTCAAATGTCAGTTGCTCATAGGTCTCCGTGTCCATGAGTGTATAGGCATCGCCAGCCGCATAGAGAAACTGCATATCCCGCTCTTCCAGATCAGGCTCTTCAAAGCGCTCTCCTGATCGAAATGTGCGATCCAATACATTTCCTGATAAGTAGCTCTTCAACTTCGTCCGTACAAATGCGCCACCCTTTCCAGGCTTGACGTGCTGAAATTCAACAATATAGAAAGGCTCTCCTTCAACCATCAAACGAACACCGCCACGAAAATCAACCGTGGAAATCACTCTGAACTCCCTTCGATGAGAAGAAACACTCTTAGTCTACAAACCGGCTCATGTCAGGCCTCACCTGCTTCTAACCGCAGGTGAGGGCTCTGGCTTGGAACCTATCGGCAACGGCTTCGTGACATACTCGCATAGTCCGCGCAGGGCCAACAAATAGCCGGATGGGCCAAACCCGGAAACCTGTGCCACGGCAACTCCAGACACATAGGACTGTTGTCGAAACGTTTCCCGCCGATAAATATTTGACAGATGAACTTCAACGGTGGGGAGGTCGACTGCCGCCAACGCATCGCGTATCGCGATACTGGTGTGAGTATAGGCTGCCGGATTGATGATGATGCCCTGACAATCTCGGCGGGCTTCCTGAATCCAAGTCACCAGCTCTCCTTCATGATTGGATTGTCGAATGACAAGCTCAGCTCCCAATTCTTCGCCCAATCTACGGAGAGACGAGTCAATCGTTTCAAGAGACATCGTCCCATAAATGGACTGTTCGCGGCTGCCCAACAGATTCAGGTTAGGACCATGCAGAACCAATATACGGAGCATGGCGCGTCCGCCCCCTTCTATACCAAACGAAGGCCACTCTCACTCTGGAGGGGGCATTCTAGCAGTCTACTTTCAGAGGGTCAAACCGTTGAAGTCACGGAGAAGTTTTCTGGGTCGATTGAGGTGAATTAGACACATCACGACGGCGCGATTGGATCAAGTGAAGCCACTGCTCAAGTCGCGCAACGGACGACCTGCTTGTACTTTGAGGACTAAGAGACAGGACGGCAGCTCCTGGCTCAACGTATTTGGCTGAGTCCATTAAGGCTGGGGCCTTACAGTCATCACTCTTCTCTGTAACTTGAGCCGCACTTCCCACGACTGAGAATATCGGCTCTCCAGCAGGACAATCAGACTGCGGCCTCTTGAGTTCCACTGGAGGTTGGTTCGAAGCCTGAGCACGTTCCTGCGCTACCGCGTGATCAAGACTCGCCCGCAGGGCCAACGCTTCTTGATCTTGTGGGTTCACCGATAAAATCACGTTACAGGAGCGGATAGCGGCATCTTTGGCCCCTTGGGCGGCATAGAGTTTAGCCAATGTTCGATGCGCACGGAGATTGTCGGGGCTTACTTTTATGGCCTCTTCAAGAATGGCCTTTGCCTTAACCGGCTGGTTTACTTGCTCATAGGCACGCCCTAACGCCACCATAGCCGTAATGAAACCGGGATAGGTTTTCAGACCATCCTCCAGCACCACCACGGCTTCTTCCCAACGGCCGACTTTCCCATACTCTTCAGCCAGAGGGATGAAGACTTTGGATCCTGGCTCTTTGGCGAGCGCCAAAGCCAGCCGGTCAATCTCGGCAGCGTTGTCCGTCTTCTTAGAACCAGAAGCCATAATGAAGATTACTCCACAATGGACACCCCACGTGGCGCCATCAAGCACAAATCCCGCACCGCATTCAGAATCTCGTCCGCCAACCGTCGCTTGGGCATCAAGCCACACACTCGCTGCTCGCCTGTAGCGGATAGAATCACCGCCGCATTGTCATCACTGCCGAATCCGCCACCGGGTTGCGTCACATCATTGGCGACGATGAGATCCAATCCCTTTCCTTTTAGCTTCTCCTTGGCATGAGACAGCACTTGTTCTGTTTCTGCTGCAAACCCGACCACAACCTGTGACGTGCGCTTCGCGGAGAGCATCGCAAGGATGTCTGGCGTCGCTTCGAGTGCAAGCTCAAGCTCAGACCTCCCCTGTTTTTTTAACTTTTCTGAAACAGTCACCCGTGGACGAAAATCCGCAACGGCCGCCGCCATGATCAGGACCGTGCAGGAAGAAAAGTGCTGAGACAACGCCTCGGCCATCTCCTTCGCGGTTGTCACATGAACAGTGGTGACCCCCGGGGGAGGTACTAATGCGGAAGGTCCCGTGACTAACACCACGTCCCCCCCACGAGCACGTACCGCTGCTGCGATGGCATACCCCATTTTCCCGGACGAACGGTTGGAAAGAAACCGCACTGGATCGATCGGCTCTTGGGTTGGCCCCGCGGATACCAATACACGCTGCCCCCGCCAATCGGCCTGCGGACGTAACGCAGCATGGACTGCCTCCAGAACTTTCGCTTCCGCTGGGAGTCTCCCCTGTGCGACCCGACCTGATGCGAGTGGTCCAACTTCCGGGTCGAGTACGACCGTCCCGCGCGCTCGCAGCATATCGACATGTTGCATGACTGTGGGATGGGTCCACATGTCGCCGTCCATCGCGGGAGCCACAATGACAGGACATCGCGCATTCAGTAGCATCGTGGTCAAGACGTCATCCGCAAGGCCAAGCGCCGCCTTCGCCAAAAAATTCGCCGTTGCCGGAGCCACCAGGACTGCATCGGCATTCTCTGCGAGCGTCAGATGCGGCATGACTGCATGAGCGTCAAAAAGATCGGTGACAACTCGATGACCTGACAGTACGTCAAAGGTCAGCGGCGTCATAAATTTTGTCGCTCCCCGCGTCATGACAACCGACACGGTCGCCCCTTGATCCCGCAACGCGCGAAGTACGCCGACCGCTTTATAGACGGCAATACTCCCGGTCACCCCGAGCACCAGGTGCTTGCCGGCAAGAGCCGCGGAGGACCTCGCGTCGTCCACCATCTACTCCTCGGTCGGAGCTACCGTCGGCTGAGTCGTATCATCAACGTACACACTGAGTTCTTTCTTGATTTCCCGAGCATCTTCCCCGGTCATCATCGCGATACGCTCCGTCTCACCTTCCTTCCCACGCTTGGCTTCCTTCATCGCATCGCGCGCTTCCTTGCCGATGAGATACTTCACTTGCCCTTTCAAGACCTCATCCAGCGCAACGGTCGTTTCCCTCGTAAAACGAGAGGGTCCACTAGGCTTGGCGCCCTGGGTCAAGTGCTTGGCCCTCTGCGAGGCAACAATCACCAATCGGTGTCTGGAGTCAAATTCGTTGGACGTGTACTGCGGCAACAAATTCAGCATGTCGATCATAATAGGTCTCTCTCCCTTGGCGATAAAATGTGAGTACCAATCCTCAATCTGCCGGTGCTGCATCCGTCTCGTCGACGAAACTCTGCTCAAGCCACTGCATGTCCATCCGCTGAGTCTTAAGACGTTCGGCCTGGAAAATGCTCTGCAACTCACGAAGAGACTGCGTAAGATCGTCGTTTTGCACGATGTACGAGTATTCACGAGCACACCAGACTTCCTCTTTCACTTTGCGGAGTCGGCGCAGGATTTCCTCCTGAGAGTCCGAAGCGCGGCTCTGCAATCTGGCACGGAGAATATCCATCGATGGCGGCAAGATAAAGATCGACACCGCATCGACAAATCTTTTCTTGATCTGGAGTGCGCCCTGTACGTCAATTTCAAGCAAGACATCAACGCCCTGCTCAATCTTATCCATAAGGGGACTCCGAGGGGTTCCATACCAGTGGCCATAGACATGGGCATATTCCAAAAACTCATCGCGAGCCACCATGTCGTGAAATAGTGGTTCTTCAATGAAGAAGTACTCTCGTCCATGTTCTTCGCCAGGACGAGGCTCTCTTGTCGTCGCCGATATGGAATGCCAGACCCCGGATATCGAGGTCACAATCTGTTTACATAAAGTCGTTTTCCCAGCCCCTGAAGGGGCTGACACGATATACAAAATACCCCGCCGCCCTGAAGCAGGTAGCCGGTTTGAGGACAGATGGCGTGTGGTCGACGGGCTACTCATTCGACGTTCTGCACCTGCTCACGCACACGTTCCAACTCTGCTTTCATTCGAACAACTTCCGCGGCAACCACAGCATCATTCGCCTTAGAGCCAATCGTATTCACTTCCCGTCCCATCTCCTGCAGAAGAAAGTCCAGCGTCTTTCCAACTGGCTCACTGTGCTGAACAGCCTTCTCAAACTGTATCATATGCGCGTCCAATCTGACCAATTCTTCCGTAATGTCACACCGGTCGGCGTAGATGGCCAGCTCCTGATTCAGTCGAGGGAGATCCGGAACGACATCCCCGATCAATTTTTCCACACGACGTTTCATCCGATCAAAGGCTTCCTGTGCGACAGATGTGGCACGGTTGGCAATCGCCGTTTTGCATGTCCGCAGACAAGCCAATCGACCCAGCATATCTTCCGCAAGAAGCCCGCCCTCCTTCTTGCGCATGGTGACCATGTCCAATACCGCTTTCGCTCCCAACCGTTCAACAAATTTGATGAGTTTTGGATCATCAGTTGCCTGATCGGACAGCACAATGACGTCACGAAATCCAGCCATCAGGGCGATGTCGATCGATCCTTTCAGCTTCAATGTACGTTGGAGGGTTCGAAGAGCCTGATGGTAGTGCTTCGCCAAGTTCTCGTCAAGTTGAGGCAACCGCCCGGTCCCCTGCCCCCCCTGAAGCACCACGGTGAGATCGACTCGGCCACGGGCACAATGCCGCTGGACGGATTTTTTAAAGACTTCCTCCAGCCTCCCCATTGATTTTGGCAAACGAATGGAGGTTTCCAAGAAGCGATGGTTGACTGATCGCACTTCAATTGTGACGGTCGCTCCGGCACAGGTTCCCTGGCATCGACCAAACCCAGTCATACTTTTAATCATCTCGTCAATTTTCCTTCCCACTCACAGAGATCGTAGAGCGCACAGGCGCCACAACGAGGCTTCCGCGCAAGACACACATATCGTCCGTGAAGCAACAGGCGCTGCGAAATATTGGTCCACTCCACTTGGGGATAGAGAGCCTGAAGATCATGCTCAATTTGCTCAGGATTTTGCGAGCAACTCAGGGCTAAGCGGTTCGCTGTACGCTTCACATGGGTATCAACAACGACTCCAGGTTTTCCAAACACTCCTCCGAGAAGCACGTTCGCCGTCTTCCGTCCGACACCAGGAATTGACGTCAGCTCGTCCATCGTGCTCGGCACCTGACCACCAAAGCGGGTTGAGACAGCCTGTGCACAGCCGACCAAGTTTTTTGCCTTACTTTTATAGAAACCCGTCGGTTTAATCAGCCTCTCCAGATCGGTCTTCTCCGACCTTGCCATGGACTGTGGAGTTGGATAGCGCTGAAACAACGCCGGTGTCACTTGGTTCACCCGTTGATCTGTGCACTGTGCAGAAAGAATCGTCGCCACCAGCAGCTCCCATGGCGAACGGTGCGTTAACTCTATCCTCACCACCGGTACGGCCTGACGAAGTTGCACCGCGATCTTCGCTGCACGGCCCGACACAGATCCGGTCCTTCCGCGATTGGTTGATCTCATGGATGTTCGATTGTGCAGCGCTTACTGATACGTTGCAAGAGCCACCTCATCATCTCCCTGAAGTGCCTGTGCTGTTTGGTCATTGGCTGGCAACAGTGCGTTCACGTGCAACTCCAGTTGAGTCAGCAGAGGACGAAGCGAGGCGGGCTGAAGCGCAGAAATCCCAATGGCTCCGTACCGCCGGCAGAGCCATTCCACCTGTTGCGGCAACGCCTGATCACACTTATTGAACACAAGCACCCTAGGAATCACCATCAATTTAAGCTCCTCCAAGATGGCCTCCACAGCAGTGATCTGCACATCAATATCCGCGGCACTCACGTCAACGACGTGGAGCAGGAGATCCGCCTCGCGAAGCTCATCCAGCGTCGTCCGAAACGCGCCGACCAATTCCTGAGGAAGATCGCGAATAAACCCCACTGTGTCTGTAATGATGACTTCACGGTCTTCAGGGAATCGCAATCGTCGGCTTGTTGTATCAAGAGTTTCAAACAGTCGGTTTTGTGCCGAGACATGACTCTTGGTCAGAACGTTGAGCAGGGTCGACTTTCCAGCATTGGTATAGCCCACCAACGAAATCACCGGGAGTCCATATCGCCCTCGGCGGGATCGTCGCCGATCTTGATGCCGCGCGAACCTTGCCAATTCCCGTTCTAAATGCGTGATCCGCTCCCGGACTCGTCGACGATCCGTCTCGAGTTTCGATTCACCTGGCCCCCGTGTGCCGATGCCACCTCCCAAACGCGACAACTGGGTGCCACGTCCCGACAATCGCGGCAAGAGATAGCGAAGTTGTGCTAACTCGACCTGAATTTTCCCTTCACGACTATGGGCACGACGAGCAAAAATATCCAAAATCAGTTGCGTGCGATCAATGACCTTGATATCCGTCATTTCCGAAATGGCCCGTAGTTGGGCCGGCGAAAGCGTTTGGTCAAAGATGACCATGTCAGCCCCACGATGAAGGGTCTGAATCAAGACAGCTTTCATTTTTCCGCTTCCCAACAGATATCGCTGATGTCCATCCGACGTTCGTTGGGCCATGCGATCGATCACCGTGACATCGGCCGATGCCGCCAACTCCGCCAATTCAGTCAGCCGCTCCTCCTGCTCCGCTCGGCTTTTTACCGACGCGCTGACAAGGATGGCCGACTCCTTTCCGTGTGCCACCGCGTATTGCGCACAAGCCTGCTGCAGTTCTGCTTCGAGATCCTGAATGAACTCGTCGAACGCCACCCTGACACTGTGGAATGGAATCGACTGCCACACCTTGAACAGCTGGGCAGCGGCATTGGGAGGCAGTAAATTTGCGAGATACAACTGCCCCAGCTGGCCGTCATCGGCGACACTGAGGACGCCAACCAGATCAAGGCGCAAGAAGGCGAGGTCGGTGAGCACTTCCTGGCTCAACGGCTGATCCTGCAATTGCGTCCGAATAAATCGCAACCCACGAAGCGCTCGACTCCCAGCACGGAACAAGGTAAGCGTCGCAGAAGAGAGCGTCAACTCCGTTCCCACGATCACTTCCTGAACCTGCCCACGCCGTGTCAGCAGCACACCGATTGGTCGACGCAGTTCAAGCGTCAGTTGCCCCATTACCTTGGCGAGGTCCGACGAAAGGATCGTGTCATGTGTAACGCGACGACGGTAGAGTCGTTCGAGCGCAGCGAGCTGGCTCGCACGAAGCCCGGCAATATGACCACGAATATCAGAAATTGCGATTCTCCTTCTGTTTCAAGAAGCCCATAGTGATCGGGCTAGTCCCGCCAAATGTCACCGCCTCATTCATCGGATAAATGTCAAGATTCGCAGGGCATGGTTCTCCGCACATCAGCCCCTGCCGTCCTGCCGACGCAATCATCGCCGCATTGTCCGTGCAGAACTCCATCGGAGGAAGTGATAGTCGGATCTTCCAACGCTCTGCTCGTTCGCTCAGCACCGCACGTAATCGCGAGTTCGCTGATACACCACCGACCACAGCAAGCGCAGATAGATTCGCCTGCTTCAACGCCGCCAAGGACTTCATGACCAAAACCTGTATAATCGCCTCTTGATAGCCAGCCGCGAGATCGGCAATTTGCTCAGGCTTGAGCGGAGCCGCCATTCCGCGCAACTTGTATAATAACGATGTCTTGAGACCGCTGAAGCTAAACTCAAGGCTGTTCTTCGTCCGATGAAACCGCGGAAACGAGATGGCCTGCGGATCTCCTGCCCGGGCAACCCGATCAATCTCCGGTCCGCCAGGATAGCCAAGACCAAGCATCTGAGCTCCCTTATCAAACGCTTCACCGGCCGCATCATCACGAGTGCACCCAAGCAGAACACACTCCCCGTTCGTTTCACGACGATAGAGGTGCGTATGTCCTCCCGATACGACCAGGACAATACAGGGAAGGGGAAAGGTCGGATCAGCCAGCCATGCGGACGCAATATGACCCTGCAAATGGTTGACTCCAATGAGAGGAATACCCAGTCCATAACTTAAGGCTTTTGCATAGTTCACCCCGACCAGCAATGCCCCTGCCAGCCCCGGTCCTTGAGTGACCGCTACGGCCCGGAGATCACCCTTCGCAACCTGAGCCTCTCGCAGCGCGTGAGTCACAACTAGGTCGATTGTTCCAAGATGAGCCCGGGCCGCCAATTCCGGAACGACTCCGCCGAATTTCTCGTGAACGTCCTGTTGCGACGAGATAATGTTGGAAAGCACCGTCCCGTCAGCACCGAGGACTGCAGCGGCTGTTTCATCGCAGGAGGACTCAATGCCGAGAATCGGACCTGATTTCCAGACCGTCTGCTTCAAATCTGTCTGTGCTGCCGAACGAACACCCATCATGCGACGAGGAAACCGTCACGCCCTGTTGAAACAAAATGGCCTCTGCAGCCAGATGCTGCAGAGGCCATATCCATTGTATTCAATCGCTGGATGACCACAAAAGAGCACTACACTCCGGCCATCGCCTCCTGCTCGATAAAGGCCGGGGCCCCATCTCGCAAGACGACCTTGACCTTGCGGCTCTCCTTGAAGCGTCCTCTAATCAGCTCATCAGACAAGGGATCGCCGATGGCACGTTGGATGGCCCTCCGCATCGGTCTTGCCCCATAGAGTGGCTCATACCCTTCTTTAATGAGCCATTGCTTAACTTCATCATCAACCTCAATCTCAATTCCTTTGTCAACCAGCCGTAGGTTCAACTCGCGGAGTAAAATATCCAAGATATTGTAGAGCTGTTCTTTCTCGAGTTGATGGAAAATAACGATTTCATCAATCCGATTCAAAAACTCTGGACTGAACGACTTGCGAAGCTCTCCGAGCACCTCTTCCTTTTTCCGACACGCGACTTCGCCTTCCGTGCTCTGGAACCCTAGTGACACGCCTTTCTGGATCATCTTCGTCCCAATGTTGGACGTCATGATGACCACCGTATTCTTAAAGTCGACCTTTCTACCAAGACTGTCGGTCAAAACTCCGTCGTCTAACACCTGAAGGAGGACGTTAAACACGTCAGGATGAGCTTTCTCAATTTCATCAAATAAGACAACAGAGTAAGGCCGACGACGAACCTTTTCAGTCAACTGGCCCCCCTCCTCATATCCCACATAGCCTGGAGGGGCGCCGAAAAGCCGAGAGCTGGTGAACTTCTCTTGGTATTCGGACATATCAACGCGAATCAGAGCATCTTCGCTGTTGAACAAAAACTCGGCCAATGTCCTTGCAAGCTCCGTCTTCCCAACCCCTGTCGGACCAAGGAAAATGAAGGAACCAATCGGTTTCTTCGTCTCCTTCAAACCGGCTCGCGAACGACGAATCGCTCGGGCAACGGCTGAGATCGCCTCGTTTTGACCGACCACCCTCTTGTGAAGGAACTCTTCCATTCTCAGGAGCTTGTTCGACTCCTCCTCTTCCAGCTTGAAGAGTGGAATACCGGTCATCTTTGAGACAACGTAGGCGACGTCTTCCTTCCCAATCACAGGTTTGTTTTTTTCTTGGTTCTTTTTCCACTCTCGTTTGGATTCATCGAGTAACTTGCGGAGCCGCTCTTCTTCTTCGCGATGCCGAACCGCCTCCTCAAAATTCTGCATGGAAATTGAGAGCTCTTTCTCACGTGCAACCTTCTTGAGCTCTTGCTCCATGGCCTTCAATTCTGAAGGAAGCGCATAGGTCTGCAGCTTGGCGCGTGATCCAGTTTCATCAATCAGGTCGATCGCCTTATCCGGCAAGAACCGATCGGTAATGTATCGATCGGATAACTTGACGGCCTCCACGATCGCATCCTCTGTAATCTCCACTCCATGGTGTTCTTCATACCGATCGCGGAGCCCTTGAATAATGCGGACGGTTTCATCCATGTTCGGTGGCTGAACGTAAATCGGCTGGAATCTTCGCTTCAATGCCCCATCTTTTTCGATGTGCTTACGATACTCATCCAACGTCGTCGCACCGATGCACTGAATTTCCCCGCGCGAGAGCGCGGGCTTCAACATATTCGAGGCATCAATCGAGCCCTCAGCCGCTCCTGCTCCCACCAGGGTATGAAGTTCGTCGATAAAGATAATGATGTTACCGGCCTGAACGATTTCTTTCATGACAACTTTCAAGCGCTCTTCAAACTGTCCGCGGTATTTCGTCCCTGCGACAAGCGACCCAAGGTCTAACGCAATAACTCGACGCGAGAGCAGGTTGTCGGGTACCTCAGACTGGATGATTCGTTGGGCAAGCCCCTCGACAATGGCTGTCTTTCCGACCCCAGACTCGCCAATGAGAACTGGATTGTTCTTGCTTCGCCGACTGAGAATCTGTAAGACCCGCTCAATTTCGTCAGCTCGACCAATCACAGGATCCAATTGACCTTCTTGGGCCAATTGGGTCAGGTCACGGCCGAACTCATCCAACGCCGGAGTATTGCTTTTCCGATCCCGTTCACGAGGAGCAGACTTCCGCAAAAACGTCACCGTCAGCTGACGTGCGGTCAGAAGATTTGCCCCCAGGCTCCGAAGAATCTTGCCACCAATCCCTTCTTCTTCACGCAACAGCCCAAGGAGCAAGTGTTCACTCCCAATGTGGTTGTGGCCAAGCAAGCGTGCCTCCTCAACCCCATATTCAATAACCTTCTTGACTCGTGGGCTAAAGGGGATCTCCCCAAACGTCATCGTTGTCCCGCCACCGGGCAGATTGCGTTCAATCTCCAGTCGAATCTGCTCGGTCGACAATCCCATCTTCTTCAGGATCATGAGGGCAATCCCGTCGGACTCGCGAAGGATCGCCAAGACCAGATGTTCGGTACCCAGATAGTCATTCTGGTGCCGCTCTGCCTCCTCACGCGCAAGGATGATGATCTTCCGACCTTTATCCGTAAATCGTTCGAACATCCTGCCTCCTTCTCGGTGAGTGGGACCCTGGCCGCATTCAAGCAAACCCTTGAAAAACCTTGCTGTGATTCTAACCACAGTATGTTTGAGAGTCAAGATTGAGCGGAGAACGAGACGGCAAAGCAAGGCCCTGGCTTATGAGTTCCGGCGTCTCTTATTTATTTATGGAGCAGACCACAAGAGGGCCCAACGGCCATACAGGATGGCGGCTCGGCAAAAACGTGCCCCCTGTGCTATTCATGATCTGCACAGTCATTGCACTATTTTCGCTGATAACACGAAGGGATCGTTCAAAAACCCTCTTGCAAAGCGACACAGGAAGCCCAACGGCCTTTTCATTGACACAAAACTACGCATCCCGATACAATCACCCGCCCCATCCGTTCAACTATATGCTTGGCATCCATGAAAAGTAAAAGTATCGGGATCCTGACAAAGCCAAAGTTTCCCGAAGTAAAGACCACGCTGCTTGGCGTGGTGGCCTGGCTTCGTGACCGTCACATCGATGTCTTACTCGACACGACCTCCGCACTAGTATTAAACGAACCAGGCGGAATTCCTAAAACTCAGCTGGCTCAAAAGGCGGATGTTCTATTGGTCCTGGGAGGGGACGGAACCATTCTCAGCGCTGCGCGACTTGCGGCTGAACGAAGCATTCCGATCCTGGGCGTCAATATGGGAGGGCTCGGATTCTTGACGGAAGTCAGACTGGATAACCTCTATCCGTCTCTTGAACGAGTCTTTGCCAACGACTTCACCCTTGATGAACGACTGATGCTCACCACACATATCCACCGGCACGGAGAAACGGTGGCGCAAGGTGTTGTGCTCAATGACGTGGTCATCAGCAAGGGCACATTGGCCCGGATGATTGAACTGCACATCGCAATTGGGGGCCAATTCGTCACGAACCTGCGAGGGGACGGCCTGATTATTGGCACACCGACAGGTTCTACCGCTTATTCACTCTCGGCTGGGGGCCCGATCATGAACCCAGCCCTCAAAGCACTTATCCTGACGCCAATCTGTCCACACACCTTAACCCATCGCCCATTGATCGTGCCGAGCAATGCCATCATTGAAGTGACTCTGACAAGTAAGGATGATGGATCGATGGCAACGTTAGATGGGCAAGTGGGCGTAGCCATGACACAGGGCGACACCGCGGTCATCCAGGCTTCAGAAAGCCGAACTCAGCTCATCAGATTTCCCGAAAGCCACTACTATGAGGTGTTACGAGAGAAGCTCAAATGGGGGCATAGTTGAGGGCGCGATAGCAGCCCACCGTCCTCAACTACTCGTCGGTTCGATATGCTTCAGCATGTCCTGATTGGCCGAAAACTTAAACTCACCGATACAGTCGGTCTTCCCCGAGAAAGAGCGCTCGGCCGCATCCAGTGCTCGCAACCCGTTGATGTCAACTGGACGGCTCTGCCGTTGCTTGAGCCGCATGTGCAAGCGGTCTAGTACGATGTCCACATTTCCCCCGCCATCAGCATTTGCTCCCAAGTACCGTTCAACCACCTCCGCGCACCAATCTCCATCGCGCTTCGCGACACCAACAAGACCTTCACTGGCTTTTCGAGCCCAACCTGCCAAAAATACCCCTTCCATCACCTTGCCGGTCGATTCATCATACGCCTGGAACAGAGCATCATCAGGATCATTTCCGGTCTTATTGGGATTGGTAATAAACACTCCGCTCTTATAGGGCAGACCGACCGTCTCATCAACCTTATCGCCAACCGCAAATACCACTGAATCGCAAGGGAACTCATAATAGGCTTTTAAGCCA
>JAHBWQ010000309.1 GCA_019636915.1 Nitrospira sp. | reverse complement strand
ACATTGTGGGCCTTCTCTGATAGTCACTCAGTATCGCGAGGCCCCGGTCGATACGAGTCAGAGCAACAGTAGCATAGAGATTCGCTAATTACAACCTTACTCCCCAACTCGAACCAAAAGCCCCTGGTCTTTGCAATAGGTCATCGTTCGGTAAAACCAGCCGACCACACCGATCACCAGTACTCCGTTGAGCCCGATAGCCCAGGCCAGATGCTTGAGCGGCGCCTGTCCCGTCGCTAAGACCGTCCGCATCCCCTCAAAAATATGTGCGGCCGGGTTCACCCATGCAATCCCCTGAAGCCAGTCCGGCAAGATCTCCAAGGGATAGAAGACACACGAGATTGGTTGAAACAGAAAGACCGTGCTCCAGGCCAAGACCTCGGCTTCCTGCCCAAATCGCATGATGAGCGACGTAGTCAACACGCCGATGATCCAGCCAGTGACGACGAGATTCAGCACGAAGGGACCAAGCCACAAACCGATCATCAGCACGTTATAGGAATAAAAGACAAGGGCACAGACTGCCATGATGATTGAGACCGCCGTGACCTTCATCACGCTCATGGCCATCGTCGCCGCGAGAAATTCGCTCGGCTTCAGCGGACTGGCAAACAAGTTCATGATATTCCGTGCCCAGAGTTCTTCGAGATACGTGATCGTGATCCCTTGCTGCGCACGAAAGAGAATGTCCCAGAGGATGAGCGCCCCTAAGAAGAACGTCACGAACCCGGGAACCTGTGGTTGATACCGTACAAGATACAACGTGATGAATCCCCAAATCACGAGATCGAGAAACGGCCAGTAAAAAATCTCCATGATCCGCGGCAAACTTCTTCGATAAAGATACAGATGCCTGAAGATCAGTGCCGTGATCCGATGAAGTTTCATCCGCAGGACTCATGTGTGTGCTCATGATGACAACCACCGCATCCCTGTTGTGGACTGAGCAGTTCTGCCATCAACTGCCTGACCCCGGCCACCATATGAGTCCCTGCCCGTCGCCCATCAGGCATCCGTCGCAACCAGAGCCCCAACAGCAGGGTCGGCACCCCAGTAAGACCCACGCCGAACACCAACGTCAGGCTCGTCGGTCCTCCCATCCACCAGAGCAGCACACCCACCAATGAAAATGGAACCACCCCGGCAACCGTACTTTTGAGCACAATCAGCCATCCGCAAGTTCCTCGAGCTCGGCCTATCAGGCTCACGACCAGCCAAAACAGTCCCCAGGCCGTACTGACGACCAACCCTCCGGTGACAAATCCCAAGACGAAATCGATAAGGGGATGCATCATGATGGCAAAGAAGCCGTTGATTCCCGTGCCAACTTCAAAAACACCTCCTCAAGGTCGGTTTGGCCGAATCGATCGACGATGGCCTGTGCTGTCCCCTCGGCCACCAGCCGCCCACGCTGGAAAAAAATAATTCGGTCCGACATTTCTTCCATCTCCCGCATATTGTGGGAAGTGTATAAGATGCTCAGGCCTGATGATCGTTGCTCCTCTTTTAACAGAGCTCTGATCTTGTACGCCACATCAGGGTCCAAACTCGCCGTCGGTTCGTCAAGAAAGAGAATGCGCGGCTCCGTGAGAATAGCCTTGGCCAGTGCCAGCCGCGTCATCTGCCCGGATGACAGCTTACGAGTGACTTTGCGTTGAAACTCTTCCATCTCAAGTTTTCTCACTACCGTGTCGATCCGTTTCGCCATATCGGAGAGTCCATACAACCTCCCCACCACCCAGAGATTTTCCTCAACCGTCAACGCTTGAGGCAGTGAGATGTAGGTAGACGAAAAGTTGACCTGTTGTAAAATCTCCTCCCGGTGAGTCGACAGATCCAGACCGAATACGTCGATGGAGCCCGATGTCGGTGTCACCAACCCCAGTAACATCTGAATCGTCGTCGTCTTGCCCGCCCCATTAGGCCCCAACAATCCGAGAATTTCTCCCGGCCGGATCTCGAACGACACGCCATCCACTGCCGTGAAGTCGCCGAAGCGCTTCGTCAATTGTGACACTTTCAAAACGGGACTCGCCATCGAGCTCATCATGCCGGTTGAGTCAATTGAACAACAAGGCACCGCTGATCTTCTCGGGGCTATGGCACGTGTCGCATTTTCTGTCCAACACCTTGCCGTCATGCTGCATCTTTCCATCATGGCAACGGAAACAATCGCTGAGGGCTCTCGTGCGAAGGGAGGACCCTTCCGGATAGAGGGGATACCATGGTTTGCTGTCGGCAGACACATGGCCACGTGGGATCACAATGGGATAGCCCTTGATCGGTTCATCATGCACGACACCGGCATGACAGGTCGTACAGCCTTCTCCCTGTCCACGAACCGTGAATGCCTCCATATGTTGGCGATGACTCACGACTAACCCCACCTCCTTCACCGGTAGCGGGAGATCGCGGGACGCAATTTCCGAGACACGAAGGATGTGTCGATGACAGCTCAGGCAGACGCCAGAATCCACCGTCGCTTTCAGATTGTGCGCCTCCGTTGGAGTGCCCAGGAAAGCGATGGTCGCATCCTTCACCCCAGCCAACACCTTGTCCGTAAGCCACCCGTGAAGCCCAGGCCGCACATGGCAAGCAACACAGCTGATGTCTTTATGTGAGGATTTCGCCCAACTCTGGTAGGAGGGCGCAATGGTGTGGCATCCGGCACAGAACTCAGGTTGATTGGTCAATGGAATCGCAATCCCCGCCAGAGCGGCAGCCCCGACTATGACGGCCAACGCAATCGTGGTCTTAGACGTCCAGCTCATGCTCCCGACGCCGAAGGGGAAACTGCCGAATCAAGAGTGCGGCCACGCCGGCGACATCGTCCAGATGCAACACAGGCACTGGAAGATCGACCGGCTTATCGGACACTACGGCGAGGAGACCGTCGGACGAATAGGAAATTTCCTCCAACTGATCGCGCACGACAATGATCTTGGGATAGTCCTCACTCTTCCATCCCTCCGCAATGATGAGATCGTACGAGTGATCCAGGAAACGGTCTCGGACTTCTTCCACCTTGAGCTGTTCGGACACATCGGCAAAGAGGGCGAGACTCCCCTTCGACACGACGACGACACTGCCGGCGCCGGCGCGTTTATGGCGCCAACTGTCTTTTCCTTCGGTATCGAGATCGAATCCGTGACCGGCGTGTTTCACCGTTGCAACACGATACCCGGCCCGCACGAGCTCAGGAATGACCCGCTCAATCAACGTGGTCTTTCCGCTATTCGAGCGACCAATAAACGAAACGATTGGAATGGACATGCTGTGACCGTGAAGTTTGTCTCGTTAGCAACAAGAGAGCCGATGGGCTCCGGAATGGATCTGTTCGGTTCTTGTGGACCAAGCCTCGCCGCTCAACAACTGGACCGTGACCTCGTCACCGGGCTGAAGTCGCTCCGTCTCTACCGGGATATCGATGAGACAATTCGCCTTCACCATTGAGGTCAGAATACCGGAACCCTGGTCACCGGTCGTGCGAACCTTGAAGACACCCTCTTCTCGTGTCAGGACTCCTCGCAAGAAATGACGCCGATCAGTACGCTTGGAAAATTTCTCCTGAAAGATCGCCTGCAGCACCGGCCGTCCGTAGGTCCGGCAGCCGCTCATCTTCTGCAGTGCCAGTCTTACGAGTTGCTCAAACGTCACCATGGAGGACACGGGATTACCGGGAAGGCCGAAGGCCAGCTTGCCTTGGATCCTGCCGAATGCCAAGGGCTGCCCGGGTCTGATCGCGAGTTTCCAAAAGTTCATCTCGGCC
>JAHBWQ010000308.1 GCA_019636915.1 Nitrospira sp. | reverse complement strand
ATACAGGAGAGCAATCCCCGGTCCTCATGGGATGGCAAAAAGAACCTGGGCTCATCGACGTTTTCCGGGCCGCAAATCCAGGTGTCTCAGGAGGAACTGTCTGGCAAAACATCTACGTCGATTGGCCCACCACCGATCGCCGCGTCGATTTTATTTTCGTCCTGGACGAGGGCACTGGGAGCAGTCCCGTCGTGCACTCAAGCACGCTGGCATTTGACCAACCCGGCCGCCTCCCGAATGGTGATGCCCTCTGGCCATCCGACCATCGCGGCGTGATGGCCGATATTGAGTTTCTCTCTCTCGACCGGCCACGGATCAGCCGGCTACCCGACACGAGCACTCGATAACAAGACGATACAAGTCGGAGAGAGCCGACAACACTTCCTCTGCCAACCTCAGTATCTCATGATCTCATGCCGTTGACGTGTGAGGCGAAGTGTCTCGCAGCCATCTCAACCCGTGAATCAATGATCTGCTGGATATGATATTTGAGCTCTGGAAGTTTTTGGTGCACCACATCCCATACGAGCTGATAATCCACTCCAAAATAACTGTGGATCAAGCGATCACGCATTTGGGCAATCGGACGCCACTGAACCTCGGGATGTGCTGCCCGGAATCCCGCGGGTAGATTCTTCACGGCTTCGCCGATAACCTCCAAACTGCGTACGAACGCACGTCGCAACGTCTGATCCGCCACAAAACTCTCATAAGTCAGAATCTGACTCTGATCGAGGAGGCACTCGACTTCCACAAGTATGTGCCGCAGATAGTCACGCGGCTCGAAGGACATCCGTTGCCTCGGCCAAGATATGCGGTCCAATAAAAGGTGAGAGTGACTCCGTGGTGACGACTTCAACCCGGCGTTCCAATATGTCTTCGAGTAGATTCACGAGCGCCATGAAGCGATCGAACGTCTTCTCTGTCGGAACGAACTCGACAAGCACATCCACGTCGCTATCGGGGCGAGCAAGTGGTGCGGTAGCAGTTTGGTGCGGTCTCGGCTGGCAGTGCAACGGGTGTGCAGGTGCGGCATGATCATGGCAGTCAGTATATGAACGAGGCATTCCAGACGGAACTCCGATTTCTCGGGATGATGTCGAGTCCTGCGTTTGTGCGTGCCCCGGAAGGTAACGGGGGTGTGGAGCGGTTCCTTCGGACGCCCAAGGAACAGCTGCTGTGGGTGCGCACGTCCAGACCGTGGAGGACCTCCGCCTCGCCCTCCACGACTGGCTGCGCCTCTATCATGAGCAGTGGCTCGTCGAGCGGCATGAATTCCGCTCACCTATTCAGATGCGGCGGGACCTGCTGGTCACGCCGGAGTCCGCATGACGAGGGCAATCGTCGAGGATTGGGGGACTCGTGTGAAGTGGCTCTCAAAAACGACGCACATAGTTGGCCGAGGAGCGACGATCGCCGAATAATGCGATCCACTGGTCGGGTCGAATACGGCAACAACCGTGTCCAAGAAATCGGGAGAGGTACACTGTCGACAGCACACGGTTGAGCCGGCTCCCCAACACGAGTGCTCGTTAAATAAGCTTCGAAACCCACATGCTCTTGCCGTAGCACGATTCACGATCAGCCCTCCGGTCTACTACTCTGCAAGGTGATCAACCTGTAGCTGGATGATCAGTGAGCCAAGGCCGACGGATGTCATCCTTGACCAGCTCGTGCACAAAGTCTATAACATCGCACTCAAATCATACTACCAGCAAAAAACGACTCGCTCGGCAACCAAAATCGCCACACTAACGCTCTAACTAGAGTCTTGCGTCGTTTCGGTCTAACAGATGGCCAATTCCACTCTAAATCGGCGATCGGATTCATGAAATATGTAGATTGGAGGAATAAATGGACCCCCAATGGATAATGGCAATCTCTTCTGTCGTGACAGCATTGGGAGTTGGACTGATTGCGTGGCAAGCCTATACATCTGCAAAGCAACTTGAAGTGTTAAAACAACAGATTGCTGCGGATCACGAACGCTCCCGTCGACAGAGAGCCATTGATGTATTAGAGAACTGGACAAAAACCCTTGATATGGCTCATCCATCTGCCCGCAGCGTAATTGAAGGCTTGAGTATCGAAGATTGTCGCAAGCTAAAAACGAAGGAGCCGATCAAAATATCAGCATCAAAGCTTCATTATCTGGAAGTTGCCCTGAAAGGGCTAATCCAGCAGGGTGAGCTTAGGGCGGATGAACAAAAACAAATTACTTTAAGTGAAAAACACGTTTCTCAGCTCCATTATTTGGCCATTTCACACCTGAACTCTTTGGAAGTTGCACTTCAGTCATGGCTTAATGGTGTAGCTGACAAGAGTATTCTTGAGCACGAGCTTCAATATCTTGTAAAGCCGGGTGATGGGCACTACGTTCTAGCTAATTTTAGGGAGGTAATGGGGGGTGATTCTACATACCCAGCTATTGCTGCATTCGTTGATCATGTAAAGAAGCAAATTGGTAGGCCAGTTCCTAGGGCGAAAGATCCGATCGCATAGAGACAGAAAAGCTGTCTAGGTCGCGCCTTGCATCCATATACCCAGCCATAACTTTCCATCAGGCTTACGACTATTCCTTCAACAGTGCGCGGCAAAAAACCACGAGAAACTCCACGGGCGTGACAACAGGAAACGGCGCGAACTTGCGGTCACTCACCTTGTGAAAGTGTCTGGTGTTCCACGTAATGAGATAGTTTACCCGTAATGCGACGGCCGCGGCCAGAATCAATACCTCGGCATGATGAATCACACTCGCCGCATAGCGCACTGCCTGAGGGCCTACCTGGCAAACCTCATTGACACCGAATCAGAAGTCCGTGAGAATGTCTGCGGTCCGGACGCTGGACAAGCTGTAGCCTGAATATATCAAAGAGAACCGATCGAGGCTTATGATTCAGATCCGACGATTCAGGATGATCGCCTTGGCTGAGGGGAGTTCGTTTCTCATCTTGTTATTTGTAGCAATGCCGATGAAATACGTGATGGGAATGCCGAGGGTCGTGACCGTCGTGGGGGCCATTCACGGTATGTTGTTTCTGCTCTACGTCGGCCAGTTGGCTAAGTTACGGACCATACATCAATGGGATAACCGGTTTTCCTTCTATGCCTTTCTGGCCTCTCTTCTCCCGTTTGGACCATTCGTGTTTGATAAACATCTTCGCGAGAAAGAAATTGCTACGAACTGATCGGCCAACACGGCATCCCCTCATCGCTTTCCATCGTACCCTCGCTCTTTCCACTTCTCGAGCAATTGAATGCGTTTCTTGAGCTGTTCGACCGTCGCTTGATCGACTCGGCTTCCCGTACGGGCAATCAGTTCCGCATTCAGGCGGCGATGATCGATGCCGCTGGCTCTGGAAACGGCGCTGACAAGCAAGCGATGAAGATCTCGCAGGTCTTGCTTCTGCTCATAGAGTGAGACCGCCGGTTCTGAAACTGCCGCCGCATCGCCCTCACCGCGCGTCTCGTCTTCACCGATCAGGCTATCCATCCTCGCGACAGCCATCAGAGGAACATACTCGTTCACCGAGACCGTCACGCGTCCGAAGAGATCCCGCTGCCCTGCCGGCATGATCTCCTCTAACACATGGTCGCGCTCCGCCTTGATCTGCTTGGCATAGTGAACCAAGACGGGATCTTTCGGCAGATAGAGCCAGGCCCTTTGTGGTTTAGGCAGCCCGTCCTGCATTCGAACGAACCGTCCCACGACCTGCCGAAAATACATCTCCGTGATGACGTTCGTCCCATACACGCCGACACGGAGTCGGGGAATATCCACACCTTCGCTGACCA
>JAHBWQ010000307.1 GCA_019636915.1 Nitrospira sp. | reverse complement strand
GCACAGCGAGAGTTTGTGGATGGCAGTCGCGCGAGACGAAGAACTCATGGCGCTCCTGACCGGCATGGCGGGCGATCGCGTAGCACATCGCCATCGCCTCCGCGGCAGCCGTCGCTTCATCTAGGAGGGACGCATTGGCCAGCGGTAGACCAGTCAGGTCCCCGACCATGGTCTGAAACGTGACAAGAGCCTCCAAGCGGCCTTGTGAGATTTCGGCCTGATACGGAGTGTACTGCGTATACCAGGCTGGATTTTCAAGAATGTTCCGTTGAATGACCCCGGGCGTGACACAGTCGTAGTATCCCATGCCAATCAGCGACCGATAAACCTTGTTCTGGGCCGCGATCCCCTGCAGTCGTGCGAGAACAGCTTGCTCGCCCTCGCCGTCGGGAAGGTCCAGGGTTTGTCGAAGACGGATATCAGGCGGAACCGTCGTGTCGACTAATGTCTCGAGCGACTGATGGCCTAAAGTCGCCAGCATCTCTTGAAGATCTGCGTTTGTTGGCCCAAGGTGTCGATGCACAAAGTCGTCCGTCGGTTGAAGCCAGGTCGGAGTGTTCATGAAGTCATCCATCCCCTTTTATGATTGTCCAGATTGCTGCCGCTCGTGCTAGGCATATGGATCGTCGTGTTAACCGCGCAGCCTACCATGGGATCACTACATTTCCAAGCGACTGACTCGCTCCTTGTTCAGAAAGGTCATGGCGACGATGAGGAGCGTTGAATAATCAGGTGTGAGGTCCATCTTCACCCTCCGGAACTATTCGGCTCATTCTCCGAGAGTCACGAGCGTGCACAGCCTCGCTCTTTCGTTGCTTTTTGAAGAATTCACGTTATTGTGAAGTGATCAATCGGGTCCGGAGCGTTGGCCATGCTCGCCACAAGTCGAAGCTCCAGTCAGAATTCTGAGAAGCCATCCACGGGGCGTTCCTTTAAAGGAACCGCCCTCGCCCTCACACTGGCCATCGGCCTCCTGGCCGGAGGTGGATACGTGCTCTTTAACGGCCAAGGGTTACCAACCACCTTTTTGGCACCTTCTACTCAGCAAACCGCGTCCCTGACGGAGCGCCGATCGAATTCCGGGACAATGGACGTGCGCCTCACACGCGAAGGAATTGACCGGCTTCTTGCAACGCTCGACGACGCCGTTCGTCGAAAAGATGTCGATGGTGTCCTCCGTCACATTTCGCATGACGCGATGATCACCATCCATCTGAAGCAAGGCCCACAGCAGCAAACGGCTTTGTTGACACGGGATGACTATCGCAAGACATTGGCCATGGCATTCGCCTTTCCCAGCAACAATGATTTCACACGCACAAATACATCAGTCTCGTTGGCTGCGGATGAGCGAAGTGCCAAGGTATCCTTTAAGTCGACCGAAACCCTTCGACCAGCCAATCATGAATTCAAGGCAGAAGGCGAAGAAACCCTCCTCTTCACTATCCGCGATGGGAAACCGATGATCAGCTCTCTGGAACAGACCTTCCCCGGTGACTCCACCTAGTCGGGTGCGGTTGAAGTCGCTGTCCCTCTGATTCATCCTGAGCCTGTCGCCGCATGTGAGAGGGAATTCCCCCCAGCTTTCTTGGGTTCCGAGATTCATAGTGCGTCGTTTGGTATAATCACCCCCTGATCAATCTTTACGGGAGTGGGTATGCGGGTGCTTGTTCTCGAAGACGAAACCAAAGTCGGCTGCTTTATTAAGCGGGCCTTGGAAGAAGAAAGCTATGCCGTCGATCTCTGCGAAGACGGGGCGAAGGGGTTAGAGATGGCATTGGCGACCAACTATGATCTTCTAGTGGTCGATGTCATGTTGCCGGGTATGTCTGGGTTGGATGTGCTCAAGAATATTCGTCGTGAACGGATTCAAACGCCGGTGTTGATTCTGTCCGCTCAATCGCAGATCGATCAGCGAGTCAAAGGACTGGATGCCGGTGCCGACGACTATCTCACGAAACCATTTGCCATCGATGAGCTATTGGCACGGGTTCGTGCCTTACTGCGCCGTGGTGCAACAGAAAGTCCGGGAGTGCTCCAAGTCGATGACTTGCTGCTCAACCCGGCGACGCGTGAGGTGACACGAGGAGGGCAACGCATCGAGCTGACTCTGAAAGAATATGCCTTGCTGGAATACTTGATGCGTCATACCGGTCGGGTACTCACCCGACCGATGATTTCCGAGCACGTGTGGAATCAAGACTTCGACACCTTTACGAACGTCATTGACGTCTATGTGAACTATCTCCGGAACAAGATCGACCGAGGTCGGACGAAGAAGCTGATCCATACGATCCGCGGAAGCGGGTACATGCTCAAGGCCGACTAGTAGGATGCGGACGCTGGTGGTCCCCATCCATGACACTACTGCGGCAGTCCGGCACCGAGATAGCACCGCGATTCTCGTTCGCCTTCATCGGTCAGGAGGTAGCTGATGCCGCTACGTGTCCGGTTGACCCTCTGGTATGGGACCGTGCTCGCGCTGGTCTTGATCGTGTTCTCCGTGGTTCTCTACGCCATTACGGCGAGAAATCTCCGCGACACCGTCGATGAGTCATTGGAAGATACGGCGACGACGGCCGTGCGCTTGCTCGAAACGCACGGATTTCTTCCTCTGATCGATGAAGAGGTACTACTTTCTCAGTTTCCGGAGCTGACGCGAATCGATAAGTTCTTCCAGATCTTCAGTCCTTCCGGCACCATTACGATTCGCTCCCCAAACATCAAACAGCACGAGGTTCCACTGAGCCGGACGGCGCTCGACGCGGCCTTTGCCGGGCAGAGTATTTATGAGTCGGCCAAGTATCCGAAGGAGCCTCCCTTGCGGTTGATTTCTATGCCGATCATGTACCGAAGCAATCTGTTGTATATCGTGCAGGTCGGTACGTCGATGGAGTCCGTCGGAGAGACGCTCCATCGATTTCTCGTCCTGGTTGTGGTGGCGATCCCGATCGCGCTGGCCGTGTCGCTTGCTGGGGGCTGGTTTCTGGCAGGGCGGGCGCTTCGCCCGGTCGACAGGATTACCCTGGCTGCGCAGCGGATTGCCGCGGGAGATCTCAGTCAGCGGCTCAGTATACCTGGGGCTCAGGATGAAATCGGACGCCTGGCGGCTACCTTCAACAACATGATTGGCCGGTTGGATGCCTCGTTTCGCCAAATCCGCCAATTCACCAGCGATGCGTCGCATGAGTTGAGAACGCCGCTGACCGTGATGAAAGGCGAAACTGATCTGGTTTTGAGGAAGTCTCGTCCGCTTGAAGATTACAAGGCGGTATTGGAGAGCAACCTCGAAGAGATTGATCGGATGACCCGCATCGTGGATGAACTGCTGTTTCTTTCGCGGGCTGATATGGGGGAGGTGAAGGTCGAGTCTATGCCGGTGGTCCTGCAGGCGCTGGTGGAAGATGTCCATCGCCAGGCGAAGTTGCTGGGACATGAACGACAGATCGAAGTGGTGCTGGGAACCGTCATGCCGGTCATTGTCCAAGGGGATGACCTGCGGCTTCGTGAGCTCCTGCTCAATCTCGTTGAAAATGCGATGAAGTATTCGAACCCTGGCGGCAAGGTCGAAATCTCGTTGTTGAAGAACGGACAGGAAGCCAGACTTTCCATCACCGACCATGGGATCGGCATTGCAGAGGCCGACCACAAGAAGATTTTCCAACGGTTCTACCGCACGGATGTGGCTCGCGCCCACACCAAGAAGGGAACAGGGCTTGGTCTTGCCATTTGCGCCTGGATTGCAGATCTCCATAAGGGACGGGTTGAGGTCAAGAGTGCGCTTGGCCAGGGATCG
>JAHBWQ010000306.1 GCA_019636915.1 Nitrospira sp. | reverse complement strand
TGGCGCAAATCAACTGAGCATCTCATGTCCCCATGATCGCGCAAGGCAGCCTTCATGTCTATCTGTAATTGTGGTCTTAGCTATAGCAGACTTCCCTTCAACCAACGCAATTCACAGTCCAAGTAACAATGCGAGGGTTGTGGGTTATTGAAGGCCGGCACGTGAAATTTCCATGATCAGTCGTACCAGCAAATAGAGCCGTGGCTCGATCGAATCCAGGTCCAGACACTCTTCATCTGACGAGCGAAAACCATTGCCCATCAAGCCGAAGCTTTCCGCGACGGCCGGACGTTCACCCTGAACAAGGGGCCAGACCGGTTCAGTCGGTGCAGCGGGAGCATGGGTAGGGAGACCAATCACGAGCACAAGAAAGACGACTCTCGGTAACGTCCTCCTGAACATGAGAGAACTCTGTGTCATGGAATCCTCATATATCGAGTGATCTCCCACGACTCTTGATTGTGGTGGCCTATCAACGCAGATTCGGCGCCCGCATCGCTGCAGTCTATGGACACGATTGTGGTCGTGAAACACACGAGCTTCGTCAAAAAAGCCTGGTGGAAATGCCGGCAAACGGCAGCAGGTAATTGAGCCCACTATTCGGAGTATCTAGACCACTGTTGGAGATGTGGCTGAAGCGGACTCCAATGTTCAACGCCCATCGTGGGGTCAACTCGTAATTCGCACCGGCTCCACCCCAGACCAGAAAATTGAAATCCGACCCTTGCTCCCGAATACGGCCGTCGAAGTTCGTCCAGAGTGGGCCACCACCGCCTTCAATGTACGGCTGGAGTGGGCCCAATGAGGTAAACGTGTAGATAACTTTTGGTGTGAATCCGATCCCATAGGCCCCGGTCGGTTCTGTAATGCCTAGGAGTGCGGCTTCCGCCCCCAGTGCCATTGCGCCACTCCACCAGCTTTCCCCAATCGGGTCAGTCAGCGTCACCTGCCACGAAGGATGGACCGCGACCCCGTTAAGTTTTGAGGACTGCGACGCCAACAAGCGAATCGGCAACATCCCACCAGTCACGAGCCCAACCGTCTGCCTTCCAACCCATGTCGAAGACGAATCATCCGCAACAGCTGGCGAGTACCAGGCCATACTTGCGCAAAGCAGGCACATCACACACACCGAATTGATCAACTTCATGAGTGAGATAGGAGTACGGACTTTGTCGACGGCTCAGCGAAACTATCTAGTCTGCGGCAGTAGGCACGGATGAAGGTGAGATACGGCGGCATCGTCCAAATTGCGGTTTGCTCAAAACAGGAAAGAAACCATGTGCCTCGTTGCATTACCCCGCTTCGCGGTAACCACATTCCTGATTGCGACATTGCACACTCCGGCCATCCTGTTTGCTGACTTTCTCCACCAGGAACGGAGCCTGGCAAGTGGGGCAGGCTTTGGGGATCGGACGATCCCACAGGGCATATTCACACTTCGGATAGTTACTGCAGGCGAAGAATGATCGGCCTTTCTTCGTCCGCTTCTGCACCAGATCGCCGCCGCAATCGGGCTGCGGACACTTGACGCCCAATGCCAACGGTTTGGTGGTCTTACACTGCGGATAGGCTGAGCAGGCAATGAACTTCCCAAAACGTCCGGTCTTCACCACCATGGGACTGCCGCACTTCTCGCAGATCTGATCGGTGGTAATTTCCTCCTTGGGCACAATCTTGATTGTCCCGTCCGGCAGCTTCTCAAAGTTTTGTGTATTCTTGCACGGTGGATCGTCTTTATAGGCCGGACAGGCGAGAAACTTGCCGTTCCTTCCCCACTTGATCTCCAGCATGCGACCGCACTTCTCGCAGGGAATATTGGTCGGCGGCTCGACGATATCTTTGGGACCGGGAATCGTCTTGGCACGCTCCATTTCCATGGTGAACGGCGCGTAAAAATCTCGAACCGCCGCCACCCACTGCTTATTCCCCTCTTCCACCGCATCCAGCTGTTCTTCGAGCTGTGAGGTAAAATCGACATTGATGAGCTGAGGGAAGCCCTTCAAGAGAAAGTCATTGACCGTTTTCCCCGTCTCCGTTGGAACCAACCGCCCTTCGGTTTTCTCCACATACTTGCGGTCTTGGATGGTAGAAATAATTGCCGCATAGGTCGACGGACGCCCGATCCCTTTTTCCTCCAGCTCCTTGATCAACAACGCTTCGTTGTATCGCGGTGGCGGCTGCGTGAAATGTTGCTTCGAGAGCAACCCCGGTACCGTTTGCGCCTCCTGTTCCACAAGCCGCAACTGCTCTCCTTCTGAGAGTGACGGCAGCTGACGTTCGTCGTCGTCCGCCTCCTGGTCGGCCTTGGGCTTTTGTGAGGGGGCTTCCTTATCGACACCCTCCATGTAGACGATGGTGTGTCCCGGAAACTTCACGACGGTTCCCGTCGAGCGGAAAATGTACCGAGTGGTCGTGCCAACCGGGGATGAATCGATGCGGGTCACATCCAAGATCGCCGGCACCATCTGCGATGCAATAAATCGATTCCAGATCAGCTTGTACAGATTGTACTGGTCTTGTTCCAAATACCGGCGGATCGACTCAGGATCACGGGCCGCCGACGTCGGCCGGATCGCCTCATGCGCTTCCTGCGCCGCTTTTGAAGTCTTGTACACGTTCGGCGTAGCCGGAAGATACTCTATTCCAAATCGCGACTGAATCACCTCCCGTGCATCAGCCATCGCCTCATTGGAAATACGCGGCGAGTCTGTTCGCATATAGGTGATCAACCCTGTCGCCCCCTCGGCACCGATTTCGATCCCTTCGTATAACTGTTGCGCCAACGTCATGGTCTTCTTCGGCGAGAAATGTAACTTGCGCGACGCTTCCTGCTGCAGCCGACTGGTAATGAACGGTGCCACAGGGTTGCGCTTCTTTTCGCGGCGTTCAATCGATTGGACGACGAATGTCTTGCCTTGAACCTCGCCGATGATGCGACCGGCCTGTTCGGTATGTTCAATCGAGGCCTCGCCGCCATCGATACTATGGAGTTTCGCTTCAAAGGACGGTGGATTGGCACCGGCCAGCAACGCGGTAATCGACCAGTACTCTTCGCTGCGAAAGGCCTCCCGCTCCGCTTCGCGCTCACAAATCAATCGCATCGCCACCGACTGCACTCGGCCCATACTGAGACCGCGTCGCACCTTGTTCCAGAGCAACTGACTGCCTTGATAACCGACGATACGGTCCAGAACACGGCGGGCTTGCTGCGCATTGACCAGGTTCATATCGATTTCACCCGGCGATTGCAGCGCGCGTTTGATCGCCGATTGGGTGATCTCGTTGAACAACACTCGGAAGATCTTTCCCTCCTGCTTTTTCTTCTTCGACTTTCCGAGCAGCTCTTGCTCAAGATGCCAGGCAATGGCCTCCCCTTCGCGATCCGGGTCCGGGGCCAGAAACACCTTGTCCGCCTCTTCCGCTTTCTTCTTGATCTCAGACAACACTTTCGACTTGCCCTTGATCGTGACGTACTGCGGCTCAAAATCATTCTCGAGATCCACGCCCAGCTTACTGGTCGGCAGGTCTTTGACATGTCCGACCGACGCCATGACCGTATAACCGCGGCCCAGATATTTCGTAATCGTCCTCGCCTTGGTCGGCGACTCAACGATAATCAGATTTTTTGCCATAGTAACCCCGTCTCCGCCTCGCAAACTGTATCATCCGTACCAAATATCGAAGATTCATGCAACTAGATTGGCAGTCGGCACCAGTTGAGAGGCTTTCCCGCAACGCTGTCGTCAGGCGTTTCGAGCGAACACAACCAGGTTAATGCCGATTGGAAAGTCGCGGTTCAC
>JAHBWQ010000305.1 GCA_019636915.1 Nitrospira sp. | reverse complement strand
CGTGATAGGTGCGTAGCGGTGGTGGCCGGCGAGGAGCGACGACCGCACGGTGTCTAGTAGCGCGCGGTTATCCGACGCGTGGGTGCTGTGGTCGGTCAACGGGCAGTCTGACCCCCATTGCATCGAAGAGGCCGCTTATGTTAAGAAACTCGATGAAAAATGGCCACTGGCCGAGTGGCGTCACGGCTGCGGCCGGATCCCACTCGACATGGAGCTGGCCCCAAAATGTATTGCGTGCAATCGCCCCGTTCTGTCTGGCCACGGCCTTGCATGATGTCGCACCCAGTGGGGGACTCCCTTCGTACGAAGAAATCTGCCGTACTCCCGCGTACAGCAAGGCTATCCCCCTGCAGGCTGCTGCTTCAACTGCCGGTTATAGGACCACCTGTATGAACAGGCGTTCTTTTTTCGTATCCTGCTAGGGGCTGAAAACAAACTGGAGAGTGATGAGGATTTACGAAGAGTGATAGAGTCTCGGCACTCTTGAACTGATCGCACATAAGACCTCGTAGGGGACTGTTCCTGTCCACTCAGCAATATCCTTTGCCGTAATTATCTCCCCCCCTTGCTGCCCGATGATGACGACCTCATCGCCGACCATCACATCAGAGACTGTAGTGACATCTACCATCACCATATCCATACAGACCAGTCCGACGATGGGAACTCGTTGTCCCCGAACGAGAACGACTCCACGATTCGAGAGACGTCTGCTCAGTCCATCAGCGTAGCCGATTGGAAGAATGGCGATACGTGTCGATCTGCGTGCAATGAAGGTACCGTTATAGCTCACACGATCATCTGGTTGAATAAGACGGAGTTGGGCGATGCAGGTCTTGAGCGAGAGGACCGGTTGCAAGTCAGGCACTCGCACCGTACTCGGAAGCGTATGATATCCATACAGCATGATACCAGGACGGACCATCGTATAGTGCGCCGACGGGAATCGGATGATGCCACCGCTATTCGACAGATGAACCAGCGGGACCTCGTATCCTCCGTCACGAGCGACTTTCAGGGCTTTGTTGAATCGAGTGATCTGTGTGTCGGTCGTATCGCAAGCAGCACCGTCACTATCAGCCAGATGTGACATGAGCCCTTCGAGCTGGAGCGAAGGAGGGAAATGGTGCTGGTTGAGCAGAGTCTCAAGTTCATACTCCGTCAGACCCAGCCGATTCATGCCGGTCTCGATTTTTAGATGAATTGGGTAGGGAGCCTGACGTGAACGAGTGGCATGCACCAGCACCTCGAGTACGGACCGATCGCTCACGACCGGAGTCAGCCGGTAGGCCATGAGGTCTTCGACCTGTTGCGGGAAGAACGGACCCAGCACGACGAGTGATACCGCGATTTCGGCTTGGCGCAGTGCAATCGCTTCCTCGATTGAAAACACCGCGAGATGCGATACTCCCTGACGAATGAGTGCCCACGCGGTTTCGATGGCCCCATGCCCATAGGCGTTGGCCTTAATCACCGGCATGACGACACAGCCAGGAGCAAGACACTTTCGAATCTGGGAAAGATTGTGACTCAGAGCAGTCAGGTCAACGGTCGCAACAGTTGGGTGAAAACTCCGGGTAATCGACACGTAAGGAGGGGAGGATCAGGAAGAAGCCACTCTACACTTCCATGATTTCCTGTTCCTTTTTCTTGATGATGTCATCGATTTTTTGTCCGTACTGTTCGATAAGTTTCTGCGTCTCGTGTTCAGCCTTTCGTAATTCGTCCTCGGTGAGCTTCGCATCTTTTTGGAGTTTCTTCAACTCTTCATTTGCTTCTCTTCGGAACCCCCGGATCTGTACTTTTGTTTCTTCTCCATGCTTCTTACATACCTTCGTCAATTCTTTTCGCCGTTCTTCAGTCAGTGGGGGAAGCGGAACTCGAATGATCTTGCCGTCATTGGACGGCGTCACACCTAAGCCCGCATTTGCAATCCCTTTTTCAATCTCTTTGATCAGCTGGGGCTCCCAGGGTTGGATGGTGATCAATCGAGCTTCGGGCGTCGCCACATTGGCGATCTGTTTTAACGGTGTCATGGTTCCGTAATAATCGACACGAATCCCATCAAGCAGGGAGACGGACGCTCGTCCGGTTCGGAGACCGGACAGATCCTTCCGTAAATGTTCTAGGGATTGATCCATGTGAGAAACAAAGGCCTGGCGAACAGGAGCAGCGTTGGACATGACACACCTCGTAATGGGATCAACGATCACCGATCGAGACGACGGTCCCGATCGGTTCGCCCAAAGCCACTCGTTTGAAGTTACCCGGCACCTTGAGGTTGAAGACGACGAGCGGCAGTTTATTATCCATACAAAGACTGATGGCTGTTGAGTCCATCACTTTGAGATTCTGATTCAAAATAGCGAGAAAGGAAATCCGATCGTACTTCTTTGCCATGGGATGGCTGACTGGGTCTGCATCATAAATCCCGTCGACTTTGGTCCCCTTCATGATGACCTGCGCACTGATCTCCATGGCCCGGAGCACAGCCGCCGTATCCGTCGAGAAGTAGGGGTTCCCCGTGCCACCGGCGAAAATGACCACTCGGTTCTTTTCGAGATGGCGAATCGCCCGCCGACGAATGTAGCCTTCTGCCAACTGACGCATCTCGATGGCAGATTGAACCCGGGTGATAATCCCGATGCGTTCCAACGCGTTTTGAAGCGCCAATGCGTTGAGAACCGTCGCCAGCATCCCCATATAGTCGGCGGAGGCCCGCTCCATGCCGGACGCGCTCGCGGCGATCCCTCGAAAGATATTGCCGCCCCCTATGACAATGGCCACTTGTACGTCAAGCGCCACGACGGAGGCGATCTCTGCTGCAAGCGTTTCCAGAATGGAGGGTTGGATGCCGTAACCCTGCTCACCAGCCAACATCTCCCCACTGACTTTGAGCAGGAGGCGTCGGTATTTGGCAGAGCTCATACTTCGCCCAACTGATAACGGGTAAATCGGCGAATGTTCATATTTTCACCGATCTTCGAGATCTTTTGCGCGAGTAAATCTTTGACCGTCACGGCCGGATCCTTGATGAAAGACTGTTCCATCAAACAGTTTTCCTGATAGAACTTTTCGAGTTTTCCCTCGACGATTTTTGGCCATGCAGCAGGCGGTTTACCCATTTCTTTCGCCTGGCCTTCGTAGATCACTTTTTCTTTCTCAGCCATTTCGGCGGGAACGTCCTCACGCTTGACAAACGTCGGTTTTGCAGCCGCAACCTGCAGAGCCAGATCGTTGACAAAGACTTTGAACTCTTCATTGCGAGCGACGAAATCCGTTTCGCAATTTACCTCGATCAAGACACCGATTTTCCCCCCCATATGGATGTAGGAATGGATCAGACCCTGATTGGTCTCGCGCCCAGCTTTTTTTGCCGCTGCCGCCAGACCTTTCTGACGCAAGTAGTCAATGGCTTTTTCGACATCATTGCCGTTCTCAGTAAGCGCCTTTTGACAATCTAAAATACCGGCCCCTGTTTTCTCCCGAAGTTCCTTCACGAGCTGACTAGATCCTGCCATGATTCGTTCTTCCTTCACACGAGCATTGAAAATAAAAGCATTGATGGACCACTCTGCACGAGGCTTATGATACAGCCACGCCCTCGGATCGCGCCGCCGGCTTCCTCTCCCCGCCGGACGCAGGGGTTGCTTGGAACTCGGCCTCTTCGCGCTGTGCTTTCACATGGGCGCCTTCGATGCAGGCATCGGCAATTTTTGACGTAATCAGCTTGATGGAACGGATCGCATCGTCATTTCCTGGAATAGGATAGGTGATGTGATCCGGGTCGCAGTTGCTGTCCAGAATCGCAATGACCGGAATATCAAGACGCGTCGCTTCCTGAACGGCAATCTTTTC
>JAHBWQ010000304.1 GCA_019636915.1 Nitrospira sp. | reverse complement strand
TACGGTTGAATCAATGTCCACGGAAGACGTTGGGGTTTCGGACGCCAGCGGCTATACTGGAGGCAGGTGTTGCTCTCACCGGTTGAACCTACCGTGGCTTTTTTTAAGATGTCACGCTCCATCCGGGCCTCAGCGAGCTCCCGTTTGAGCCGGGATAGTTCTACTTCCAGCTCCGTGACAGGCCGGCTGTTCTCCCCCAGCGTTGTGAGCTGGCCCTGCCGCGCTCGACACACCCAGCGCTCGAGAGTCCTGCCCGCCATGGCGAGGCGTCGGGCTGCCTCCGGAATCGTCACCTGCTGTTCCAGGACCAACCGCACGGCCTGCTCCCGGAATTCCTTCGTATACTGCTGTCGCGGTACCTGTTCCATCTCACACCTCCGGACCTCTCATTGTAGGTTGAAGGCGTCCACTTTTTCGAGCTTACCTCACTCCCCCCCATCTATGTGTCTTACATCGCGGGCACAAGAGCATTAGGCGAGTGTCACTCGTCCAATACCTCGAATGTTGGGTGCCTCTTACCCGCGCGATGGCATAGGGATCGCCTGAAAGCAGGAGTTTCAAGAATCTGCAGCGCCAAGAATTGCAGATGCACCGTGGGATGTCTCTACAACCTGCTTGCCAGGCGATAGAGATCTATTGTTGCCATACGAGGAGGCCCCTGACACGAATATAGTACGAATCAGCGCACGACGAGGACGGAGCGGTCGGCCCGATACACAATATCCTCTGAGACGCTACCCATCAAGAAACGACGAACCCCTGTTCGTCCATGCGAGCTGACCACAATGAGATCGTAATCCTTACCGACTTCGCAAATAATCTCAGCAGGATCGCCCCCACGGACATCCGCAGAAGCCGTGAACCGTGGACCATTCAAGGCCTTGGCTGTGCCATCGACAATCTGCCTGGCCTTGAGAGTGCGTTCCTCGTGCGCAACATCCCGTTCGACCATCCCATGCTCGCTGGTGACCGGAGGGGAAGAAACCACGGAGAGGACCGTGAGGGACACGGGGTTCTTGAAGGGATGCGCGATCAGCCACGCCTGCAAACGGGAGGCGTCCTCCGAACCTTCGACCGCCAGGAGGACCTTCGAAACAGGACGAGCTGCTTCTTTCACGATCAAAGTCGGCACCGGTGAATGGACGAGGACACGGTGCGAGATACTGCCGATAAACACCTCAGTCAGCCTGGCCAAATCGCGGGTACCCATAACAATGAGGTCGGCGTTCACCGTGGCGGCAGTGTCGAGAATAAAGGAGGATGGATCTTGAGCATCGCACAACGTACGGATAGAAGGAATGTCGGTTGAAAGCAGAGCGCGGCATTCTTCGATGTGCCGGCGACCAGACTCCATTGCGGCGTCACGGAGCCTGCCATATTCTTGCATGGCTTCCATCTTAGCCCCATGTACAAGCACAACTTCGTCCAACCGGTAGAGTAACCCGAGTTGGTTGACTGCTGGAAGGGTTTCTCTTGCCGACCCCACGCCAAGTACGACACGCATCATGGACTCCCCCTTCATTTGGTGAACCGGAGCTGTGCCCTTCCAAAGAGAATATGACTCTCAACCTCGAGAAGTGGACTTCACGCTCCGCTCATGTCCCTCGTTACCCTCTGACCAGCGCCGACACGTCGCTGTGCGAGGTAGGCTTAAGGCCCTCCTTACCGACGGATGTCACGCTACCGCCCGTCAGGGCGTATTCGCCGTTGAAGAGGTGGAATCGCTCATTCACCGTGTGGTCCATGTAGCTCACCCCGCTGTAGTCGATCGCCAGTTTCTTGCCGGGAGGAAGCTTGTCCAGCTGGTCGCGCATCGACACGAAATTCATGAAGCCGTGGGCACCCTTGAGCTTCAGGACTAGGGCGTCGCCCCGTTCTTCCACGACGGCATCGGCTTTCGGCGAACGGACACCGCGTATGGCATTGGTCACAACCGCGATCACAAACCCGATAATAACACCCCACAGCAGGTCTACTGCCACCACGATAATGGTCGTGACCGCCATGTAGGCCACTTCTTCCTTGCCGATATGCGCAGCATGGATAAACTCTTTGGGGTGTGCCAGACGGAAGCCGATGAACACCAGCATGCCGGCCAACGCCGCCAGGGGAATCATGTTGAGGACACCAGGGAAGAGTGCGACAGCGAGAAGAAGGAAGAGTCCATGGAAGAAGTTGGACCAGCGGGTCCGAGCGCCGTTCATGATGTTCGCCGAGCTACGCACCACTTCCGCGATCATCGGCAGCCCGCCGATAAACGAGGACAGCGCATTGGTTGTGCCTTTGCTGAGCAGCTCCCGATTCATGTTGGACCGGCGCTTCCACGGATCCATCTGGTCCATAGCGGCGGCGGTCAAGAGCGATTCCAGGCTGGCGACGAGCGTATAGGTCACGACGAATTTCCAGAACACCCCTGTCCCGGCCATACCCCAGTCAGGGCCCTGAAAAGAACCCATGAAATCCAGCGGTACCTTGACGAGAAACTCCGGACCGATGTTGAGCATTTGAGCCAAAGGCACCGTGACCAGGATGACCGCCATCGGTGCGGGCATCAGTTTGCCGATTTTTCCAAGATACGGCCACGCGATCATGATGGCCAAGCTCAGTCCACCGATCATGGCCACGCTGGGAACCAGATTGGCGAAGCTGGAGGGAATCGCCAGGATCGTCGGAATCATCTTCCCGGAGAAGGTCACGCCCAGCAGGGAATGGATCTGCTTGGACATGATGATGATACCGATGCCGGCCAACATGCCATGCACGACGTTCAACGGAAACATGTTCGTGAGCTTCCCCAGTTTGGCCAGCCCCATGAGAATCTGCAGACCACCGCAGATCACACCGACGGCCAGCGCATATCGGAAGCCTGCCTCGACATTCACAGTGCCGTCGGGCATGGCGCCCATCGCTTGTACCGCACCATAGACGATGGCAATCAGGCCGGCCGCTGCGCCGTTAATGGTGACATAGGAGCCTCCAAGGAGAGAGCCCAGGATGCCACCGATGAAGCCGGCAATTACTCCCGCAATCGGCGGCGCTCCGCTGGCAATCGCAATGCCCAGACTCAAGGGCAGCGCGATGAGAAACAGAATAAAACCGGACATCACATCGGTTTTGGCGTTCTGTGTGAGTCCGGGAAGATAATCAAGAGGAGCAGGTCCGGCGTCCTGGACCTTCGCGGCATCTTTTTCTGACGACATAATGGTTCCCTCTACGTTATTGCGTGAAGATTTTAGCCATATACGAATTCATCTCTCAGTACCTGTCAGCATTCAGGTTCCTGACTCAGGCTGAGTACATCAGCTCTATGCGACTGACGTTGGCCATACCGCCCGTCCTCTTAAGAGGCTGCGGGAACTCTTTGATGCCAATAATAGAGCCGGACTTTCCCCTACGGTACTCACACTCAGCACATTTTCAGGATGCTCAAAAGGACTGCTGTTCTCACCCACCCAACCCCGGCGCGCCAAGACGCGACGTTCTCCGAGCAATGCCGCACTCTCGTACCTGGTTGTTCGTCTCTCGTATCTCGCAAACGACCGACGCTTCACCGTTCGACGTGCTCACGGCTCTGAGTTTTGTCGAATGGCGAGAAACACTTCACGCCCCTCAAGCGATGCGACCTGCCTCGCGAAGCCGCTTCGGCAAGGCGGGGAACGCCGCTGGCAGACTTTTCAGCATCCTGCTACTAAGTCCTCTTATCCGATGACCAGGACGGGGACGGCGACACGGTGCAGGACTTTCTGCGTGACGCTCCCGTAGATGAACCGGGCCTCGCTCTGAAAGCCATAGGCCCCCACAATCACGAGATCCTGTTGGGCCGATTCCTTGATGATGACCTCGGGCGGATCACCGCTGGCAACGTGGCCATGCGCCTGGTAGCGCCCTGCTGCAGGGGCCTGAGCAGGTGGCGCGCTGAGCTTTGCCGCGACGGTAGCCACAAGGTTTTGTCCCCACCTCACC
>JAHBWQ010000303.1 GCA_019636915.1 Nitrospira sp. | reverse complement strand
CTGCGAACCGGCTTTGGTTCGTAGCGGCACGTGGGCTTCGTGGTCTGAGCGATACCAAGAGGCTCAAACAGACCAAGACGGCGTTCAAGCGACATCTTGGACAGATCCCGCGCCACCGAACTGGCCCGCACAAAGGTCCCCTGCCCGTCCGTGATGACGAGCCCTTGGCCGCGTGGTTGGATTGCGAGCCCATGGTGATGGAGCACCTGATGCAATTTAGACCATGTGTGTGCCGACCGAAGTTCGTGAAGACACTCCCGTTGCATCCAGCCGATCAGGCTTTCGGTGCCCGCCTGCCGTTCCATATCTGACGCCCGATTCTCCCCGCCGGTTTTCCGGACATGGTGGTTGTCCTGCTCGAGATGAAAGGCCTCCTCCAAACTGTCGCACAGTTCTCCGAAGGCCCGATAGGCTTTGTACGGCTCATGCAGGGTGTACCGCGTCGGATGGATTTTATTGATCGCCAGATGCAGATGCACATTGTTGGTGTCATGGTGCAACACGCTTACCCGCTGATGTTCTCCGAATCCCAATCGGTGACAGACTCTGGCTTCGATTGCTCGCAGGGTCTCAGTCGAGGGCAGCTCACCGGGCCGGAAACTGATGATGAGATGATAGGTCTTATCCGACTGAGCTCTGGTGTTGAGCGATTGGGTATTCAACATTTCGAGTGACGCCGCGTCGGGCCGGTCGCTCTGACAGTTCGTCAACGCGATCTCCCCGACCCGTTCCTGTCGACCTTGGGTGTTCGTCAGATAGTCCACGAGAGATACGACGTTACTCTTCCGCAGGGTTCGCATCGGCACATGTTTGATGATCATGTGCCTGGGTCCTTTTCTGTCCTTGTGCCTGTACTCGTCATGGGCTCGGCCTGTGGGCGAAGAACCCTGCTCATCAGATTCAGCATGTGATCTTGCGTGCGGTCGATCTTCTGCAACGTCTCGCGGATGGTGCGGGCATCAATTCCTCCTACGGACTTCTCATTCGAGAGCCAGAGCTTCAAGAGTCCGCCGAGTCGCCCGAGATCCCCGTTGATCTTGACCAGCTCTTCGACCTGGTGATGGTCCACGATGCTGCGGATGGGATAGCCCATGCCGACACGTAAGAGATAGGACGACTTACTCAATCCAGTCGAGCGGGCTTGTTGCTCGATGGTCTGCCGCTCGTTTGGGAAACAATAGACTTTGATCGGTTGGTAGTCTTTGCGATTCTTCGGTTCTTTTGCCTTCATCTGTCTGTTCCGCAGGATAGGCCCCCCGTTGAGCGCGGAGGCGCGAAGAAGGGACCCGTGAAGGGTGTCTCACCAGTTGCACTGGTGGGCCCCCTTCACCTATCCTGCCCTGCGTTTATCAGTTCTTAAAACGAATTAAACCATATCTGTATATGTGTTGCAATTGATCTTTCTCATTTGTTCTTGCTTTTTTTTAGCGTTCTATTTATCCTAGCCGTACCAGTCAACTAAGGGTGTAATGGATAAAAGCTTGTCGGCACGGATTGCGGAGCGCGTGACACAACAACGCGCGTCGAAGCGTGAACAGAACCGGGCGGTCTTCCTCGCGTTACGGCAAGAGATTCATCAGGCGATGGAAGATGGTTGGCCGGTCGCCACGATTTGGCGCACGCTGAAAGAGGAAGGGAAGATTGCGTTCAGCTATCAGGCCTTTCGGCTGTACGTGAATAGGTTGGTGGTGAAGACCCTGGAACAGCCTCCCCCACGTCCTCAGCCAGTCCCATCGAGGACGCCACCCCAGCCATCAACAACAGGAACAGCCAGCGGCTTCACCTTTAACCCCATTCCGAATTTGGAGGAATTAATCTAATGGCACTCATTCACCTGGTCTTACAGGGCAAAGGCGGCGTCGGAAAATCCATGATTGCCTCGTTCATCGCGCAGTACAAATTGAGCAAAGGCAAGCTCCCGCTCTGTCTCGATACCGATCCCGTGAACGCCTCGTTTGAGGCGTATAAGAGTTTGAAGGTGCAGCATCTCACCATCATGCAGGGGGATGAGATTGACCCACGCAGTTTTGATCACCTGATTGAACTCGTGGCGAGGACCAAAGTGGATGTGGTGATTGATAATGGTGCGAGTACGTTTGTCCCGCTCTCGGCGTATCTGCTGACGAACCACATTCCAAACTTGCTGCGCGACATGAGCCATCAGCTCGTCGTGCATACCGTGGTTACAGGCGGACAAGCGTCGTCCGATACCATCAATGGGTTCGCCCAACTCGTGAAGCAATTTCCGGCTGACGTGCAATTCATCGTATGGCTGAATCCCTACTGGGGTCCGATTGAACTCAAGGGCAAAACGTTCGAGGAAATGAAAGCCTATCTGGAGAACAAAGATCGGGTGGCAGCCATTATTCGGCTCCCGGATCTCAAAAAAGAAACCTTTGGGCGAGACCTCAGCAACATGCTCCAGAATCATTTGACGTTCGATGAGGCGGTGGCGTCGCCAGCGATCATGATCATGGAGCGGCAACGGTTGTCGATCATCAAGAAGCAGCTCTTCGAACAATTCTCTGCCGTGCCGGTGTTGTGATGGGCGAGGATCCCACCGACGACTTGCTCAAGGAAATTGCCTCGAAGCATGGCGTGGCGCTGGACCGAGCGGATCCGATTTTGATGGTGCAGACGATGCACATACGGTTGTTGGCTGAGAGCCGGTCCGCGCACCACGCCCTGCTCGAGGACTATCGCACCACGCTCGAAGCCCTGCTCGATCGATGGGGCGCGGAGACGACAGCCAAAGCGGAGCGGATCGTCACGGCCTCGCTCACGGCCACCACAGAGACCATGAAGACGCAGATGGCGACCCACACCACGGACGTGGCCAGCGCCATTCGGAAGGAAGTCACCGAGGTATTGGACACGACCGAGGCGCGGATGCGCCGGGCCGCCACGCTGGGGTATCTGAATCTCCTCGCGGCGCTGGTGACGTTTTTCTCAGCCGTCGTGGTCTATTGGACGCTGCGCCCTTAACACGCCAGGGCACCCCAACCGATTGTGGCAACATCCGCACAGAACCGATGCCTAAAGAGTAGGCAACGTGCTCAATCGGTCTTCATGCACGAACATTCAGAGCAACTGCTCGATCTGTGCACACGGTTATCCCCAAAACATGGGGACAGCGGGGCGGCTGATGAGGCGGGCACGCCTGCAACGCCCCACCCGCCGAGCTCAGAATCAGGCGTCCCCGCCCCGTCGTGGGTGAGGGGCGGGAAACGTGATAGAAAGAAGGACAGGGAGTCCTGATTCCCTTCCCTCCTATCTGCTATCCCATCGCACCAGCTTCATCCCTCCTCAGCCTTTCGGCGCGGGCAACGCATGGGGATAGTGCTTGGCGATGATCCGGTTCAGCCGTTGAATCAGATCCGGTCTTTTAAACGTCACATGCCCATTGTGATTCTTGAAGAGCCGAATGGAGAGATAGTCATTCTCGGTGAGCTTGGGCCACTCTGAGGTCGTCTGCATCGCATCGGCAATGAGACGATAGGCACCCGTCCGGTGATCGGCCTCCGGCTTGCCATCACAGAGGTGAAAGACGCGGAGGAGATCGTCCAGATGATCGGTCTCCCGCTTGTTGGCACTGCCGTAAGAAGTCACATATGTCATGACCATGCGCTTCCCGAATTGCTGCGGGAGATTCGTCTTGTAGTCCCACGAGAGACGGCGAAAGCACTCAATCACCCCCTGCTCGAACATGTCCACTCGTGAGTCATGGAGCGTGGCAAAGGTGGCGCGAATCGCCTCGCGCGTGAGTTCCGGCACCTGCTCCGCTCCGATTTGCTCATCCACCTCCTTTCTCTTGGACGCGGACATCATGGACCGCAGGCCAGAATCCTGTAAGAGTGTCGTCCATCCGCCGGCATCCACACAGGCTTGAAACGTCTCCAACAGCGTCGTACGGTTGGCATACTCACCCGTCACGCGGATGCCATTGCCTCGCCACCCGCGGGCC
>JAHBWQ010000302.1 GCA_019636915.1 Nitrospira sp. | reverse complement strand
TTCAATCCAGCGTACAGTTGTTTGACACGACGTATGAAACCGCCAAGTTGGCGGACCATCGCGTCGTGGGTGGGACGACTGGATTGCAGTATCTGCTGACTGAACGCGATCAGGTTCAACTGTCAGGGTCCTATACGGATATCCGAACCACGGACTCACCAGTCCCATTTCGAGCCAACTTTCCAGGAATCAACATGAGTCTTACCCATGCCTTTGATGAATCATTGACAGGAACTGTCTATGGCGGTCCCAGGTTTTTGTCCTCCACGACGCAGACACCGGGTGGCTCCGTTGTTGCCAATGAGACGGTGTGGTTGGCAGGGGCCAGTATGATGAAAAAGTTTGAACGAGCCATGCTGCAGGTTTCGGTTGCTCGAGACCTAAGCCCTAGCGGATTTGGGCTCTTGATTCAGACCAATCGAGGCGAGCTCTCCGGAACCTATGATCTTTCGGAGACTCTGACCTGCGGGCTGAATGTGGTTGGAATGCTCACGACCGGAAAGGCGGGCACGGCCATCGGCGGAACCTTTCCAGAAAACCGGTATGTCAGCGTGGCTCCGAAGTTGGTATGGCAGTTTTTCGAATGGTGGCGCGCGGAGGTGTCGTACATGTATCGATGGCGCGATATAGACACCGCACTCAGCTCGGCTGAGTCTCATGCGACGACGTTGATGGTGACCTATTCCCCCCCCAAACTTTCATGGTCCCACTGAGGCTATGGCACAGACACACGGCTCACTCCAAGCTCCCGCACCAACCATGGGTTTGAAGGACTACATCGGGGCCTTCCATCGCCGCCGTAAACTTGTCCTCCTGACCGGCCTTGGCCTATTGACGGTCTCCTTGCTGTTGGCGTTTCTCTGGCCGCCGACGTATAAGTCAACGGCCACAATCTTGATCGAGGAGCAGGAGATCCCGTCGGATCTTGTCCGATCAACGATTACAAGTTATGCGGACCAACGCATTGAGACCATCAAACAACAAGTGATGAGTCGGACAACGCTCTGGAAAGTCGTGGAGCAGTTCAATCTGTATGAGGATCAGCAGAAAAGTGCCCCGGCGGAAGAGATCGTGACGCGATTCGTGAAAGACATCGAAGTTGATGTCATCAGCGCGGATGTCGTGGATAAGCGTACGCAACATGCCACCAAGGCGACCATTGCTTTCACTGTGACCTATCTGAGTCGATCTCCCGAATTGGCTCAGAAAGTGGCCAATGAACTGACGAGCTTGTTTCTTGGGGAAAACCTGAAGAGTCGTGAGCGGCAAGCGCAGGAAGCCACTTCCTTTCTTCAGCAAGAGGCGGAAAATCTTGCACGGCACATCAGCGAGATTGATGAGAAGATCGCCTCATTTAAGCAGCGGGCCAAAGGGGCGCTTCCTGAGCTGATGCCCTTGAATCAACAATTGATGAACCAAGCAGAACGTGAGTTGATGGATATTGATCAGCAGGTTCGTGGCCTGGAAGAACGCAAAACGTATCTCGATGGGGAATTGGCGACGGTTAAACCAAATACGCCAATTCTCTCCGTGACGGGGGAGCGCATTCTCGATTCAACCGAGCGATTGCGGGCATTGCGTGCGGAGTATGCGGCGATCGCCGCCAACCTTTCTCCTGAGCACCCCGATATTATTAAGATGAAACAAGAGATCGACGCGTTGGAAAAAGAAGCGGGAGAGCCCCCTGATGCCGACGAAGCTTCCAAGCGGCTCAATGAGGCACGTACAGCCCTCGCAGCGGATTCAGACCGATTGGGGTCCGAGCATCCCGATGTGCTCCAGGCTCATAGAAAAGTCGCCGGCCTAGAGCAGGAAGTGTATCGACTCCGAAGCGTGCCCCGGAAGGTTGTGAAGCAGCGGCCTGAAAATCCGGCCTATATTAATCTGCAGGCTCAGCTGAACTCCGTGACCTCCTCACTGGAGGCGCTTCGGAGTACCCGTACGGACATCAAGCGGCGATTGCAAGGATATGCCACGCGTCTTGAACGAGGGCCAGAGATTGAGCCTGAGTATCTGGTGCTGACGCGAGATCGAGACACCTCGGGGCAAAAATATCAAGAGATTCGCTCACGATTGCTGGAGGCAAAGGTATCGGAAGGATTGGAGGTTCAGCGAAAAGGCGAACGCTTCTCGCTCATTGACCCGCCCAGTCTTCCCGAGAAGCCGTATAAACCCAATCGACTTGCCATCGTTCTTCTTGGATTCCTTCTCGCGGTAGGCGGGGGAGTTGGTGTGGGAGCAGCCGCCGAATCACTTGATCATTCCATACGAACGCCCGATCAACTCGTGGTCCTGACGCAGCAGTTCCCTCTCGCGGTGATTCCGTTCATGCCGAATGAAGAAGACGTGTTCCACGTCAAGCTCAGGCGGAGGGTCGTGCAAACGGCTGGAATTGGCGTTGTCGCGACGGCTATCGTGTTGGTGCACGTCTTTGTGACCCCTTTGGATGTCCTATGGTTTTCCGCCTTAAGGCGGTTTGGAGCAGAATAACCAAGAAAAGGCTATTATGGATCGTATCCGTGCCGCACTTGACTTGTATAAGGATTTCAGAGGTTTCTCCGCCCGTGGTGAAACCACCGGGGGAACTGCGACCCTGTCGGTTCCGCCGCCGATTACTTATACAAGGACCAGATCACTGAGCATCCCCCACACGGTTTTGCGTAAGTATCGCGTGATGGCCGCGCATAAGAAGGGGCCGTTCGTCGACGCCTATAAAATCCTTCGAACCCAAGTCACACAGCGGCTTCGGGAAAATGGATGGAATGTCGTCGGTGTGACGAGTCCCGGTTATGGAGAAGGGAAGACCCTGACGGCCGTCAATTTAGCGGTCAGTCTGGCAATGGAAACAACGCAGACCGTGTTGTTGGTGGATTCGGATTTGCAGGATCCTACGGTGCATCAGGTATTTGGTTTGAAAGATTGTCTCGGGCTGGCCGACTACTTGCTTGATGATCAGCCTGTTGAAGATTTGCTGTTGCACCCTGGGATTGGGCGCTTTGTCTTGTTGCCCGGAGGTCGCGCGATCTCAAATTCCACTGAAATCCTGACCTCACCGAAGATGGTTGCGTTGGTGGAAGAGTTGAAGCATCGCTATCCCTCACGAGTCGTCATATTTGATCTCCCTCCATTGCTGCATACGGCGGATGTCTTGGCGTTCTCTCCGTACACGGACGCGCTTCTGATGGTCGTTGAGGAGGGGAAGACGACGGGTGAGGAATTGCAGCGCGCCCTATCGTTGGTCAAGAACTCACGGCCAGTCTTAGGAACGGTGCTAAACAAGGCTGGACGATCGTCCTTGACCCTTGCGGATATGAAGGCCCTGTTGGCCCCCTAGGCCGCACCGTTGTATCTAGAACGGCAGATCTATGTACGAATCCTTCTATCGGTTCAAAGCCAAACCGTTCGCACTCCTACCAGACAGCAGTTTTCTTTATCAGGGCACAGAGCATCAGGCGGCCTATAGTCTGTTGGAATACGGCATTCTGAGTGAGTCCCCCTTTATGGTGCTCACCGGGGATCCCGGTGTCGGGAAGACCTCCCTTCTCCAGAAGCTCATCGCTGAGCATGGAAGCCGGCACAAAATCGGGTTGGTGACCAATGCACGGTACGATATCGAGCAACTCTTGCCATGGATCCTCTTGTCTCTTGGGTTAAGTACCAAACGGCTTGACCCCATCGAGGCCTACCACCTCTTTGCAGAGTTTCTCTCTCAAGAATCGAAGCGGTCACGACGTGTCATTCTCGTCATTGATGAAGCACAAAGCCTGGGTGCGGAGTTGCTCGAAGAGCTGCGTTTGTTGTCGAACATGAACGACGGGAGGACTTTAAAGCTACAGATCATTCTCTCCGGTCAACCTGATCTCTATACGCTGCTTCAACGGATCGATATGACTCAATTCGCCCAACGGATTGTCGTCGACTATCATCTCAAACCACTGTCGGAGATGGATACGCTCAATTGTATTCGCCATCGACT
>JAHBWQ010000301.1 GCA_019636915.1 Nitrospira sp. | reverse complement strand
GAAGTAGCCGCGGGTCTCGGTGGAATCCACTTGGTCTTTTCGCCAATGGCCGTCGTGGAGGACCTTTTCCTCTCCGCTCGGCAGTACCTCCCATACTTTAATCTTTCCGATATCGGTCCCGCTGGCGAGATGAATGCCGTCTGGTGAGAATGCGACGCACACAGACCAATGGTGGTCGTACTCGTCTTTGCCTAGAAGGGTCATCAGCTCGGTGCCGGTGGTGACTTCCCAAATCTTGATGTCCTTGTTATGGCTCCCACGTGCCAGCATGAGGCCATCCGGCGAGAGGGACAAACTGCAGACGCTATGGTCGTACCGAGTGAAGAGAAGTTTTACAGGTTCGCCGGTCTTGCCGTTCCAGAGTCGGATGGTACGGTCTTCGCTGCCGGTTGCGAGGGTTTGTCCATCGGGAGTGAAAACGATGGCACGGATATCGTGGGTATGGCCGCGAAGAGAACGGAGAAGCCGACCGGTTTCAATATCCCACATGCGGACGAGGCGTTCTGCGCCCCCGCTTGCAAGCATGGTCCCATCCGGTGAAAAGGCGACGGTCCACACGCCATGTGAATGGCCTCGGAAGGTCTTCACTTCCCGACAATCAGCTCCCCAATATTCGAGGAAATCGATGGGTGGGGTTGATGTGGGTTGTGCTTGAGTAGAGCCGGGCGCGAGAAAAGGAGTCATCGTTGGATCGGGCATAGGTCGTGCGTTTCCTTGGCTGTCTGGTCCTTGATTGGTTAACAATCCGCCCAGTATAATTCATTGACCGTTCGGATCGTAAGAGATGCCTCATGATCAAGTCAACTCTTCGATGAGCCTGTCTGTGTGAACGGCAGACTCTAGGGTGATGCCGAGGGTGTTCAGCGGACGTCACTGAAATCACAAGCCGGTGTTCCGACTTCCTTGCACCCGAACGGTGCGGCAAGGTGTGTGGCAATGGCCTCAACGTGAGATTGAGAGTATTTCAATGGAAATCAGGTTCCAACCAGCATTGCTCCAGGAAGTGATCGACTCATTCGTCGAAAAGACGGAACGGGAGGGGGATCCGACCTATTACAAGGAATTCCATGAATATGCCGATCCCATCTACGAGAAGTTCATCCTCGAAGATCGGGAGGCAGAATTCAAGAAATTGTACCAGTACCTCTTCGGGACCTGGGGGTTTTCGGACATCGTTCGTGATTCCTTCAATGAGAACCCGTTGCTGAAGGAGAAGATTGGTATCGTCTTGGTCAAAGGGGTCTTGAAAGAAGATCAAGAAGGCGTCGATATCTTGAGAAAATGGGGCTCGGTTGAAAGGGACTTGGCCAAAGAGTTTGAGGAAAAGGGGATGAAAGGGGTTGGGATTAAGTTGATTCCTCGTCGATTTTATGATCCGGCGCTCACTCGCTATTGCCGCCATGAGTTGATGCATATCTCCGACATGATTGATCCGTCATTCGGCTACGACCCCGACACGAAGGTGGGACTGAATCCCGGTGAAGAGACCCTGATCTTGCAGCGGTATCGTGTGTTATGGAGTTTGAGCGTGGATAGCCGGCTCGTTGCGGCGGGCAAGGAACCGATGTTGAGTAAGGAGGATCGATTCAAGGAATTCCGGTCCTGGTACCGAAAGATTCCGCCTCCTCAACTGAAGTCGGTGTTCGAGGGGCTCTGGCAGACCTCTTACTTCTCCCATTCAGAGTTGATCGAAATGGCCGCCGACATCCTTCGCGTGATGGATCGGGCCGTGGATGTCGAAGGCGGGGAGGTGCCGGAGACGCAGAATAAAATCATGCTGATGCCCGGGTTTCCCTGTCCCCTGTGCCGATTTCCGACCTATTCATGGGTCGAAGATATGGGGACGAAGCTGGAATCCTATGTGCTGGACTTCATCCGTGAGAATCACCCCGGGTGGGATATCGAATTCGGAGCCTGCGATCGCTGTGTGGAAGTGTATAAGCTGCGAGCCGACGGTGTGATGTAGCTCGAATGGTGAAAATGGCTGCCAGGTTTGATCTCGCGTCGCTCAAGGCCTCAACGTACACAAGCGGTACGCCTCGGCCTCTCGCTTGCTGCGGCCGCCTGGGCAGCGATTTTGACCATCCCTAACCTTTGTCAAGATTTCTCATGGCCACCAATCCCTCATACGGTCGACGAGCGTTTCTGAAAGATTCAGTCATTTCAACCGTCAGGGCAGCACAGGAACTCGTCACGCACGCGGATGCTTCCGCTGTCGAGACCGCTGCGCCTTCGGTGCGACCGGATTGGTTGCGTCCTCCCGGTGCTGAGGCGGAAGGAGTTTTCCTGAACCGTTGCACCATGTGCAACGATTGTGTCACGGCCTGTCCCCCGGGGGCCATTGCTGCGCATCCGGTTGATGGGACCCCCATCCTCTATGCCGATCAGTCCCCGTGCCTGTTATGCGAAGATTTCCCCTGCATCTCGGCGTGCCAAACGGACGCGCTCGTGCCGGTCAGGGGGATTGACCAGGTTCGAATGGGGATGGCGGAGGTATCTCATCGACTCTGCACGGCCGGTCAGGGTTGCCATGCCTGTGTTTCGAAGTGTCCGACAAATGCCCTCGCTCTGGATGTTGCCTCGCTGCGCCTGTCTGTTTCTCCGGAAGCTTGCGTGGGGTGCGGCATATGCGAGATGATTTGCAAGACAGTCAATGATCGGGTCGCGATCCGTGTGATCCCGGCAAGGCAGGGGGCGAGGATTGCCCCATGAGCCGGTGGTGCTTCAATCATAATCGTATCGGCGCGATCGCGACCCCAGAGAGGCCGGTGAGTTCTCCCTTGACTTCACACCGGCCATTTCATATACATACATGGCTTTTCCGTCGCACCTTGGACCGTGATGGTCGGGAGACAGGGTGAAGATGACGGACAGGAGGCGATTTCTATGACGAGTCAACAGCCGATGCACAGAGTTTCTGCATCTGCAACCGCCATGTTGCCGAACCCTTCCACAATTAAGGATTCCCCTGCCGTTGAGCGGGCACTCAGTCGAAGCAAGGTTTATCTGCTGGTCTCCTGGAGCCTCCTCTATCCGGAAGATGAAGAATTTCTGGACTATTTGCGGTGTGGTGAATTTGTCGAGGACGGTCGAACGGCGCTTGATGCGTTGGGCGTTGCCCTCGGTGCTGATGGGAGCCAACGTGCCAAGGACAAGCTCGTCGCGCTGAAAAAACAGTTGGACTTAGTGGAGGGACTGATCGCTTCAGAATGCGTCAATTGGCAACTGAGCGATCTCCAGTCGGAACATCGCCGCGTGTTCAGTAACGTGATTACGCTCGATTGTCCTCCCTATGAGACCCTATTCGGGAACGACCATGTGTTCGCTCAGTCTCACGTCATGGGCGACATCTCCGGGTTCTACAAGGCGTTTGGAGTCGAACTCTCCAAGGACATCCATGAGCGGCTCGATCACCTCAGTGTGGAATTCGAGTTCATGCATTTCCTTGCGTACAAGGAGTCCTACTCGCTTTGCCATGATGGGCCTGAAAAGACCCAGATCGTGGTAGAGGCACAAAAGAAATTTGTGAAGAATCATATCGGTCGATGGGTGCCGTTGTTCTGCCGCATGTTGGCCAAAAAGGCAGACTCCGGCCTGTTCAAGTTGGTCGCCGATATGACGGCCGATTGGATGGAGTTTGAGACGGCGTTTTTAGCGGTGACGCCTCAGCCCTACACAGAAACTGATTATCGACCCGCAACGTTCAGCTCGCCGGAAGGTCAAACGTATGAATGCGGTGCACAAGACCAAGGAAATGAGTTGAGTATGTTGCTGAATGAAGTCGGGGCCCAGTCCTTCATGGATGTGAAAGAGAAAGACAAGGACAAGGATCAAGAAGAGGGCCGGCCTTCTGGAACGGCCTGAGTGACTGTCGAAATGATCGGTACGGTTCGAGAGTAGACGTTATCTTTATTCAATTATTCATGAGGAGGGAGTAATACTATGAGGGTAGCGCAGACGACCAACAAGAAATTGGTGTTTGCCA
>JAHBWQ010000300.1 GCA_019636915.1 Nitrospira sp. | reverse complement strand
TGACAAGATCGACCATGTCGCGGTCCTTGGTCAAAAGAATCGCCTGTGCCTCTCGTGCTGAGAGAAAGATGTCTCGATCCCGTGCATCACGTAGGCGCAGGTCTCTCACCGCCATGGCTTCTATGCTATAGGTCGAACTGAGCCACTGAGCGATGAGGGGAGAGAGCTGCGCATCAACCCAGATCTTCACGCGGCGAGAATGGGATGATTGAGTCGGCTACTGGCGAACTTCAGACAGGCCGAAATATCTTCAGCTTCGAGGTCAGGCAATTCTTCAATGACTTGTTGTTGAGAGAGACCAGCAGCCAGTAAATCCAGGACATCGACAACTCGAATCCGCATCCCACGAACGCAAGGTCTTCCACCACATTGCTCTGGGTTGACGGTAATGCGTTCGACTAGTTCAGCCATGGTGGAATCTTCTGGTCGAGGAAGCTCCTAGGATATGACAACAACCCCGTAAACCCTATGATCTTGAAGTCTACTGAAATGCCTAATTATTATCAACCAAAGCGTGAAGCGCGAGAGAAGATCTCTGGATTTGGAGCAACGATAGAGGTCAGCTCTCCTGCTTGACTCATCGCTGATCCCTATGATTAGGTCCGCCACCACAATGATGAAGTCCCGTACCGCCCGCACATTGGTCTCTCTTCTCCTTTTTCCACTTCTCTCCCTGGGCTGCCAGAAAGAGAGCGAGTCGGTGGTGTCGATCGCCCTCCATCCGACGAATGCGAATATTCTCTACGTCGCGACGAACGATGCGGTTTACAAATCGCGTGATGGGGGAGGGACCTGGGAGAAGTTTCCGAGCTTCAGTGCGCGTCGGGTGACGACCTTGGCGATTGACCCGCTTCTGCCGGCGGCGATCTATGCCGGGACGATGGGTGATGCGGTCTACAAGAGTCCGGACGGAGGCCAACATTGGCTGCCGCATAATGTCGGACTGAAAGAGCACGTGTCGTTCGTCAATCAGTTCGTGTTTCACCCAGCGATCAGCGAACAGATCTATGCGGCCACGACGGTCGGCGCTTTTTATTCAAAAGACGCGGGCCGTGAATGGGTCGAGCGGATGAGCGGGATGAAGGAAGTCCACATTGTGACGTCGATCGCCATCAACCCTAAAGAGCCGGCGGTGCTCTATGGCGGGACGACCGGCGGGGTCTATCGGTCGGATGATGGGGCGACGACCTGGAAGAAAATCAATAACGGGTTGATCCCCGAGAGGGAGCTCATGGCAGCCATGGCCCTCGGGGTCAATGCCATCGAGATCGACCAGACAAATCCCGATGTCGTCTATGCCGGGACAACCAAGGGGCTCTTTCGTACGGCGACAAAGGGCGAGCAGTGGGAGCGTATCGGCCAATCCATCTCCGATCCCTTTATCAGCACCCTGGTTATCCATCCGAAGGAAACAGCCCAGCTGTTGATCGGTGGCCCAGCGGGGGTTTGGAAAAGTTCGGATGGTGGCAAGACCTGGAAGGCCATGAACCAAGGGCTCGCGACGTTGAACATTCGTGCCCTGGCCATGGATCCCCAAAACACCCAAACCCTCTATGCCGGCACCAACGGCAGCGGCCTCTATCGTTCGACGGATGCCGGCGCGACCTGGACAGCGGTGCCGCTCACGGCCGCGCCGGGTACGGCTCAATAACCTGTCTTGGCCCCTGCGCTTCCATGCTGATAACGGCCGCTATAGGAGACCATGCGATCCGAGAGCGCCTTCCACTCGTCGGCTGTCATCAAATCTTTCATCTTGAACCGAAGGCTCAGCACCCGGGCCGAGCTCTGCGCCCGCTGAATGTTCGCCTCGTTCACGATTTTTGAAAATTCGTCCGGTGTCGCCGTATAGCTGGTATTCAGGGTGTAGAGCTGCCGGTGATAAGCCCGTTCCTGCTCGCGGCTCTCTTTGAGCTCCTTAATGATCTCGCCGACGTATGCATTCACACCCTTCGCCTTTTCGGGGTCCTGGACGGTCCGATTGATCAATCCCTCCATATCTTGTTGCCCCTTTTGCCAGTAGGCGTCGCCGTTGCCCCCACCCATCATGCCATGGCGATGGTGATGCGATGAGCACCCGATCAGGGCCATCATGACGAGTGCACCGAAGAAGCTGGATAGTATCCGGTTCATGCGATCCTCCCTTGCAGAGTTGTTCCGTACCCTTGTCCTACCGTATCATCTTAGATACACACTATGGCAGAAGCGCGCCCCCCCGTATCAGATCCGACGCAGGTGCTGAGGGAAGAATTCCGCCGGCACCTGGAGACGTTTTACGCCCGACTCAGTCTAGCGCCGCCTTACGAGAGTGTGGAAAAAGCCGTTCGTACCTTAACGACCATCGTGCATGCGCTTCCCCAAGACGAACAGGTTAAGATTGTAGCCGATCCGGCTTTGCAATGGCAGCGCTTTCGAGAGGCGTTTGAGACGTCGGGTCTGGTGAAGAAACATCGGGGGATTATTGCCGGCCTGGTTCGTCATCGCACCGCCGTGAACCTGCCGGTGGAGTACAATCACCTCTTGGACTTGTTTCGCGGGTGATGGGGGAGAGTACTGTCTCAGGACACGCTGGGCGGCGTCATGGCTGCGCGGAGTTCATCGTACACTTGCATGAGGCGGCTGTCCTCCAGGCGATAGGACAAGGTCACCGTCACGATTCCAAACAGCGCGACCATGCCGGCAAGTCCGACAATGCCGATGCCCAAAAGCGCTCCGCCTAGCGTCGTGAACCCGCCTTCCAGGGCGTATTGCACCACAAAGGTCAGCGATCCCAACAAGACAACGGCAAACCAGATCACGGTGATGACTGCGGATGACCAAGGGATTCGCTTCACGCAGTGCGTTCTCAGCAATTGGTCATGAGGGGACAGGTGGATGAGGCCTTTCACAGGCCAAGCGGTCCGAAATTTTCGAGAGAAGAGGCGGTATTGCGGACGAACGGCGATCTGAGACAGGTCCGGGTACCACCATGCCACTCCATGTGGCAGCATCAGGACTCCGTCAGGGCCGAAACGATCGCGGACGCTGTCCAGGGTTGTGCCTACCCACTCATCTGGGCGAGTCGCCACGCGGCAGCCGTACCGTACGGCATCCGGCGTGAGCCGGATAAAATAGATCCAATCTCCGACGAGTAGTCCGAGGAAGAGGGCACCGGCAAAGAGACCTGCAAGCAGCATGGCTGTAGCTATCACACAGGGAGGAGCGATGAATCAAGGCAGGTAAGATGGTCCTGGGTAAATGGTAAGCCAGCCAGTTTGTGCAAAAAACCTGCTTCAGTTCGTGAAGAAGCATGTTGACTCACACGGAGGAGTTTGGCTACAGTACGCCGGGCAATGTTTCCGGCGGGCCTTGGACCACATGAGTTTCCCGCCTCAATGTTGATTTCCCCCGCGTCGCCATAACGGTTTGTTTCTCTGCAGGGGTGCAGAGACCGGATCGTGTGAATTTTGGGAGGCAAACATGGACCCCGAGAAGATTGAACGTGTGTACACCTCCTATGCGGGGTTTTACGATCGAGTGTTTGGAAAAGTATTTCACGAAGGCCGTGAATCGGCCATTCGAAATTTGAATGTTCAGCCGAATGAACGGATTCTTGAAGTCGGTGTCGGGACGGGATTGGCCCTTCCCATGTATCCCCGTCATTGCCGCATCGTTGGTATCGATGTGTCCGAAGGGATGTTGGCCAGGGCGAAGGAAAAGGCGGCGGCTCACAGTCTTGATCACGTCGAGCTGCACCGCATGGATGCCGGTTCCATGCAATTCAACGATGACAGCTTCGATACGGTTGTAGCGGCCTATGTCGTGACGGCGGTGCCGGACTATCGAAAAGTGGTCAACGAGATGATTCGGGTCTGCCGTCCCGGTGGTCGCATTATCATGCTGAATCATTTCAGCGACGGCAACAGGGTCATCGCCGCCGTGGAAAAAGCGCTTTCTCCCATAACGAAGCATCTGGGCTGGCGTACGGACCTGTCGCTCAATACCGTCTTGGAAGGA
>JAHBWQ010000030.1 GCA_019636915.1 Nitrospira sp. | reverse complement strand
GAACTCGCGGTCTATCACGAACAAGATCAGCCCCTCGATCGAGCGGGCCTCGTACAAAAATATCTCGCAATCCAGCTCCGCTTCTCTTTCGACATTTCAAAGCAAGATCTCGGGATCGGAGTGGCCAAACCAACGGCAGGAGATCAGTGAGGTAATTTAAGCACCGTTGTGAGAACCCGGTCCATGATCCGGTCTGGAAGAATCTGCCCGATGAACGCGCGAATCTTGGCATCCGTGCCGACTAGATAGCGGGTCTTGGGCACCGGAGCCGTCAAGGCGTCTTCAACCACCTTCGCGACAACGTCCGCTGGAATGGCTCGCTTCGCTGCCTCATCTACCACCTTTCGCACCGCCGCCACCGTCGGCTCATAGAGTCTTTTCAACGCCACCTCCATACTCACGTCTCGCCCGGCGGCATCGCCGGCAGACTTCATCCAGATCGGAGTTGTGATCGCACCAGGCTCGATAATTGACACCTGGATGCCCCACGGCTGAACCTCCAGTCTCAAGGCATCCGTTATCGCCTCCAATGCAAATTTCGACGCCGAGTACGCTCCCATTAACGGAATTGTGGAACGTCCCGCGATTGAGCCCATGTTCACGATACGGCCTCGTGCTTGGCGGATCAGCGGCAGAAACGCTTGCGTGACGGCGACCTGGCCAATCACATTCACTTCAAGTTGACGCCGAAGATCGGGAATCGGGATCCCCTCCAGCGGCGCCGGCACCGCAATCCCGGCATTGTTCACAAGCCCATACAACCCGCTCGATCCACATCGCTCTGAAACGATCGCAAAAGAGCGTTGAATAGAGGGTTGATCGGTCACATCGACTAGAATCGGAATAAGCCGCTCTGAGCTGGACTGTTGAAGGACCGCTCCGTCTTCCGGCTTCCGCACTCCGGCAAAGATGATGAACCCCAATCGATCAAGATGGAGCGCACAGGCCGCCCCAATGCCCGTCGACGCTCCCGTGATAACGACTGCACGATCATTTCCTATCGACATCGCACTCCTCTCGAATTTCCGCTGGAGAACCATAACAGGTTTCGACTCGTTGTCTCCAGATAGAACCTGCCGTTTCTCATCCCAGAGAGTAGAGACCTACGACTATGCACCGGACTCCTTGTTACTTTCTGACCAGAAATGCATCACGAGAGACATGCATCAACTCGGTTGCGGTGAATTGTTTTGGATACGATAAGAATCTGTTTAGATACAGACCTGAATCTTTTTAGATTCAGCAGTTGCACGTGCTTTCGAAGCCACAACTCAACTTCCCCTCGTCAAAGAGAACAAATCTCGTTCATATATTACGTATTTTCATGTTTTGTGTACCTTGCATATTGGAACATTGTCAGTGGCTTACTATTTGCTTATGCGAGCTACCATACAGCCCGTCGTCACGGGTGAAGTCTAGTCGAATGATTACCTATCGGTACAGGCTTTTAACAAACGATGGCGCTGACATGACACGTTCAGCTCGAGCCAAATAGACCGATGTGCAGGAATAGATCCAAGGTAGTTGAACACGAGGATCAAGCGCCACACGATACGGCAAGAACGTGATTCTGACTCTCCAACCAGACAGGAGAAGCAAGGGGAGTCATCAGAAGGAGTACCTGTGAAAATTTTTTAAAAGGGGTACTACGCCTGCGGCTATCGTAGAAGACAGTCTGACAACCATTTTTGCATCGATGGTCTAGGATAAAACCCAATGAGTCTGTGCTCCATTTCTAACGTACAGGGTTCGTGGTTAATAAGACTGCAGTTGCGACCGGATGGTGCTCCAATATTTCCCCTGGCGCGGAAATTGAGAAACCATGCTCCAGTGACTCGTTTGCACTTCTTCCAAAAATTGAGCCCCCGCGTTGCACTGGTGATTATACTGCCATACCTGACAGGCGTGTCCAGCAATGCATCAGCAGAGAGCCCCATTACGCCCTCTGGTTTGAACACGCACATCAGTAGTCCGGTCTCGGTGGGTGGAAAAACGCAATACGACATTACGGGTGGAACCAGAACAGGAGCAAACCTGTTCTATAGCTTCGGCGAATTCGGTGTCCCAAATAACACGGTTGCAAACTTTCTGAACAACACAGGCCTGGCGACCCACAATATTCTTGGTCGTGTCACTGGTGGGAACGCCTCACAGATCTTCGGAACGATTCAAACGACCGGGTTTGGAAATGCCAATCTGCTTCTTATGAATCCCGCTGGCGTGGTCTTCGGCCCCACTGCCTCTTTGAATGTCGGAGGGTCAGTGACCTTTACAACAGCCGATTATCTACACTTCACTGATCATGGACGATTCCATGCCATACCGAATACTCCTAGCGACGCATTGCTTTCCACGGCACCTGTCGCAGCCTATGGTTTCTTGGGCTCGAACCCCGGCGCCATCACAGTTCAGGGCAGCCAGTTGACAGTGCCACAAGGGCAAGCAATCTCATTCGTAGGCGGGAATATCACCATTCAGAATGGGACCCTTGGCAATGGAAGTGTCCAGCCCACCCATCTTCTTGCGTCAAGCGGGCGAATTAACATGGGAACTACTCAATCGCCCGGAGAATTCTTACAGGATCTCACGGCCGCGCCAAACATAAATGGCCAATCATTCAGGACGTTGGGATCTATTCACATGGCATCAGGCTCAACAGTAGATTTCAGCAAAACTGGGAATGGGAAAGTAGCTATTCGTGGTGGCCAATTGTCTCTAGAAATTCAAGACGCGGTCCTTGGTACACAAGACAGCCATTCCGCTATTACTGTTGCAGCAAATCAAGATACCATTCTACTAGCCCCTGGCAGTTCGATCGTCAGCCAAGCCTTCTCGGCAGACCGGGGCCCCGGCATCCAGATCGTTGCTGACCAGCTCCAATTCATTTCAGATGGTGATCCACTTGCGCAAATACCAACAGGTCACCCAGTGAATATCTCAGCTCGGACGAACGGGAGCGGCAATGCAGGTGATATTACCCTCCGAACAACAAGCGATCTCCAACTGATTAACATGGTACAGATTGAGTCAACATCTGAAGCTACCCCTGATGGAACTGCTGCCTCGCCTATCCTCACACCAGGGAACGCAGGGAATGTGGAACTGACAAGCGCCCATGGGAACATTCGGATGACGGGGGTTAATACCTGGGCCTCATCCCAAACAGACAATAGCAGTGGTAAGACAGGTACTGTAACCGCATTAGCGCCAGACGGAAATATTATTCTCGATAGAGCAGCTCTTTTTACTCGTATATCCTCTGAAAGTCGTGGAGGTGAAGTACAAATCGCCGCACAAAATTTACTGATGAACTTTGGGCTACTTGCTACCGACAATCGAAGCCCGCTCAGGGCTGGTAACGTCACAGCAACTCTGAGCGACACGGTGATGATGAAAAATTCATTGATTGTCGCAGGGTCTCTGAGTCCCTTCGAAACGCAAGCTGGTGACATCAGTCTCACCGCAAAAGAAATCGTAGTAACTCAAGGAAGCCTTGTCAACAACGGGACGTTTACGTCAGGTTCAGGAGGGCATCTCACAATTGTCACTGACACGCTTCAAATAACGGATGGAAGCCGACTCGACAACGGAAACAGTGGAAGGACAACGGCTTTAGGTATTGGCCTGAACCCAGACCTGATTCCCAAGGAAATTATTCCCTCTGGCGCGGGGGGAACCATCACAGTCACTCGCGCTGGAGCCCCTACGCGCTCAGTCCTGATTGATGGTGTCGGGAGCGCCATAGAATCTAACAGTAAGGGAGTCGGTCCGGGTGGCAACATATTCGTATCCGCAAACTCTGTCATACTCCAGAACGGCGGTACGCTGTCAGCCGCGACGTCTGGAACTTCCCCATCAGCCAAAGGTGGCTCGATCATTGTAGAGGCGACAGATCAAATTATTTTAACCAACGGGGCCTTGATTACGGCCAGCAGTGTCGTCGACCCCAAGACACTGAACTCAGGCATTGCAAATGCAGGAAACATCTCTATCAATGCAGGTAATCAACTTGAACTGCGCGATGGCTCCGCCATCAAGACCACCACGGAATCAGAACAGGCGAACGGAGGGAATATCAGTATCCGAGCCATTGAGTTAGTTCGTCTTGTTAATAAAAGCGAGATCAGCACTTCCGTGAAGGGCACTGCAGGCAGTGGTGGGAATATTTTCATAGATCCAAACATAGTGATTGTGCAAGGCAGCAATGTGACGGCACAAGCAGTTGGAGGAGCAGGAGGGAACATCTCGTTCGTGACTCCGTTGTTCGTCGCTGACTCTTCGAGCGTCGTGAGCGCAACTTCAGAACGAGGCCCAAGCGGCACAGTAACCATCCAGTCGCCAACCTCAAATTTGAGTGGTGCAGTGGGCCAACTTGTATCAAAAATTAGCCAGCCTCAAATACTCCTGCAAAACCGATGCATAGCCTTGGTCGGTGGGCAAGAGAGTACATTTACCCTTGCCGGACGCAACACCCTTCCCTCTGAACCTGGGGATTGGCTCAGCTCCCCAGTCTTGATGGAGCATTGGACAGGGGAGGATTCTGAACATGCATCTAGTCCAATGGTCCAAAGACACAAGCGGGGTAGACTGCCAACAGAGGCCGGGGATAAGACTACGACAATGGTGGTCTCACTCCGCCGATTGACCCCACCTGGGTTTTTGGTTCGTGAGTTTCCAACCGGCTCCACCGGCTGTCCCTCATGACAGATGACTCTTCTAGTTCTTAGATCCCACAGACACATCGATCAGCAATCCCTTCCATAACCGTTTCTACAATCTATACAGCCTGACGCGAGCATGCTATAGTGTGGCCTTCTGTGGGTTGCGCTTCGGTGCTAGATCAGCCTATGCTAGATCTGGCTGTGACGAGAAGACGTAAGAGCAGAGTGAACAGTCGAGTCAACCAGACACCCACGCAAGCTATCGTAAAATATAAAAAGTGGCGGTGTAGCTCAGTTGGTAGAGCAGCGGACTCATAAGCCGCGGGTCACCCGTTCAATCCGGGTCACCGCCACCACTTAAACCAGGACTTAGGACTCCGCTGTTCAGCTGCTTTCTTCTCAGGGTGCGTCGAGAGTGTGGTTTCTCCCCTCCAGGCCTCGTCATCTAGCTTGTCAGTCCCCCTCCGTTCCCAACTTGGAAACAGATAGTCATAGGTATCTATCGTCACCTTGATACTGCTATGACCCGCATGTTCCTGGATGTACTTGGGATGTGCCCCTTGCTCAATCAGCAGCGAACTGAAGCTGTAGCGGAGATCATGGAAACGCACTCTCCGCATCTCAGCTCTCTCCAGACAACGGTACCATCCACGCCGAAGACTCCGTTCGTCTAAACGCTGTCCCTCAGGGGACAGAAACACTCAAGGCAACATGGCTTCGTTCGTGGCCATTGCCTCAAGCTCACGAATTTCTTTAGGGGCTGGAGTAGCGAAGGTCTGTCGATTTCGAACTGATACCAGGTTTTGAGCTGCTGTAACAAGGCTTTATGACCTCCGCCGTTGAAGCGCCATTCACATTCTTTCAGGAACCAATAAAAACTGCCTTTCGGGATGCCATTGAACCGCCGAAGATGGCGCGTCGCCTGATTCCAACAGTTCTCGATACCATTGATGTGATGGCCTCATTTGCGGACAAACACCTTGCGGTGATTCACTCGGCGATGGTGCAACCCGACACATCTAGTACGTCATAGACCGGAAAGTTATCTGTATACACAATACTGTTGTAATGCTCCCCTGAAATCAAGCCACCTGAGTTAATTGTTGAGCGCGGTATTGAATTGGGCTTCGATACCCCAACGCCTGATGCAGGCATTCCTGGTTGTACCAATGCATCCAGTCCCGAATGACCCGCTGCGCCTCCTCAAATGTCTGGAACGCGTGTTGCCAGACACATTCCTCCTTGAGGCTCCGAAAGAACCGTTCGATGATCCCGTTCTGCTCCAGGGTGTACGGTGTAATAAATTCTTGTTGTAGTCGATAGGCTCGACGGGCTTGCTGGAACTGCCGACTCCGAAAGATCCGCCCATTGTCGCTGCGGAGGACCGGCGCCTCAACCGGACGCAACGTTCCGAAGCGCTGCAGACAGGCGGCTTCGACTGCCCGTTCCGCCTCCTTCGCTCGACTGCCAAGCGCAAACTCGCACCCGATCACTTCCCGATCATGACAGTCGATCACCGCCGCGAGATGCGCCCAGCCATCCTGCCCACAGGGAATGTGCGTCACATCCATGGCCCATCGTTCGTTGCTGCGATCCGCCCGACTCGTCCTGCCTTGCACGCGAGGGCGTGGGGTGCTGAGGCGTTGATGCACCAACCACCCCTGCTGCTTCAGCACACGATAGACCGCCTTCCGATTGATCACGATGCCATCTCGGAATCGCAACTGCACCCACAACCGGCGATAGCCAAACGTCGGATACTGCTGAATCCAATACCGCAGCCGATCAAGCCAGGGAGGCTCCGTGCGGCCTCGACGTCGTCCCGCTCCCGTGGCCCGGTGCAAACCGGTTCGGCTGACACCGACACCTGACAGCTCCGTCGCGCTGAGACACCCGACACGCTGGCTCTCACGCGTCGGATGTCTTCCGGTCCACAGGGTACGGGTTCAAGGCCTCCCGTAAGATGTCAGTATCCAGCACGAGATCCCCGATCTTCTGTTTCAACTTCTTGATCTGTTCGTCCTTCACGGCGTCTTCATCCTTCGGGCGACTCCGGATGGCGTTCTCAGTCCCCACCAGAAACTTCTCACGCCAGTCTTCGACTCCCGCCACGGTCAGGCCATGCTGCCGGACCGCCTCAGCCACGGAGGTCTCGCCTTTCAAGATGCTGACCACGAGCGCCACGCGGCGTGTAGCCGTCCATCGTTCGATCGGTTCACAGGCTTCTGCTGCCATCTCACCACCTCCTCGGTCCGCTTAGGACCATGTCGTGAAGGTGGTCTCAATTACAAGGGGTGCAGGATAATATGCCTAAAAAGCCGATGGGCGAGACTCCATGAAACGGTGTTTCCAGTACTATACGTGAGACTCAGACCAAGGAACAGGTCATTAACGATCTTCTCGCGGTCATCAACAAGCACGGGGTAGATCCCAAGCAATCGTTAAAATTGTTGGAGCACCTCGGACGTATCATTGAGATGGGGATGAGAATGGCCAGACAGGCTAGCCCTTAATCACCTGTATCATTTTGTATTCCCTAGAATCTATTTCGATACACGTCTAATAACCAATCGTATGTGTGCCGTTGACTTACGGCCTCATTTTTTCGCTCGGCAGAGTCTCATTGCCAGGCATGAGGATTGCTGCGGCAATCACTTGAGACAGAAGCGGCAGACTACGGACTAGCGGGAAACCGTCCGTGAGTGACGTACTTATAGCCATAGGATTAGCGGAAGCGAGGGCAATGGGTATGTTTGTCAGAATCCTGTCTATTGATTGAATAACACGCCCCATTTACGTAAATGAAGACCGCCGACAAAATTGTGGTCAGCAAAACACACTTTTGTTAGAGGGGTTGAGAAAGGGCACAAGGAGACAGCCGCATGAATATCACAGTTACAGCTCTAAATGTAGCGACCCTATTAGTTTCGTTAGGCCTCTTGGCTCATTCTTACCTTGAAAGGGAATGCATTAAGGACTTTGCCAAGAAAGCAGTGAAAAAGCATAAAGACCCGTTAGCAAGAGTGCTGGCGCTCGCGGGGTTCATCTATTACAACCTCAGCGGAAAAGCACGGACTGATCCATATTTCATCCCCATCCCATTATTCAATAACTTGGGAGGAACACCAGGCTCAATATTAAAAAAAGGCGGGTGTTGCTCAGGGCTTACACGACTAACCATCGTCGCCTTAAAAACTTTGGGGATTGATGCCGGATCTGTTACATTGTGCCTTCCATCGGGACAGGCCCAACACTGCTTGTTGGAAGTCACCTTGCCGACTCAGAATGTACTCATTGATCCCACGTATGGCCTTTACTTCGTGGACGAACTGGGAAGGGGAATGGGGCTTACCAAGCTACAATCAGGAGCCCGCCCTTCATTTGCCAGACTACCTTATTCAATTCAAACCAGCTATCCAGAAAACAAGTATTACGAGTTCGATTACAGAAAAACAAAAACGGCCAATTGGACCAAAAGCCGCTTAAGAAGAATGCTACATCGCATTCTCGTGTGCGCGACTAATGGAACCATAGACCAAATTAAGCAACCAGCATTTTTGGAATGGCCTCAGTTTGTGTTAGCCGCTTTTGGCGTCGCCGTTTGCATATTACTAAATTATGTCTTAATCATAATTACCTAGCATTATTGCAATACAAACAGACAGCCCTCCCTTCACACGCTGAATGATTGAAGGACGCGTGCCGATGCATAAGCCAAACAAAGGCTGGCTGGAGTTGTTCCGAACTTATCCACTGGCCACCATTCTTGGAGTAAATGCAATTATAATTTTTACATTTACTCTTCTCGGAGAAGCAATTTTACGCGCCACTCTTCCCTATCGCATAGACTACTACACGGGCGTAACTGCCCCCAACAGAACAATCCAATATCCGTTTGGAACGATTACAATAAACCGTTATGGTTATCCGGATACCGAGTTTGACCTCACTGATATGCGTCCACGTATTGGATATGTCGGAGACTCAGTAACTTATGGCATTGGAGCAGGGCAAGGTTTCCGCGTCTCGGACTTGATTGAAAATTGCATGTCAATATATCAGCATATGACCTTCGGTATGGTTAAACATGACATTACAGATATTGATCGATTCGTTGAAGAGCTTAGACCTTTTAGTCTAAAGACGGTCGTATATCTAATGAACCTTAACGATATTCTGCCAGATCAGCGGAATGATACCCCGTTATTACCGACAGTTGCGGCTTTGGTCCGTGAGACGGTCGATAGTATGCGATCCAAGTCTTACATTTATAACTATTTCCGCACGAGAATCAAAGAAGGCCTAATGCGTCATGGCTATGGTCATAACGGTTATGAGGCCATCGAACTTTTTCCATCCAACAATGATCCATCAATTAGAAGCTTCGTCACGCGCATAAACGCAGTTGCAGAGAAATTCCAAAAACAGGAAATTAAATTCTGCATAGTGATGCTGCCTTACGAGATGCAAATTTCTAAATCGGCTGAAGAGGTATACAAATCGCTTGGAATTCGCTGGGATGAGACATTCCTCGACAGAGGAACTCAAAAGCGGATATTGAATTATCTTAGAAGCGACATTGAAGTTTTAGACGGATATTATGCCTTTATTGGTCCGAATGATACGGTGAGATCGAGGTCTATGAATAAGATCGGCCAGTATTTTGTGTACGACAAAGGGGATAAGCTTGACTGGAATCACCCCAATCGCATTGGGCATCAGTACCTAGCCACTTATATACTTAAAGAGCGATTTTGTGGTCTGGGGATTTGATTGTCCATTACTCTGTAAGTGATTTGACGATGAGACTAGGGCATGTCATCAATTCAGCCATGTCATTGAAGCAGCGAGATAGATCGCGCCAAGGAAGTTGGCCGCGCGTTCGTCGTCGCGTGTTGCGATGGCACGCAATTGCTTGAGCCTGACGAAGAAATTCTCATCAGATGCCGGACTCGGTAGAGGGCTTGATCGTAGTCACGAGGGGTTGTTCTGTTGGATTTGGATGGGATGACGATGACCTTCCCTGTTGTTCGCAGCGGTTCAATTACCCGTTCATCGGCATCAAAGGCCTTATCGGCGATGACCGTGTCCGCGTCAATGCCGGGAAGCAGAGCATCGGCTCCGTCAAGATCATGCGCCTGTCCCGGCGTCAGATGAAACCCGGTCGTGTTGCCCAACACATCGCAGGTGGCGTGGATTATGTGGTAGTTAAGCCACCCTTGCTGCGCCCGATGGCTTCCTACGCCGATGGCCCCCTTTTGCCCCAGCACTGTGCTGATGGGCGCGAACAATGGTGGAATCGATCATCGCATATTCATTATCGGGATCATCGGCAGACGTTTGAATACCCGTTTCCAGACACCGCGTTGCCTCCAGCGCGTATGCCGTGTGTGGATCACCCGGAAATCCCCGAACCGCTCCGGCACATCCCGCCACGGAATCCCTGCGCGATACCGATACAGAACCGCTTCGACAAACAACCGGTTATCCTTCACCATCACCCCCACCATGCCTTCACGCCCAGGCAACTAAGTCGCGATCTTCTCCCACTGGTCATCCCGCAATCCGTACCGCCTCACCATCCGCAGCCCCTCCTTCGGCCTGTGAATGAGTGAATCACAACACTGGTAGCTCCGTAAACCCAGACAATTAATTGATGACACGCCCTAATTCATGCTTCAACGCTTCGAGCTGCTGTGGAGCCGACTTCTCTTGAAGGCTCATGGCATCGTAGTAGGGCTTGAATGCACGGTAGATGTCCGTGGCGTTATTTGCGAAATCCAGCACGAACGGGCTATATCCTTGCCAGGACTTTTACGGTCCAGACGAGACAAGATCTGTACCGCTTGTACACCATCGAGACGCTTATCCACATACATCGCGCAGAGCAGTGGTTGCTCAAAGCCAGTCTGATACTTGTTCGTCACGAGCAAGACCTGATAATCGGGCAAGGCAAACCGATCCAACAGACGTTTTTCGCTGATGGACTCACCGGTCACGCAATCCTTGTTCATTCCCGGCTCATTGTATTCGAGACCGGAGTCAGGATCTTTCACCATGCCGCTGAAGACGACAGACAAACACACATCGGAGAGCTTATTCTCCGCGATATACCGTTCGAAGACCTGCATCTAGCGAACAGCCTGCAGACGTAACGAGGTCACAACCATGGCTTTGGCTCGTCCACCGAGATGGCTCTTCACCTTCTTCCGAAAGTGCTCGAACCTGACCTCGGTTTTCTGTTCGATATTGTGCGGGTGCAGGCTCATGAATTTGGCCAAGGCTCGGGCCGCCTTCTTCTTGGGCAGGTCGGGATCATCCTCTATCGTTTTCACAAGTCGATAGTAGGTGGTGTAGTTTTTCACCACGTCCAGCATGCCCCCTCCTCAATCGCCTGCTGCATCGTATAGAGATGGAATGCCTCCGGCAACCCGTTCTCCCCTTTTCGCCCACAAACAACTCCAGCGTCTTCCCTTTGGGTGCGACAGAATGACCTTGCGATACTCATTTCCTTTGTATGGCCCTCGAATAAATTGCAGATACTCCAGATAAAGGTCGCAATTTACGAGTGAGTTTCAGCAACCATCAGCCAACCCCACCCTCTTCGTCTAACGCGTTAATTTTACGATGCTTTTATGGGTAGCCATCTAAGAGAGAATAGCTTCATTCACCAACGAAGTCACTCCATCTTTCGCTTTCCAAGGAAACAAACTGCTCATGAGCTACTCGGCTCAGATTTCACCCCCTGGCTTCCCCTCCATTCATGGCGTACAGTGGGAACATCCCTTGAACTGAGTCATGAACCGATGCACCCTGAGCTTCGTCGAGCCTATGACGCAGAAATGGCCACGGCAGCCAGGCTGTATGATGCCGGCGATCTCCAGCTTGCGTTTTCCCACCTCGAGCGTGCGCACATCTTGGGACAATCGTTTTCGATTGCTCATGCGCGAACGCACTGGTGGATGCTGAAGGTTGGTTTGCGGAATCGAGATGTTGTGGAGATTATGGGCCAGATCCCACGAATTCTGGGAGCGTTGTTCTTTTCAAGAGTCTGGGTTCCAATCGGCAACACTGGAGGCGCTCGAGTACCTCCTTTCAAGCAGATGCCCATCCCACATGAACTTCAAGTACTCCTTGATCATTATGGACGTAAGGCCGAGAAATAAATAATTTCGCATCCCTCATGTAAATATTTCATTCACTCGATGATCGTGACCTCATCCATTCCAAAGGCTATTCATCCCTCAATCCCTCAACGACCGGTTGCCGCGCAGCCCATCGAGCTGGAAAATACCCAGCCACTAATGTTGCTAATACGGCAAGCGCCACGGCCTGGATGAGTGAGCCGACTGGAACAATCATCTGAATGGTCCATCCGAACGATTGCCTGTTGATCACTTTGATCAGCAACAGCGACAGCAGCCCTCCCCCAATGAGTCCCAGCGCAATTCCTATCGCACCCAGATAGATGGCTTCCCAGAGTACCAGCTGCTGGATTTGCGCCGAGCTGCCACCAATGGCCCGGAGGGTGGCGAACTCTCGGCGTCGTTCCAGTACGGAGGTGATGAGGGTGTTTACGATTCCCAACATGGCAATGATAACGGCGATGGTCTCTAAGACGTAGGTCAGCAGAAATGTCCGATCAAAAATCTCAAGGATTTCTTTCCGCAGCTCCGTATTACTGATGACTAATGGCGGAAGTCCGCCATTGGTCGCGACGCTCAATTGTTCAATGATCCGAGTTCGCACACGATCCAGACTAGCCCGCTCGCGCAAATACACAGGGAAGACGGTCACGAACTCGTCGTGCCACAGCGACTGATAGAGGGCTCGATCCATGAGGAGTTTGCCCCCGTCCGTTGAATAGTCATAAAACACCGCCACGATGGGAAACTGCCTCGCACCACCCGGCGTCATGATTTCAAGGGTGGACCCTTCCTGCACACCTAACCGGTTGGCCAACACTTCGGAAACGAGCAGACCACCGATCTCAGCTGCTCGATTGAGGTGCGCCGATGAATCCCCGCTTCGAACCAGATACTGGCTCCACTGGGCATGTAGGCGAAGATCCCGGGAGACGACCGCCACGCGGTGGCCGTTCACCGTCATCCGCACATCGCGGTAGGTATCGACTGCCGCCACCTCAGGAATCGAGGACAGCATGGTTGTCCATGACTGTGGCAGACTTCGTCCGACAGTGCCGATCTCCGTGCCACGTAACCAGAGTGACGGTGCCACAACCACATCAGCCAGAACCGTATCGGCGACCCAGACTTCCACGGTATGTCGAAAGCTACGAACCATGACCAATACCCCGATCATGATTGCCAGCCCCACCATGAACGCTGAGACGGTGACGCCGTTTCGACCTGGGTTTCTGGACGCATGCTCGACTGCGATCGATCTCATCACCCCATGCAAGCCGGCTGTCGAACCGATTGGTCGACGATGATCTCCCCCCCTCGTCACACACAACGGGGCGACACACGCCAACCCAGCTAAAAGACAGAGCGTCGCGATGTAACCCAAGACCGGAACCCCCTGAATCGGCCCCGGCCAACTGAGGAGTCCTGCCACGCCAAGCAACACGCATCCCATGACAGCAAGACGGCCCACTCGCAACTGCTGACTCGCCTCGTAATCTCCTGGAGCAAGGGCACGAACCGTCGCCGTCCGGCTGGCATCCACACTGGGCCCAATAGCTCCAATCATGGACACCACACAACCGATGAGGACGCCTTCCACCCCCATCGTGAACCATGGCCCACTCCATAACGATTCTGCTCCACCGACACTCACCGGAACATAGAGATCGGAGATGGTTCGACTCAACAGCGCGATCAGCTGTTGAGCCAACACCATGCCCGCCACGCTTCCGACGAGACCTCCGACAATACCGAACAGCCCCGCCTCAATAAGAAACAGAACGGCCACCCGCCCCTGAGTCATCCCCACAGCTCGATAGATGCCGATCTCCCGTCGTCTCTGCGCAACAGCAAAGGCCATGGTGTTGTAGATTAAGAACATCCCGACCAACAGGCCGACCCAACTGAGCACCGTGAGATTCAGACGGAAGGCGCGGATCATTTGCTCAACCTGACTTGTCCGGCTTGTAGGCCGCTCCACCGTCACGTGCGGAGGCAGGACAGCTCGCATCCTATCCGCCACCTCCTCGACGGACAGACTTGGAGCGGTCACTACGTCAATCCGATCGACCAGACCGACCATGCCGAAGGTCACTTGAGCGGCAGCGATATCCATAACCGCCAGACGTTCCCAAGACGAACTCCGATCCGATTCGCCGTGAAGAATTCCCGCAACTCGACAGCGACAGCGAGCGGTCCCAATAAGAAGCTGAACCTCATCCCCGATCGACACCTTCCAGTCGGTCGCCAGCTTGTCCCCCACAAACACCGAGTGCGGGTGGATCATCTCCAGCATCTGGCGTTCCGTCGTCGGCTGACTCACGCGAAATCCCCGAGTATTGAATTCAGCCAACAGATCCAGACCAAGCACTTGTGTTGCCTGGCCAGGTTGATCGCCTTTCATCTGAACGGCTGTTTGAATGATCACGGGGGACACTGAGGTCACGCCAGGCACGGCACGCAGTCGTGTCATGAGTTGCTCATCAAGCCCCGCCTCACCTCCTGCTACTTCCAAAGTGGTAGGGCCAGCGACGGTCAACACCGTTTGCTCGAATGAACGCAATACATCCACATTGGCCGTACGCACGGCGACCGACGCCGACACTCCAAGGGCCACACCACCGATCGTCAGTACGGTCCGCAAGGGCCATTGTCGCAGGTGCGAGACCAGGATGAGAAGAACGACTTTAATGAAGGACAGCATGGAGGTAGAAGAAGAGGAACAGCGGGGGACATGCACCGGAAACTGACCAACCGAAGCTGACAGCTCCAACCTCTTTCTGCAAATTCCGTGAGTTTCGTTTACATGATAGGGACCGTTTGTTAGACTGACGCGTACTTATACAGAAGGAGCACCAATGGCAAGACACTCTACGACAGCAAAAAAAGCGACAAGACATCTCACACCAACCACCCGCCACCCGAAGTCCTCGGTGTCCATCACACCCAGGCAACGTGAAATCTTGCGACTCGTCGCGCTTGGCCATACCAACCGCGAAATCGCCGGATCATTGGGAATCAGCGTGAGGACGGTTGAGGTTCATCGCTTCAACTTGATGCGTCGGCTCAACGTTCGAAACGTGGCCCAGCTGCTACGCCAAGCTTTGCAGCAAAATCTCTTGCCTCGCAATTTCGGCACCAAATGAACCTAAAGTTCCTTGAGGCGTCCGCGGCAATCTTGAATCGATCGGTATCCCTGTCGAGCTAACACCGCCCCGAGTTCTGCCTCCAAACGAGGGAAGACCTCCAACCCCTCCTCCACGAGCACCGTCCCAACCTGAATCGCCGATGCACCACAGAGAATGTGTTCAAAGGCATCACTGCCACTCATCACACCACCCGTGCCGATGATGGGCATCTTTCCTCCAAAAAACTTATAGAAGGCACGGACGTTCGCCAAGGCCACTGGCTTGATAAGTCGCCCGCCCAACCCGCCAAATCCACCTTTCGGCTTAATCACGACCGTCTCCCGTTCCGGATCAACCACCAGTCCATTGCCGACTGAATTGATCAGATTCAGAAAGTCAATTCCACATCGCCCTAGCATAGTCCCCATCACCTGATGATGGGCTGGGTCAAAGTAGGGGGGTAGCTTGACTCCCATGGGAACCGTGATCTTCGGACGTACCCTCTTGAGTACCCGTTCCGAAGTGTCCGCATCATACCCAATCTGAGGCTTACCGGGAATGTTAGGACAAGACAAGTTCACCTCAATAAGATCAGGCTGTGCCGCATTAATCGTTTCGGCAATGGTCGGAAAGTCCTCCTCGCTCAGTCCGGCCACACTGGCGATGACGGGCTTACCAAATCGCTTGAGTTGCGGAATCAACTCGGCATACGCCCGATAGCCCAGATTAGGCAGGCCCATTGAATTGATGGAGCCTTCAGGAAATCCATAATACCGAGGCTCCGGATTCCCGGTACGCGCCTCGATCGTCATCGACTTTGTGACGATCGCCCCTGCGACGGACCGTCCTAGCGCCTCCAGCTCTTCTCTCGTGACACAGAGCGCACCAGCTGCGTTCATAAAACAACCGGGAAACGTCACCCCCGCGATCGTCGTGGAAAGATTCATGATGGCAGCACCGATTGAGCAGAAGAGGCGGTGCGTGACACCAGCCTGCCGTCACACATTGCCCATGTATAGTCAGCCGCCAAAGCCGCCTGTGGACTATGGGTCACTAACAGCACCGTCTGCCCTCCTGACTGCGCGAGCCCCCGTATCAGCGCCATGATCTCTGCCCCTTGATGCGAATCCACATTGCCGGTCGGTTCATCGGCCAATAGAAGTCGTGGCCGGTGGGCTAATGCCCGCGCAATCGCCACTCGCTGCTGCTCTCCGCCCGAGAGTTCACCCGGACGATGGCCCCGACGATGGCTCATGCCAACCCGATGCAACAGTTCGTCGACTCGCGCGGCAATATCACGTCTCGGTTCTCCCCGCAACATTAACGGCAGTGCGACATTCTCCTCAGCCGTCAGCCCATGAACAAGATGGAAGGCCTGAAACACGATCCCGATTGTGTCTCGCCGCATGGTCGTCCAGTCTTGGCTGTTCAGCGTCCTCGTGGACCGTCCATCGATCACAATGTCCCCAGAAGTCGGGTGATCCAGCCCAGCCACAAGATTCAGGAGCGTGCTTTTCCCGCACCCGCTCGGACCGACAAACGCACAGAATTCACCCTGCCGAATCTCGAGATCCACCTCGTGCAACGCCGTCACCATGGCATTACCACGAGAATATGTCTTCGAAAGCTGCCTGATCGTGACCACCGACTCCGCCCACCTTGGAAAGGCCCAGGACGAGATCCCCTAAAACGCGTACTCCTATAACACAACCCTTCAGAGCAGGACAACCTTGACAGAACCCATCACTTCGCCATAAATGAAACTAGAATAAGGATTCATCTCTGTCTGCCATGGCCGTTTTTCCGCTGATCCCACAGTTTCTACGCCGTGCCACACGATTTTTCTTCCCCATTCAGTGTGCGGTGTGTGGGGGCTCTTTGAGCGATGACCTCATGCCCCATTTTTGCACCAACTGCTGGAGCACGCTTCGGCCGATGCCCACAGCTCGATGCGCCCGATGTGATCGACCGTTTGTTTCGCCGGTGGCCACCACCTACAGTCCCCGACATATGTGCCCTCCCTGCACCCAACATCCACCCTCCTATACACGAGCCTGGACGCTGTATCCCTATACCCCTCCACTCCAAGACGCGATCCGACTCTTGAAGTACGAGGGGAAAGTGTCCCTGGCGACGCCCCTCGCCAAGCTGATGATCAACTCACTTCCCCGACTGGAGGCCATTGACCTGATCATTCCAGTCCCCTTACACCACGAACGGCTCTGCCAACGGGAATTCAACCAGGCACTGCTGCTCGCAGACCAGATCGGACGGCATCTGAACATTTCCCTCTCCTATTCCAATCTGGTCCGTACCGCTTCCACGCCACCCCAGACGTCCCTCTCTCGTAAAAGCCGGCTCAAAAACCTACGCCACGCATTTGTCGTACGGCATCCTGCCCAACTCACGAACAAACGTATTCTGCTCATTGACGATGTCTTTACCACCGGCACAACCGTCAATGAATGTGCCAAGGCCCTGCGCCGATCCGGCTCGGCCGACGTCTTTGTCATCACCTTAGCACGAACCCTCGATCAGAATCTGATCCCTGACCGTACGCAATCTCCGGCTCCTTATCCATTGTTCAATCATTGAAAGGGCACCGTCATGCCGATCTATGAGTACCTCTGCCGAGCATGCAACAGACGCAATGCAATCCTGACATTGACCCTCCATCGGAACGATCCGGCGCTGTGTCGGCATTGTGGCAGTTCGAAGATGGACCGCTTGCTCTCCCGATTCTCCGCTCCCAAATCAGAGGAGGCCAGGCTCGAATCCCTTGCCGATCCCGCCACCCTCGGCGGACTAGATGAATCAGATCCTCGCAGCGTCGCCCGGCTCATGAAGAAAATGGGACAGGAGTTGGGTGAAGACGTCAGCGACGTCGAAGCCATGCTGGACGAACCGAGTGGAGACGACACAGCAGGTTCCCCTACCGACGACCTCTGACCTGTACCGTCATATATTTTCACTTGACTTTCTTCGACCGCCCTCTAGAATACCTTCATACTAGAGGGAAGCTGTGAGCTCTGGGACGAGGTGACGCGATGGCCAAGATTCCCAAGAACGAGCTGATGACGGCCACAGATACCTGCCGCTTCCTCAAGATGACACAGCCGACACTCTATCGGTATCTTCGGAACAGGCAAATCCCTGCGTTCAAGCTCGGTAACGAATGGCGGTTCGTTCGTGCGGATCTTGAACAATGGATCCGAGACGACGGAATCAGACCTTCCGTCAATTCCTAAGCTAGAGGGTTACGATGTTCGCCGGCGAATATCTTTGCAAAGTGGATGAAAAAGGGAGGTTTATCGTCCCCTCTCCAATCCGCGAGCAGATTGAAGCCGAGGGCCAGTCGGTGATGTTCTTGAAAGGCCCTGAGCAATCGCTCCTGATCTATTCGATGAAAGAATGGGGGAAGGTCCTGGAACGAACGAAGTCGTCGTTGGATGAAGACCAGAGCCGACTGTTCATGCACTTTATCGTCTCAGAGGCCGGCTCATCAGAGATCGATAAGACCGGTCGGATCTTGATCCCTGGCCGGTTACGAAAGCTGGTCCCGGTGGATGAAGAACAAGAGATCATCCTGGTCGGCCTCTACCACCGCATGGAACTCTGGAATCCCAGCGACTGGCGTCGATATATTGCCCGTACGGAAGATCGATATGAACAAAACATGGCTAAGATCGTGAATCTGCTCTAGCCCCATGCCACCACGCCAGCGACGGGGCATTGTATTCTCCTCCAGTGCCTTTTTCTCAAACACAAGCCGACGTCGCAAGACGCGCGCTGGACTCCGGTTTATTTCTACCGGCTCGCTGAAGCCCTCTGCCGATTCCCTCACATCGATTCGATCAAACGCCGTCACCTCCGACCACATTCCACCTCACCCCGCGATGGTCACCGCCAACTGCCTGACGCTTACGTTACCGGTCCCCCCCAGCATCAATCATCAATATGCCACGGTAAACGGACGCCGACTGCTCTCCTCCAAGGGCCGTGCCTATAAAGAGGAGGTTGCTCAACAGGTGTGGGTGGTCTTGGCTCAATCACTCTATGCACGAGCCTTTCGAGACCGCCTGCGATCCGGCCCACTCGCCCTCTCAATCCAATTCTTTTTTGCCACGTCATTGCGGCGCGATCTGGATGGAGGGCTCAAAATCGCCCAGGACGCCGTCTGTGAGGGGCTCGGCGTCAACGACAATCGTATCACCGAGACCCATCTCTACAAGCACGTCGACAAGACGAACCCCCGGATTGAAGTCTCTCTTTCCTGCCTCCTCCCCCCACCGCACGAGTGCTGACAACGAGCTTCCTCATTCGCTCCGCTACAGTTCTCTTCACATCCTGCCGATAGCGTAAGAAGCCATCGACATCGGAGCATTCTCGAAATCCTTTTTCTATGCCAACGACGCGCGTTCCCATCAGCGAACTGCAGATCGGAATGTACGTTGCTGCCTTAGACCTCCCCTGGTACAGGTCCCCCTTCCTTCGTCATTGCTTCAAAGTGGAAGGCCACGCACAAATTGAGAAGTTGCTCCGCGCCGGGGTTAAGACGGTCGAGATCGATCTTGACCGTGGGATCGCCCCTCGCCCACTGCAAGCCACGGCAGACCAACAGCCAGCCCTGCTCCACACACAGTCAGTTCCACACAAGAAACCGATCAAGACACTTGCCCAACTCAATGAAGAATATGCTCAAGCCACCCTGGCGAAACAGCAACTGACACAGTCTGTTCAGTCAGTCTTCACAAAGATTGCGAGTACCGGAACAGTCAATCCTCAACAAGCGGCCGATGCCGTCCACGAAATCACGATTGTGACCAGAACGCTCACCCCTTCGTCCATGTTCATGGCGTTGAGCCAGAATCGAGCCGGCGATCCAATGCTCAGTCAGCATGCCCTCACCACCTGTACGTTGGCACTGATCCTCGGACAAACATTTCAGTACAACCCCTTGGAGCTGCAAGAACTGGCCACGGCCGCGCTCCTCCATGACATCGGACTGCTGCAGGTTGACCCCACCCTCCTTCGCCTAGCCTATGCCGACCGACGCCTTTCCCCATCTCAGCAGTGCGAGTTTGAGACCCACCCACGTGTCGGTGCGCGCACATTGCAACAAGCCGGCGGCATCGAGATGCCCGTCCTCGAGCTGATCGCCAACCATCACGCCTATCTTGATGGCAGCGGCTATCCGAAAGAAACACGGGGAGCATGTACCTCAGACCGCACCAGAATCCTCATGATCGTCGATCGGTATGATGAATTGCTGAACGGGTTTAGCGGAGCCACCCCGCTGCCCTCACACCGAACGTTCCAGCAGCTCTACCAAGAAGCGCGACAGAACAAGCTCGATCAACAACTCTTGTCGGCATTTATTGGATTAGTGGGCATTTACCCGGTGCATAGTCACGTGCGGCTGAATACGAAAGAGCAAGGCGTGGTGACGACGCTGAATCAAGAGACACTGCATCAGCCGATCATCACCATCACGCATCAGCCGGAAGGCACGACCTATCCGGACCCGTTCACCGTCAACCTCGCCGACCAACCCGCTGGCCCACAGCCTCGTGCCATCGAATCGGTCATCAACACATAACGCTGTCGTGAGAACGCCACCAGCCTTGGAATGCTTTAGACACTTTCCCAACCATGTCCTGGTCGGCGAAGTGGAGCCCCGTGCCAGTAGCGGACTGCGGGCAGAGTTTTCTGTAGCTGCGTTCATTCCGCTCTCGCTTAGGCAGACTCCGAGAAAGACAAGTCGCGGCCCTGGTACCGCAATCGATCGCCTGACTGAACATTCCTTGGATTCTGATACGCACACGGTGTACACTCGATACTGGCTCAGCCATGAGCGAGGGATCCTAATGGTAAAGACCTGCAGCGTGAAAAATGCCCAACACGAGTTCCCCTCCCTGCTTGGTCGGGTTCGCAGAAAAAAAGACACCGTGATCGTTGAAGAACAGGGCCACCCGATAGCCGCGATGATCCCCTTCGATCGGTATCAAGCCTTGACGAAACGACGAGACCGGCTCTTTGCGGTGCTCGATCGGATATGGGCCAAGAACAGGAACGTCCCGGCACGTGACGCACGTCGTGATGCCGCACAAGCTGTGAAGCAAGCCCGAGCAACCCGCCGACGGCGCAGGCGCCTGAGTGCCTAGGGCCGTCCTCGACACGAATATTCTCGTCAGTGCGTTGATTACCCCGCGTGGAACACCGGCGAACATCGTCCAGGCGTGGGGAGGACCGAGCAATTTGACCTAGTCACAAGCCCTCCCATCTTAGAAGAACTCCAGGAGGCCCTCTCCCGTCCGAAAATCCGACGTCGGTATCACCTCTCAGCGAGCGACATTCACAACTTCCTCACGCTGCTGACTCAAGCAACCATCCTTGTAACTGGCACCGGTTCCGTCTCCGCCTCCATTCACGATCCTGACGACCTCCTGATTCTCGCCACCGCCGTTGAGGCTCACGCCGACTACCTCGTCACAGGAGATACGGGCTTGCTCAAACTGAAACGGTTTCAATCCATCCAGATCGTCTCGCCCGCAGTGTTTCTGAAAACGATCGCACCATGAAGTAAAAACAGCATCCTGTTACTCCTCAATCCACGGTTCTCCGGCACGATGTCATCTCCCAATATGAGATGCCCCTGGCGAATTGAAGTTGCCTGTCCCCGTTTCTTACCCTCATCAAATAATGTCTCCCGCCCCATTTGTTTCTCATGATTATCGATCGGTATGATGAATTATTGAGCGGGTTTGGCTGGGCGACACCGCTGCCCTCACACCGAACGTTCCAGCAGCTCTATCAAGAAGCGCGACAGAACAAGCTCGATCAACAACTCTTGTCGGCATTTATTGGATTAGTGGGCATTTACCCGGTGCATAGTCACGTGCGACTGAATACGAAAGAGCGAGGCGTCGTGACGACGCTGAATCAAGAGACACTACATCAGCCAGAAGGCACAACCTATCCGGACCCGTTCACCGTCAACCTAGCCGACCAACCAGATGGGCCGCAGACCCGTGCCATCGAAGCGGTCATCAACACATAACACTGCTATGAGAGCGCAAAGATTGAGGCACAGCTTGTAGAAATTATGCAACCGAGGGAAAGAAAATGCGTCCCTGGCGACTCAAACCCTGCAGATTTCGCCGTAACCTGCCTCATAACGCCACCTCCGAACGAACGGCTGGCTCGTCACGGCCAATGTTGGCTGGAGGTTAGATACACCGCAGGACTAATTCATATTCCAGGCTTGCGTCATTAAGTACAATATTGGCGGTCTCGTCATGCGTAAATGTCTGCAGTAATCGCCCCAGTCTCTTATAAAACTATTTGTGAGCATTTGTAAGCAGTGAACGTTCCGGGCAAGGTTTGACCTCATCAACACGAAAGCAGATTTCCGCCCCTGATCGATGAACAATCGGTCCCTCATACTTCTTGCGGGAAACACTCTGACTCGTCAACCACATCCCTGGTACGTTGAACGGATTTCGCGAAAGAAAAGACAACCCTGCAGGGGACGGCCAAGCCTATCCCATCGCCATCGAAAGACCAGATCCACACCAAATCCCGGGAAGATCACCTCATAGGTCTTACTTGACATAAAGGGATCAAATCACTTAAGTCCTCATACACATTGGTGAGGAATCAGATATGACAAAGATAACCAGCGAACAATTACTGAAGCAACTCCTACCTAATGCCCTGCTGGCATTGATCTGTACCGTCTCGCTTTCTCTGACCGCTAGCTGCGCCACTATCCCTAGCACAGCTGAAACGGAATCGAGTGGGCCAATGCATCAGCTCAAAGTCAAGGGCGACGTCAACAAGCATAAGAGCATATTTGTTTTTCTTGATGGCACGAAGAATAATTCACTGTCCGGGACTAACGTATGGCGATTGTATGACCTCTTGTCAAAGAGCACTGACGAACAATTGACAGCTATTTATATACCTGGCGTTGGCAGCATCGATAAACCTGTCCTTGGGGCGGCTCTCGGCAAGGGCATGGAAGAGCGTATCTTAAATGGTTATGACTTCGTTGCGAAACACTACAACCCCGGCGATGGTATCTTCATATTTGGATTCAGTAGGGGGGCTCATGAAACTCGATCCCTCGCTGGACTGCTTTCCTATGTCGGCGTTCCAACAACAGTGGGGCAAGATCACACGTATGGCACACGAGATTGGAATGCAATTCTTGAATTGACGAAGGATAAGAGCGATGAGGATTACACGGATAAATGGACTTCCTGGACGCCTGATCAGCCACCTTTGCTAGGGAAAGAGATCAAAGACAAGCTCAAGATTGAGATGAGGGCGGTCACAATCGCATTTCTAGGAGTTTGGGATACGGTACCAGGATCATCATTCATAAATTTTGGAGTATGCAAGGGAGAAAAGGGGTTCTTTAAAAGGTGGGTGCCCTTTCTGACGCCGGCCGAGGGAGACCGATACAAATCCGACTCGTATCCACCAATACACCAGATCGCCCATGCTGTGTCATTGGATGAGAAGCGTAGCAAGTTTGCACCTCTCCTGCTTTGTCCAACCATCAATCCGCAATACACCAGTCTAAATGAAGAGTGGTTTCCCGGTGCCCACTCCGATATCGGCGGAGGGTATGAGGACTCTAATGATCTCGCAGGTCTTTCCTTCAATTGGATGCTTGGCTTGCTAGCCAAAAGCTACCACTTCGAACAGCCCCCTTCTCGGTTTAATGAAAGTGCGAGTGGATTAGCGCACTGGTCCATGGGGGATGCCCCTGGCAATTGGGGTAGCGAGTGCGAAGATCGTCGTCCCCCTAAGGAAGCCCAAATCCACAAGAGCGTTGGGGAACGGAGGAACTCCGAGGCAAGACTCCCTATCCGTATCAAAGGGGAAACGGTTTTCAAGCCATATCCGATTAAATGCTCTGACATCGAGCCGTAAGGCTACAAGGTTCGTAGGGCAGGCTGTTCCACCGAAAGCACGATAAAGGTGCATCTCGGTGGTTTGGTCGTAGGGCTACGGCGTATCACCACTCAAGCCCTGACCTCCAACCAAGATCAGGGAGAACCTATCGCATCCATATGTGCGTGAACACTCACTGTGGCAGGCCGACGGAACCGATCCCTGACCGTGTCAATTTTGCACGGTCATGCAACAGCTTCTGAACGATCACGGTTTGGCCAACCAACTTATTCGGAAATCTTCAACGGGCTGCACAATCGATTTCAACACGCCTCCCCAGATATGTTGAGAGTCCGAGGTGCAACTTGCAGCGTAGGCCCACGTTTCCACCAACTCCCCGCCCTTTGCCAATATGCCGAATAGTCCCTCGATGATCAGGTGTGCGGCACACACGGTGATTCACGGTGGGTTTCGTCACCGATATCCTGAAAGATTAGTTCCCACGAGATCCGCTCAGAGCCCGTGAAATCCATGCAGGAAACAGGTAGATGTTCTTAGCATAGAGTTTTGGTAGAATCGCCGGGCGTGAGCGATCCAGCTCAAAGGGAGGATATAAGCATGAGCGTCCATCTCGGCAGCTCTCGTCCTATTTCGGGGGTTTGGCGGTCAGTGAAACACCCCTTCGCAGCGATTTGGTCGTTCCACCAGATCTGCTTCGTATGTATCACGCTCCTCACAACCTTGGGTGCTCTCTCCGGCTGTCAGAACGGGGCCGCAGACCGTCCCACGACTGTCTCCATCACCAAGAACATTCCATTTCCTCAGTATGCGCCTTCTGCCCCTTTGCCTGTAGGCCAGCGCTGGACGGCACTGCAGCCCGTCGTGCCCACGACAGGCAGAGTCGAGAGAACGGTGATGGATGGGCAAACACAAGACCGTGTCGCTGCTGCGAATGTCACGGTCCGCAGAACCAATTGGGTAACTCAACCAAATTCTGGTGCATCCTTCACCTCGAGAGCTGTTCCTCGAGCCCTACAGATCTCTGCGACTGAAAGTGTGGTTGGGATCAAGACAGCAACAGATGTTGCAGCAGGTGCTACGACATGCGCACGCCTGCTGGATGGTACGGTGGAATGCTGGGGATCGAATGAGTGGGGCCAGTTCGGGAATGGGACCACCACGAATTCGTCCGTGCCGGTGCCCGTATTCGGCATCACGACCGCCACCGCCATCTCGATAGGTGGCTATCACAGTTGTGCGCACTTGCAAGACAATACGCTCCTCTGTTGGGGACGCAACCACAATGGTGAGCTCGGGAACGAGTCGACACCCGGATCCGCGCTGGTGCAGGTCCGTGGGATAAAGGGCTCATCAGTGGCGGCAGGAGGTCATCACAGCTGTGCGGTCCTCGAAGATAGCACGGTGCGATGCTGGGGATATAACGAGTTGGGTCAACTGGGGAACGGGACGACCGACAATTCCTCGAATCCCGTGGCGGTCACCGGGATCACGACCGCCACCACGGTGGCAGCAGCCGGCGGCCATAGTTGCGCGCGCTTGGCGAATCAGACCGTGAAGTGTTGGGGATTTAACAATGAGGGCCAGCTCGGGAATGGGACGACCACAAATTCATCCGTGCCGGTGCCCGTGCTCGACATCACGACAGCCATCTCTGTGTCGGTCGGGGAGCGCCACAGCTGTGCGCGCCTCGAGAATGGCACCGTACACTGCTGGGGACTTAACACGGAAGGGCAATTGGGGAACGGGAAGACCGACACGTCCTCCAAACCCGTGGTCGTGAAGGGGATGACGGCGGCCACCACGGTGGCAACGGGAGCATCGCATACGTGCGCGCTCATGACGGATAAAACAGTTCAGTGCTGGGGACGCAACAGTGAGGGTCAGCTCGGGGATGGGACGACTACAGATTCGTCCGTGCCGGTGCCCGTGCTCGGCATCACGACAGCCACGGCCATCTCGACAGGCGGGTATAACAGTTGTGCACGCCTCGAGAACGGCACGATCGTGTGCTGGGGAGACAACCAGTCAGGCCAATTGGGAACCACGAGGGACTGTTGGGAGAGGCCTCACAAATCCAGTGAGCATGCTGGCGCCTGCTGGAAGCGCGGAGACGAGATCTCTTAAACAGTTCGCCATCACTCCTTCGTGGAGATACGCTGCCTAGCTCGTGGATTGGGCGTTCCTTCAGTCCCTAGAGCCGTGAAGCACTCATGGCACTGTCACCCTTGAGACAAGGGGGTGAGTAAGCCCGCGCACCCTGAAGTGCTGTATAGTGCCTCAGGGGATGCCTGCGGTCCTCCATAGGTATCGCTCTGTGATTTACTATGGCTATGGGTTCGATCCACTGCAGGTAGGCCAACGTCTGAATGAAGAAGAACATCACGCGAAGTGTCGCCTTGAATAGCATAGACACACTCGGGGCCCACCTATTAACACTCCCAATTTTTTCCCTGACTCGGAAATCACGACCCCAGAATAGGCCTCTATGTATTCGCGTTCTGACAGACAGCACAGCAGGCCCCCCGGTTTTCTGATGCTCTCAAAGTGGTTCACGGCCTTGGGACGAAACCCACACCACCCATGTACGTCCGCAGGCTGTACCCGCCCCCGGCAGTCGGCGCATAGTAGAGAATGTCGGCACCGGTGATCCGCGCTGTGGCACTCAAGGTACTATGACACAGGCCGTATGGGCAGACGGGAAACTGCCCTTGCAGTAGCACAGTCTGCCCAGACTGCAGACTTCGCCATGCTTCTTGGGCCCACTGCACTTCCGTGTGCCCAAAGAAGCCATACATCTCGCCGCTCCTTACCAGAGACTGGGACACAACATTTCCTTTGGCACCGAGGACAGTCACGTCCAGCAGATGGCCAGCTGGTGCAGTGGCTTCCTTCGATACCAATGCAGCAGCGCTTGATAGCCCCAATATGGTCATAGCGACATTCGTTGCCCTCAACAATCCTTCTCCCAAGGTCTTAAACCCCTCCCAACGACTAAGCTTTCTCCCAGTCTCTGTTTCGCCGGCAAACCATGCACCCATTTTATCGCCGCCATAGAGCTGCATTGCATCCCAGAGTAACTGGTCGCCAAAACTCATGTCGTTGCGGTAGAAATTATCCCAGCGAGTTTCGCCCCGAACGGCGTCTACATGCGCTTGCCAGCGTTTATTAAACTCGGCGAATTCCCGCAGTGACATACCGGGCGGCACCTGATGCCCAGCAGGTTGATCACCCCAGCTTGGAAAAGAAGAAGTTACCGTTCCGTTGTCATCAGATGTAGCGTGAACCACCGTGACATAGGTAGTGTTGGGAATCGCAGGGGTCCTGTTCGGCTCAAATGTCAGACCTTCGTTAAATGTGCATTCTCCTTTACACGGTCCAACATCCGGAGAAGGCGACGACTCGGGCGCTTCACCTTCAAATCCGGACGGATCGACCCACTTCAACGGGTTGTTCCACGCGTAGGAATAGGGATTGAGGGATTCGCTTCCCGCAAGGCCCTGAAGGACTGGGTCGGGGGTCAGGAAACGCCCGATCTTGGGGTCGTAAATACGCCCCTTCATGTTAATGAGATTCAGGTCGGTATCCGCGGAGTGCTCAGTAAAGCCGAGCGTGACACCTCCGAGCCCGTTGGGCAAAGGTTTGGAAGGATCGGCAGCATCGACAACACCACCAAACGGCTCATAATTCGCCCGTCCTGCGATGTTGCCGGCTTGATCGGTGGTGGCCTGGACCGATGCTAAGCGGTCATGATGGAGATAGAGGATGGATTGCTTTCCCGACGTCTCATCACGCTCGACCTGTGCAATGATGTTCGATAGGCCCGGTACATAGAAGACGTGTATTGCCTGGCCGTTGTGCACACGTTTTTCGTACAGGCCGCCGACATACGCGGTGCGAGTACCCGTACTGTCACCCATCACTGAGCGGACATGGGATGCATCATATCTAAGCTCGAACTGTTTGCTTCCTGTGATGATGTGCGCTGGAAGGTCAAAGGAGGTGTAGCGAACAGTCCGACCTGGCCCCGTGATTTGATTACCTCCCGGATCATACCCATACGCGTCGTCATTGACGTGCGTGACGGCATGCGGACCGGCTCCGTGTTCGCCGTATTGATACGTGAGATTTTGTCCTGGCCCGCCAGGGCTCGACATCGAGCGCAGACGAAGATTCCCGAGGTCGTCGTACTTGAAGATGTGCTCTAACAACTGCTTAGGAGGCTGTGATG
>JAHBWQ010000003.1 GCA_019636915.1 Nitrospira sp. | reverse complement strand
TTTGGGGGGGGGGACGGATCCCAGTTCGATTCAAGTGGTGAATGGGTTGCGCATTATTCCCTCGGTTCAGGTTTCTGAGCGATACGATAGCAATGTGTTTTCTGCATCGAAGCGGCAGCTTCAGGGACTAACGCCGGAAGATTTTGTCACAACGATCGTACCCCAACTCAGAGGGTTGTATACCGATCGTAGAGAGCTGGTGAAGGTGAACGCGATGGTAGGAGCGGTCGGCAGTTATTACGCCAACAACACTGGACTAAGTTATGTGGGCGCGAATGCCGGTACGGTTCTGGACATGAGCGATTTAATGAGTAAATGGAGGCCAGGGACAAGGTGGACAGTGTCAGATACGTTTTTTTACAGCCCTGAGCCCCCCGCGTTTCTTCTAGGAGGCCAATTAGGAGAACCTGCAAATCTGTTGGTTGCAGGTTTCCAGGCAAGCCGTACGAAGACAAACTCCAATAGTTTTAATACCATTGTTGAGCTTCCACTCGACAGTACCGTCAAGTTGACTGGGAGCTATACGAACAGCTTTATCCGGTATGGGGCATCGCAAGTTCCGCGGACCATTTCGTTGCTTAGCCAAGATGTTCAAGCGTACTCCGCCGGTCTTTTAGTGCAGGTATCGCTTCAGGATACCGTGAGGGTAGATTTTATTGGTAACGAATTTGATCAAGGTAGTCGAGGTGCATTTAGCTTAAGAGGTGGTGCTATAGTCTGGACCCACATATTATCGAATGCAGCGAGTTTCAATGCTACAGGCGGTGTGCAGGAGTTATCGGGGGAATCGAATGGAATCCGGTTCTCCTCGGTAATTGCGCCATTCGGCAGCCTCGCCCTCCGTTGGAAGGATCCTACAACGTCGATTTCCCTTGTGTATCGGTCTAGTATTACTCCGTCGTTTCAGTTCCAAAGTGCGGTGTTGCTCAATCACTTGGTATTGCTCGAAGTGAGTCAGAGCACCCCGATCCCTGACTTGTCTGGTCTGCTTAGGGCGAACTATAGCGTCGCCAACGAGTATGGGTCAAATTCTGGAGGCGGTCTCTCCTGGACCACTGTGGGAGGAACGGCGGGTTTGCTGTATCGAGCCACTCAGAAGACATTTCTCACGCTGACGTATGAGTATCAAAACGTTGATAACGTTTTTGGCGGGGCGCATTTTGCATACGACAGGCACGTTATTCAACTAAGTCTGGCTCAGGCTTTCTACTGAAGAAAGCAAGATCGTTCACATGCAATCGCTGACTCAAGCAGATCTGATCAGGATATTGGTGAAGAGAAAGTGGTGGATTGTTGTAAGTATCGCTATGTGTGTACTCATGGCATACGGAGTTTGGAAGATTTTACCAAAGACCTATAAGTCCACCGTGATTGTGACGATCGATAGCCCAAAAGTGGCGAAAGATTATGTGAAAGGCCTGGGAGGTGCAGAAGGAAGAGGATTTGAAGACCCAGCGACTATTGCCATGCAACAGGTAACGATCGGTCTTACGAATAAATCCGTGTTGCTGCCCATCATCGAGAATCTGAAGCCGTATCCTGATAGCAGAGATGAAACCGCGGAGTCTATGATGAATCGCCTTCGAAAGGCCGTTACCGTCGCAAAGCCAAAAGACGGCGTCGGTATTGCGATTTCTTTTCAGCACTTTGACCCTCATCTGGCCCAAGCCGCTGCAGCTCTTCTCGCTGCTAAGCTACAGGAGGACAATGCGAAACGCCGAGAAGGCCTGATAGAGACTACCACTGAATTTCTGTCTACCGAGTTGAAGCGTATGAAGGGAGAACTTGAGGCTAAGGAACAGGCGATTTCAGATTTTAAGAAGGCCCACATCGGAGAATTGCCGGCCCAACTGGAGGCAAATCTTCGTACTCTCGATCGGCTGCAGGCCGATCTTACGAGCTCAAGCGAGTCCCTGAATAAGGCGGGTGAACGACTGACGGCACTGGATAAAGCTATTAGGGATTTATCTGATATTGGGTCAACCGACTTAGTCCCGGTGGATAGGAATATGAGAATGGGCGACACTCGTCCCCTCGACTCTCGTCGGGTGAAATTAGAGGAGTTGAAGCATAAACTGAATGAACTTCTAGGGATCTACAAGGAGAGCTACCCGGATGTGATGCATCTTCGAGAGGAAATTCGCCTCTTGGAGTCCGAGCTGCGATCTGTAGATGGTAATCAGCCGGATGAAGATACGGGGGCAGCTGGGCAGGTTGAGAGCGGTGGAAAGTCTGTCCGTAAAGGGAGCGATCCATTTCTGAAAGAACTGATGAAGGAGCGCAACGAGGTTAAGGGTGAGATAGCTTTTCTCAAGGAAAAGCAGGTCAATGCAGTTCGTCAAATTAAGGAGTTTGAAGGCCACGTACAGCGTACACCTGCGGCTGAGCAGGGTCTCGCAATCCTAGTGCGAGACTATGAAAACCTCCAAAAAGGGTATCAAACCCTTCTTGATAAGCGGACAAACGCGAGAATTGTGGAGAATTATGAAAGCCGCCAATTTGGGGAACAGTATCGAATTATCGAGCCGGCAAACTTGCCCATTCGCGAAGAGCCGCCCACAATCGTGCACTTCTTACTCGGAGGATTGGTGTTGGGCTGTGTCTTCGGTTTGGGAGGTGTCATTGGAGTGGAACTTTTGAAGTCCGGGTTCCGTCGACCGGAAGAAATTGAGACCTATCTCGGTCTTCCCGTCATCGCATCGATCCCTCCCTTCGACGCGAGATTAGCTGAACTGGATGGCGCGCGATCACGTGCGTTACTCACAGGGCCTAAAACGGACATCGGAATTTCTGAGCGTGCTCCCGCATATTCCTCATATGGGGACGGAAGGAAGTGGAGAAAGTCTGGATTGGGAAAACAGAGTGCTGCATACACGAGTTTATCCCAAAACAATCATTTGATCACAAAGTGGTGGCCGCATTCCATCATGGCTGAGCAGTACCGAGTCGCCTCGACGCGACTGCTGTTAATGACGGCTGAAAAGCAGAACGTTGTCACACTTGTGGCCAGCAGTGTTATGGGAGAGGGTAAGACAACGACGGCCGTCAATATTGCCTATGTTCTGGCCCATGATCTCAAAAAGCCCACTCTTCTGATTGATTGTGATTTTAAGCGTCCGATGGTGCACGAGTATGTTGGTATTTCTGTCGAGCCTGGTCTCAGTGAGGCTATGCAGGGAAAGGATATTCTTGAGAATTGCATTCACCCCTATGCCGGGATTCCGCTCTCAATTTTACCCTGCGGAGATCCAAGTAACAGGCCTACCAGCATTTCTGGAATTCAGTATATGAAGCAGATCTTGCCTGAGCTGAGAACCCGTTACGACCATGTGATCTTGGATGGACCGCCTGTATTGACGCTTGCGGATGTCAATATTCTCAGTAGTGTGGCAGATCGTGTGATCTTTGTGGTGCGAGCCGGTTTGACGAGCCAGGAGATGGTTCGCACGGGAGTGAAACAGCTTGGTGTCGATGGCGACGGTATTGGAGTGGTTCTCACGCATGTGGAAATGGAGTTTACCCCCTATCTCATGTACCACAGTGATTATGCCGCTAAGAACTGTTGAAGTGGTGAATAAAGCTGCCGTGGAGCAGAGAGAGCAGTTATGCCGCTTCACGGAGAACACGTATTCTGCATGGAACGTTCAGGTTCGCAAGAGGCGCATGCTTATTCTGGGGGGCGGGAGGCTTGCTCAGGAGCTCTATCGGGTCGTACTTTCAGAACGTCCTGGCCTGATGGAGATTGTTGGGATCCTTGTAGAGGAAATTAAGCGCGTGGAGGGGACCCCCCCCATACCTGGTATAGTTGGCACACACGAACAGTTGGCACAGGTAGTAGAGGAACAAAGGATAAATACCATCGTGGTCTGTTTTGAAGACCGGCGTTCGGTACTGCCAGTTGAACAGCTACTCGATTTGAAGGCGATGGGTATCAACGTTCTAGATGGACATCAGTTATTTGAGGAAGTGTCAGGCCGTCTTTCGGTCGATTCACTTCGGCCGAGCGCCGTGATTTTTTCGTCAGGTTTTCGGCAGCACAAGGGCACTCGTTTTGCCAAGAGGTTCGTCGACGTACTGGTTTCAGTCAGCGGGTTGCTGTTGTTGTCTCCGATATTTTGCCTCATCGCGCTTCTTATTAAGATGGATTCGTCTGGACCGGTTATTTATCGTCAATACCGTGTTGGACTGCTTGGACGGCCGTTTCTCATATGGAAGTTTCGGTCGATGCGGCAAGACGCAGAAAAGTTAGGGGCTCAGTGGGCTCAGGTGGACGATCCTCGGATTTCTCGGGTCGGGAAGTGGCTGCGAAAGACTCGTCTCGACGAGTTTCCGCAACTGATCAATGTGCTCAAGGGGGAGATGAGTCTTGTCGGACCGCGCCCAGAGCGTCCGATGTTCGTGCAAGACCTACGAAAGATTATTCCCTATTATGATTTAAGACACACCGTACGACCAGGTATTACAGGGTGGGCTCAGACGAACTTTCGTTACGGGGCTTCTGCTGAAGATGCCCATATGAAATTACAGTATGACCTCTACTACGTCAAGCGGCTGTCATTCGTGCTCGACATGAAAATTCTGGTGCAGACAGTGCGAGTCATGTTGATGGGGGAAGGGGCTCAGTAATGGCTGCGAACCAGAATCGTGAGGTGAGTGTACGACATGTTCTCTCGTTTGATGTGGAAGAGCACTTTCAGGTATCGGCCTTTTGGTCTAACGCCAGAAGACAGCAGTGGGATCGACTAGAAAGTCGCGTTGAGCAGAATACGCTCCGGCTTGCGGATCTCTTGGCGCAAGCTCAGACAAAGGCCACATTTTTCATTCTTGGATGGGTGGCTGAGCGACATCCTGGGTTGGTCAAAGCGTTGGTGAAACAGGGGCATGAAATTGCATCGCATGGTTACGGACATGAGTTGGTTACCCGTCAGACAGAAAACGAGTTTCGAGACGATATCAGGCGGTCTAAGGGCGTTTTGGAAGAGTTGACGGGAGAGATGGTTTTTGGTTATCGAGCGCCCAGCTTCTCAATCACTGATCAAACCCCATGGGCGTTACCGATTTTGGTTGAAGAAGGCTATCGTTATGACTCTAGTATCAATGCTCGATTTCAACGTTCGAGGAAGATAAGGATGCAGGGATGTGTGCAGGAGATTCTAACGGCAGCTGGCCCCATCTTCGAAATTGCTCTGCCTACAACGAACTTATGCGGTATTCAGCTTCCTGTTCCTGGCGGTGGGTACTTTCGCCTCTTGCCCTATTCAGCTTCTAGGATAGTTTTAAGGCAGTTTGAGAAAACTGGCACCCAGTTTGTGATGTATTTGCACCCCTGGGAGATCGATCCGGATCAGCCCCGAATGGAGGGGGCCGTTATTTCGAAACTTCGCCACTATTTGAATCTCAAGAGGACCGAGCAACGGTTGAAATATCTATTACGTGATTTCGCGTTTGCTCCGGTAGTGGAAACGATTCAGCCGATCCGTGATATGTGCCAAATCCCGGTATAAGGTGGTATGGATGCATACCCAGTATTTGGATGAGGTGGTTACGGCGAATGATGAAAAACATGAAAGAAGGACGGTTTCATGAAGAGGTCATGACGACGTATTGGTGCTCCGTGAGAACGAAGCTCCGTTACGAAGCATTTAAAAGGGGAAAGCGTGATCTGAGTGGTGTCATTACTCAGAAGTCAGAAATATAGGCTCCATTCGAATGTTGGAAAAAGGATCGCACCAGGGCGGGGCGTCGACGGATCTCCCTCAGCTGCTGGATCACCTGTGTCTCCAACGTCTCGTCCAGCCCGCCCGCATAGGTGGCGAACCAGAATGCGCCCTTGGTACTGATCGCCGAAGCGGCGTTCACGCCTGGCGCTGACCGGGGACCGACACCACCGGCGTCTGGCCCGTGGCGTCCCAGGTTCTGCCCCGCACGGCATCGGCCAGAAACTTCGACTCACCCCAGAAATAGAGCTCGGCCTGATTCCGCTTGGCGCGGTGTATGAGCGCCGGATGCGTCTCGCGTTGCCAGCGTTCAATCGCGACAGGATCGCGCAGGTAGGCACGCTGCAGGAGCTTCTGCGGTGTCAGTTCCTGGCGAGCCAATACCACTCCGACCGATGCCAGGCTCAGGCGCACGCTGAATCGCTGGGCGATCAAGTCGTGTACGATCTGGCGCGTCCACAATCCAAAGTCAAATCCGTACGGCCTCGGATTTTTGCCATTGATCCAGCGAAATACCTGTCGCTCTTGGCCGGCCGTCAAGGTTCGAGGACGTCCCGTCGCCGATCGAGCCGCCAAGGCGTTCAGGCTCTGGCCACGTCGAGAGACCGCCTTGAGCCATCGGTAAATTGTGCAGCGATGAAACCCGTAGCTCGCAATGACCGCGCTTGGACGTTCGCCTTCGCGCATCCGCGCCACCGTGCGAATCGTCTCCAAGATCTTGTGGTCGAGTGTGCGGCCGTCTCGCCCCATCGTGTGCCGGAGTCTCGCACTTTCAGAGACTGTTGTCTATATTACTGACCGATGAGCAAGATTATTACAGGCAGCACATTTTGGAACTGTCAGAATTCATGAAGGACCGTTGGTTGAGTGGAATGCGGTTTTTGAGAAGAAACTAAGCGGAACACGGCACGTGATGCTACCCTTGAAGGCAATTTTGTATCAGGCGCAAGCTATGGTTGATCTTCGGCAGATGGTAAGTGCTTAGGTGAGTTCAGATTCATTCCTTATTTCATTCTGTCGGCGTCCGAAGCATTGGGAATTTTTGTGACCGACGTCTAGAGCTTCGGTTTAATCAGATCTTCCATGGACAGGATTCAGTGTTATCGCGGGGATGAAGAATTCGAGTCGGAATGGCGGTCTTCTGAACTGTTTGGCATCGTCTCCGCCTAGTCTCAACCATGCAGCTAGGGATTCTAAAGGAAGCTAGGGGTTCTAAAGCTAGTCGAAGGCTGGCTGTTCTAAAGGTCTTAGATATGCAGTGGCCTGAGATAAGACGAAGCAAACCTTCTTCCTAACCGCAATGGTAGATTTGAGGAAGCGAGTTTGCAGTCGACATCGCGAAGCTGAGCGGTCGTGTTGGAAGAGCCTTTACTAGAGAAACGAAGGGTAAGGGAATGTAATGTACATATTGGGTGTTTCAGCGTTTTATCATGACAGTGCAGCTTGTCTAGTCCATGAGGGGGAAATCATTGCGGCTGCGCAGGAAGAACGGTTCACACGCAAGAAGCATGACCCAGGGTTCCCGCATCGCGCGGTGCAATTTTGCCTTGCCGAAGCAGGTATTGGAATAACGGATATCAAATACATAGTCTTCTACGACAAACCCCTTATTAAGTTCGAACGCCTTCTGGAAACATACGTAAATTTCTCACCGAGGGGCATTCGGTCATTTCTGGCCGCTATGCCTGTATGGCTCAAGGAGAAACTGTTTCTGAGGAAGTTGCTGCAAAAGGAGATTCTAGCATGCGTTGAGGGGGCGGGTAAGGTGCAGTTACCTGATTTTTTGTTCGGCGAACACCATGAGTCTCACGCCGCCTCTGCATTCTTCGCCTCACCCTATCAGAAAGCTGGCGTGCTTTGTATGGATGGGGTTGGAGAATGGGCAACGACGTCTGCATGGCTTGGCGAAGGGAACATGCTGATGCCATTGTGGGAAATTCCATTTCCCCACTCACTGGGGCTCCTGTACTCCGCGTTCACCTATTACACAGGATTTAAGGTCAACTCTGGCGAGTATAAGGTAATGGGGTTGGCTCCCTACGGAGAGCCAAAGTATGTGAAGGCTATTTATGACTATCTGCTTGATCTGAAGCCAGATGGAACATTCCGAATGAACATGGAGTACTTCAATTACTGTACCGGGTTAACAATGACAAGTCGAAAGTTTGATGAGGCGTTTGGCGGTCCCCCGCGCCAACCTGAATCGAAATTGTCCCAACGTGAAATGGACTTGGCTCGTTCAATTCAGGAAGTCACAGAAGAGGTGATGTTGCGACTCTCTAGGACCTTGCATCGTGAGACGGGTGTTGAGTACCTTTGCATGGCCGGAGGAGTTGCACTGAACTGTGTGGGCAATGGAAGGGTCTTACGCGAAGGGCCGTTTAAGGGCTTGTGGATTCAGCCGGCGGCAGGTGACGCCGGTGGTGCCTTGGGTGCGGCGCTGAGTGCGTGGCATCTGTATGAAAACAAGCCGAGAACGGTAAGTAACGTCAAAGACCAGATGAAAGGCAGTTATCTGGGGCCGGCTTTCAGCAACGACGAAGTTGAATCGAGGCTTAAGCAACTTGGCGCTGCTTATGTGCGGATGGAGGATAAGGATCTGTTCAATCGAGTCGCGGAAGAGCTTGCCTCGGGCAAAGTCGTGGGCTGGCTTCAGGGTCGTATGGAGTTCGGCCCTAGGTCACTCGGGGGGCGAAGCATTCTTGGAGATGCGCGAAGCACCAAGATGCAGTCCGTGATGAATCTGAAGATTAAGTACCGGGAATCTTTCCGGCCGTTTGCTCCGTCGGTACTTAGGGAGCGGGTTTCGGATTACTTTCAGATGAATTGCGATAGCCCATACATGCTGTTGGTCGCACCAGTCTTGGAAAAGCGAAGGATGCCGTTTAATCCTGATCAGACGGGCCTGTGGGGGATCGACCTTCTCAATATTCCTCGTTCTGATATCCCAGCCGTCACGCACCTAGACTATTCGGCAAGAGTGCAAACAGTTCATGAGGATACAAATCCACGTTACTACAGCTTGTTGAAGGCATTTGAAGAGAAAACTGGGTATGCGGTGCTTGTGAACACGTCGTTCAATGTGCGTGGTGAACCGATTGTCTGTACGCCTGAAGATGCATATCGCTGTTTTATGAGAACAGAGATGGAAGTACTAGTACTAGAAAATTTCGTCCTTATGAAAGATGAACAGAAACCTCTTGAGGGCGACTCTGATTGGAAGAAAGAGTTTGAACTTGATTAGCTGAATTTAGGAGATGCCGTGAATAAATCAGCAACGTCAAAGGAGTTACGCCAATTTGGGCTGATGGTCGGCGGCGTATTCGTTGTGATTGGGTTGTGGCCACTCGTATTTCGCGGTGAGTCCATGAATTGGTGGGCGGTTGGGCCTGGTGGGATTCTCATTCTTCTTGGTTCCGTGCTCCCGCTGGTCTTGCGGCCTATTCATGCCGGGTGGATGTGGATCGGACATGTGCTGGGATGGATCAATACGAGAATTCTTCTCAGTGCTGTGTTCTACGGACTTGTGACCCCGATCGGAGTAATCTTTCGGCTTATGGGTAAGCATACGATGCAGCCGGTTTTCACGAAGGAAATTCCCACATATCGGGTTGTCAGATCGCCGCGTTCCCGCACCCATATGAAATATCAATTCTAGTTCGATTCGGGATCCAGGAGGTGCATCATGGGCGAGTTTGTGATGGAACTATGGGCTTTTATGAAGGAACGTAAGAAGTTTTGGATCCTACCAATTTTGATCGTCTTGGTTTTGTTGGGAAGCTTGATCGTTTTGACTCAGGGATCGGCTGTTGCACCATTCATCTATACTCTGTTTTAGTTGATTTGATTTTGTGTGTCGGCCGGAGACTTGTTCGGACAGAGCGAGTGAACTGCGAGTATTTTCTGCATCAGGTTGTGGGCTAAACAAGCTGATGACCGCAGGGTCTCTCGATCATCCAGGAGAACGATCGAGCATGTATGGTAGAGAATAGAGGGGAGGCTAGAGCATGACTCGCGGTGAATCTGGATTAGGCAAGGTTTTGAGCTTGCACGCGGGTGAAACAGTTCGGGTGAAGAGTCGCGAGGCCATTCTTGCCACGCTTGATCAAGAGGGCATGTTGGACCGTCTTCCCTTCATGCCAGAAATGCTTCAGTACTGCGGGCAAGAGTTTCAAGTCTACAAACGGGCGGAAAAGACTTGCGATACCATAGAAAAGACGGGTGCTCGGCGCGTGATAGACGCCGTGCACCTGGATGGCGTTCGTTGCGACGGATCTGCACATGGCGGGTGTGGTGCACGCTGCCTTATGTATTGGAAGGAGGCCTGGCTTGAGAGACCGTGCAGTGGGGGCGCATCGTCTCCTTCATTTGAGAGGGAGATGTGGCATCCGAACAGATCTTTCACGTTGCTCACTGAGGCGCAACTACTGGCGACTACGACAAAACGAGCTGAGGAAAGCTCCGAGGTCAGCGAGGTATATCGGTGTCAGGTTACTGCTCTCCGCAATTTCAGCACTCCATTGTCAAGTTGGGATCTAGGCCAGTACCTCCGAGATCTTCGTTGCGGAAATGTTGGGGTAGGGGATGTGTTATCCTCATTGCTATTTCGCACCTATCAGCGTCTCATGAGGTTGCCGGGGCTTCGTGTCTGGCTTTGGCTATATGACGTATTCCAAAAGCTTCGTGGCGGTGTTCCCTTCCCATATAAAGAGGGACGACTAGAGGGCAAAACACCTTCGGACAAGCTCAATTTGGAGCCTGGTGAGTTAGTTCAAATCAAATCGCATGATGAAATTCTCTCTACTCTGGACAAGAACAACAAGAATCGAGGGTTGTGGTTCGATGCCGAACAGGTTCCCTATTGCGGCAAGACAGCCAGAGTCTTGTGCCGTGTTGACAAGATCATCAACGAACGGACCGGAAAGATGATGAAATTGCCCAATGACTGCCTCATTCTCGAGGGAGTTTATTGTCGTGCACACTATTCCTCGGATCGGCTGTTCTGCCCAAGGAGTATTTATTCCTATTGGCGCGAGGTTTGGTTGAGGCGGGCGAACCGTTAGCGGAACAGTGGTGGCCGTATAGTTCGTGCGGTGTCAGTAGAAGTGGCTGACAGTCATGAGGTCAAGGCAACGGAGGTTCTCGTGATCGGAACAGGCCGGGCATGAGGATGGTAACCATGTTCGCGATAGCGTGAGGTTGAAGAAGTATGAAGACGGCGAATGAAGTTGTTCTGCATGATCTTTCGTACATGGCGGACTGTCTTAAATCGGAGTTTTTAGCCATGTCGGGCAAGCGGTTGCTGATCACGGGCGGCGCGGGATTCCTCGGCCACTATTTTGTGCAAGGCGCGTTGCATTGGAACCGTGCGAATCCTAGTCAAGCTCCAATCAGTGTGGTCGTCTATGACAGTTTTGTGAGAGGTATGCCAACCTGGCTTTCAGGAATGAAAGGAGATGTCAATCTGACGCTGGTCACACATGACATTCGGTACCCTCTGCCGACTGACATGGGAGATTTTGCATATATCATCCATGCGGCATCTATTGCCTCGCCGACGTATTACAAGCGAGACCCAATCAGCACGATGGACGCCAATGTGAACGGACTACGCATGTTGCTGGATTATGCCCAGTCTCGTCAGGAGAAGGGGCGACCTCTCGAAGGGCTGCTATTTTTCTCCAGTAGTGAGATCTATGGCGATCCATCCCCAGATCATATTCCGACTCCAGAAACCTATCGGGGGTTCGTGTCCTGCACGGGACCACGTGCCTGCTATGACGAGGCGAAACGGTATGGCGAAACATTGTGCGTCAACTTTGCTCATCAGCTCAATATACCTGTGAAAGTGGCGCGGCCATTCAATAACTACGGTCCTGGCCTGAAGATTAGCGATCGTCGAGTCATTCCTGACTTTGCGCGAGACATCATGGCGGACCGGGACATTGTGATGTTCTCAGACGGATCTCCCAAGCGAACGTTCTGTTATTCAGCAGATGCTGTAATCGGGTATTACAAAGTTCTTGTGAAAGGACAGAAAGGTGAAGCCTACAACATCGGCGTAGAGACACCAGAAATCTCCATGGTTGAGTTGGCCGAAAAGTTGGCGGCGTTTGCCAGAGACCTTTTCGGCTACAAGGGCAAAGTCATTCGTCAAGCCAGCGAGGATGTGAGTTATCTCGTAGATAATCCCAATCGACGCTGTCCAGTCATCACAAAAGCACGTATGCATTTGGGATATCATCCAAGTGTGACACTTGACGAAGGGTTGAGGAGATCACTCATCTGGTATCAGGGTAATCGCGATGCACAGGATTCGTAACTGAAGAGCGGGGGGACTAGGAAATGAAGATCTCAATTGTCGGAACAGGCTATGTGGGCATTGTCACTGGAGCATGTTTTGCAGAAAAGGGACATCATGTGATGTGTGTCGATATTGATCAATCAAAGGTGGATTTGATCAATAAGGGGACGGCTCCGATCTATGAGCGGGGTTTAGGCGCTTTGTTGAAAAAACATGCGGGTGACAAGTTGCGAGCTACGACTAATCTTGCCGATGCTGTTCGACAGACTGATCTCTCGATGATTGCTGTTGGGACCCCATTTGATGGAAATGAAATCGACCTAACCTACATTAAGAATGTGGCCAGGCAACTCGGCCAAGCTTTGAGTGCTAAGTCCGGTTATCACGTTGTAGTTGTGAAAAGTACAGTTGTCCCAGGGACAACGGATGATGTGGTATTGCCGATTCTTGAAGAATCATCCAGGAAGAAGGCCGGGGTTGATTTTGGAGTGGGGATGAACCCTGAGTTTCTCACGGAAGGTGAAGCGGTCAATGAATTCATGTATCCGGATCGAATCGTGCTGGGTGGGATTGATCAGCCAACGATCGAGCGGCAAGCGGAACTGTACCAGGGGTTCCCTGATGTAGAAGTGTTGCGCACCAATAACAAAACGGCTGAGATGATCAAGTACGCAGCTAATAGCTTGCTGGCAACATGTATTTCATTCTCCAATGAAATCGCCAATCTCTGCTCAGCGATCAAAGATGTGGATGTGGTCGAGGTTATGCGAGGAGTGCACATCAGTCGCTATCTGAGTGTTCAGTTGCCAAGCAAGAAACGAGTTCAGCCGCCGGTTGCAGCGTTTCTAGCCGCCGGTTGCGGGTTTGGGGGGAGCTGTTTTCCCAAGGATGTAAAGGCACTTGCGGCTCATGGGCAGAAACATCATGTACCGATGGATCTGCTGAATGCAGTTCTTGCTATCAATGAGCGTCAACCTCGACAAATTATCAAAATCCTTAAGAAGCAGTTCCCTTCTTTACAAGGCATCAGAGTCACCATCCTCGGTTTAGCATTTCGACCAGACACAAACGATATGCGCGAGTCTCCTGCGATTCCCATTATTCGGGCTTTGTTGCGAGAAGGGGCAATAGTAAAAGGCTATGATCCTGTGGCCGAAGATGAGGCCAGGAGGTTGTTTTCTCCTCAAGAGCTGGAGTTGACCAAGACCCTTGCTGATGGGCTGATGCAGGCTGATGCGATTGTGCTGGTTACGCGATGGGATGAATTTCTCAAAGTCCCTGACCTTCTGAGGCAGCTAACTCCGCAACCCCTGTTCGTGGATGGACGTCGCTTGCTTGATAAGGCATCTATCGCGAGATACGAGGGCATCGGATTGGAGACGACATGATTTTTGCCGAAACCAAGCTCAAAGGCGCCTACGTCATTGATCTGAAAAGAATTGTCGATGAGCGCGGATTTTTTTCGCGCCGCTGGTGTGCCAGAGAATTTGCCTCACAGGGGTTGGATCCGGCCGTTGTGCAAGTGAATATCGGTCATAATGCTAAGAAGGGCACAGTTCGAGGAATGCATTTCCAGCTCGCTCCGAATGCGGAAGTGAAGCTGGTTCACTGCTCCAGGGGAGCGCTGTACGATGTCATCATCGACTTGCGGGAGGGGTCTCCTACCAGATGCCAATGGTTCGGAGTGGAACTGACGGCAGACAACGGCCGCATGCTCTACGTACCTGAAGGCTTTGCCCATGGGTACCAAACTCTGGAGGATGAGACGGACCTTGTCTATCAGACGTCCCAATTTTATGCCAAAGAATCGGCGACAGGTGTGAGATTCAACGATCCGGCCTTTGGAATCGTATGGCCTTTGCCAGTGAGCCTGATTTCGAGTGGAGATCAACACTGGCCAGATTACTGAAGGAGGAAGCGGAGATATGGCGGCATTGGTAGGGGAGAAGCGAGTGTTGGTAACGGGAGCAACCGGATTCATAGGTTCTCACTGTCTACAACCGTTGCTTGAGCGAGGGTACGAGGTACACGCAGTCTCTTCGAAAGCAGACGTTGTGGCTCGTGCGGCTGTCATGTGGCATCAGGCAGATCTCTTTGACCCTGTATCTACTGCGCGTCTCGTCGAGAAAATTAAACCTGCGGAGCTGCTCCATCTTGCATGGTATGTCGTACCGGGTAAGCTGATTTCATCTGACCTAAATTTTGATTGGGTCCGATCAAGCATGGAGTTGTTGAAGTTCTTTCATCGGGAGGGCGGGCGACGAATCGTGATGCCAGGATCAAGTTATGAGTATGACTGGAGTTACGGGTATTGCCATGAAACGAGGACGCCGACCGTTCCCAATACGGTCTATGGAGCTTGCAAGCATGCCCTGGATGTGATGGGTCAGGCATTTTGCCGATCTCATCAACTCAGTTATGCGTGGCCCCGTGTTTTCTTTCTGTATGGGCCAAACGAACATCCAGATCGACTGGTATCGTCCGTCATTCGATCCGTGCTGCAAGGACAAGAGGCGCGCTGCTCGCACGGGAAACAAATTCGCGACTATCTTCATGTGCAGGATGTGGCGGAGGCTATCGTGTCTGTCCTTGACAGCGCTGTCGAAGGGCCGATTAATGTCGGATCTGGAACGGCGGTAACCTTGCGTGACATTGTTGTGACGGTGGGTCGTACGCTGGGGCGTGAAGACCTGCTTAAATTAGGGGCTATCCCAAGCCGGGCGAACGATGCGCCGCTAGTGGTGGCGGACATCGAACGGTTGAGCACCGAGGTGAAGTGGCAGCCGAGGTATTCGATGGAAACCGGCATTGCTCATACCATCGAGTGGTGGCGTCAAAAGCTGGCGTAAGCCAGCTGAGGAGAGAAACGGTGGAGAAAATCGTAATTCTAGGTTCGGGTATGGCTGGATTCGGTGCGGCGCATCGGCTCCATACCGAAGGTCATCGCGCGACCCTCTATGAAAAGCGTGCGTATCATGGAGGGCACACGGCGTCCTATGTATTCGAGAATGGCTTCACGATTGATGAGGGGCCTCATGTGTCGTTCACCAAGGTGGAGCGAATGCAGAAACTGCTGGCAGACAGCGTGGAGCAGAAATTCGAACGTCTGCGTACCAAAGTCAATAATCACTGGAAAGGACACTGGATCAAGCACCCAGCTCAGTGCAATCTCTATGGGCTTCCGCAGGACCTCACCATCAACATCTTGAAGGATTTCATCGACGCTCAACACCATGAATACGGAGAAATCAAGAATTATCGAGACTGGCTCTATGCCAGTTTTGGAAAGACATTCGCCGAGACCTTCCCAATGGAGTACACGGTCAAGTATCACACGACGACGGCTGACAATATGAGTACCGACTGGGTCGGGCCGCGCCTGTATCGAGCCAACATCGAGGAGGTGTTGCGTGGAGCACTCTCACCGTCAACACCTGACGTCCATTATATAGACCAGTTTCGCTATCCTTCGCACGGCGGCTTTGTCTCGTATCTAAACATGTTTATGAAGCAAGCAGATCTTCAAGCAGGTCATGAACTGGTGCAGATTCACCCAGTACGTAAGGAGCTTCGATTTAAGAATGGAAAAGTTGTGTCCTATGACCATCTGGTGTCATCCATACCACTGCCTGACTTGATCAAGATGATCGCTGGCGTACCAGTCGATGTGCTCGAAGCGTCTCGGAAACTATCCTGTAGCACGGTTATCATTGTGAGCGTAGGGGTTAACCGGTCTGACCTCATTGATGCACATTGGACGTACTTTTACGATAGAGACTACTTCTTTACTCGCTTGAGCACGCCACATTTGCAATCGCCACACAATGTGCCTCCTGGCTGCGGGAGTCTTCAGGCTGAGTGTTACTATTCTGCCAAGTATCGTCCACTCGATAGAACGCCAGATGAGTGCATTGAACCGGTTATCCAGGACTTGAAGCGCTGTGGGATTCTTCGAGAGGAGGATACCATTCTCTTCAAACATTCAATGCTGGTGCCTTATGCGAATGTGATTTTTGATCTAGAGCGCGCGCCTGCACTCAAGATTGTTCATGGCTACTTGGACGACATTGGGATTGCATATTGTGGGCGCTACGGTGACTGGGCCTATATCTGGACGGACGAATCCTTCATGAGCGGAGAAAATGCCGCGCAAAAACTATTGGATCGCTTGGGGAGGAGTACTGCAAGCTCTGACACCCGGTCATCCAACAAGTGAGGTGCACATGAAAGTCGTATTGTTTTGCGGAGGGTTGGGCATGCGGCTGCGGGAGTATTCTGAATCCATTCCCAAACCAATGGTTCCCATCGGGTATCGGCCCATCATGTGGCATGTGATGAAGTACTACGCCCACTTCGGGCACAAAGACTTCATTCTTTGCTTGGGGCACGGTGCGGATGTCGTGAAGCGCTATTTCTTACAGTACGATGAATGTCAGTCCAACGATTTCATTCTTTCGCAAGGAGGTCGACACGTCGATTTGGTCAGTTCGGACATACAAGATTGGAACATCACGTTTGCGGATACCGGAGTCATGTCGAACATCGGCCAGCGCTTGAAGGCCGTGGAAAAGTACCTGGAGGGCGAGGATGTGTTTCTTGCTAACTACAGCGACGGACTGACAGATCTTCCTCTTACATCCTATATTGAGCACTTTCTCACCCACGACAAGATCGCCAGTTGCATCTGCATCACTCCTCCACTGAGCTATCACGTCATCTCGCTGGGGCACGATGATCATGTGGATAAGATCGAGTGCATGAATCGCGGTGCAATGAAGGTAAATGGCGGCTATTTCATTTTCAAGAAGGATATTTTTCGCTACATCCAGCCAGGCGAGGAGCTTGTCGTTGAGCCTTTCCAACGGCTTATCAAAGAACACCAACTTATTGGGTATCGGCACGACGGATATTGGGAGTGTATGGATACGTTCAAAGATAAGCAGCGGCTTGATGAGATGTATGCCAGAGGGGATGCTCCATGGGAACTCTGGCAATCAAAACGGAAGGTCTAAAGGACAACCGGTTTGGCATTTCGTGAGCTGGTTGGAGTGCACTTAGGGAAGAGCGAACGCGGCTGGGTGTCTGGGGGTGGATGTAAGATGGTTCAGTTGCAATTCGGACAATCGAAAGAGTTGCTGCGGGTTTTATGTTTGGGGGCGCACTCGGACGACATCGAAATTGGGTGCGGAGGAACGATTCTCCGGCTGCTTGCACAGTTTCGCTACGTGGAGGTGAACTGGATCGTTTTCAGCTCAGGCCGGGAGCGGAAAGCCGAGGCATTGAACAGCGCGAGCCAGTTTCTCGCCAAAGCCACACGGCGAGAAGTCACGATCAGGAATTTTCCGGGGAGCTTTTTCCCGTTCAAAGGAGAGGCGATCAAGGCGTTCTTTGAGCGCGTCAAGCGTCAGGTTTCCCCCGATATCATTTTCACTCACTATCGGCATGACCTGCATCAGGATCACCGAGTGGTGTCCGATTTTACATGGAACACATGGCGAAATCATTTGATCTTGGAGTACGAGATTCCGAAGTACGACGGCGACATGGGGGTACCGAACATGTTTATCCCCCTTGACGAAGCGACTGTAAGGACCAAAGCGCGCATTCTGATGGACTCGTTCAAGACCCAACGGACGAAGCAATGGTTTTCGGAAGATACGTTTTGTTCCCTTGCACGGATTCGTGGGGTCGAATGCAATTCGCCGGAGCGGTATGCGGAAGCGTTTTATTGCCGAAAGGCAACGATTCAGTTGTAACTCTCGGCGCGGTGATTTGAGGAGCCGATGTCGTCAAGGTCACCCAAAGTATCGATTGGGCTTCCAGTATACAATGGGGAGCGATATCTAGCTGAAACGATTGACTCCATTCTTGCCCAGACCTACACGGATTTCGAACTGATCATATCCGACAATTGCTCCACCGATGGTTCACGGGAAATTTGCCGGCATTATGTCGAGCGGGATTCCCGTGTTCGCTTTTTCCCTAGCGACGTCAACAAGGGGTGGGCGGGAAACTATCGCCGCGTTTTTGAGTTGGCGAGGGGACCATACTTCCGATGGGCTCCGTCTGACGATGTGTTTGCGCCGGAGTCGGTGGCGGCCTGTGTCGAAGTGCTCGATGCCCATCCAGACGCAGTGCTGTGTTATCCCAAGACCATTCTCATTGACGGAACCGGTTCGATCATTGAGCCGTATGAGGACAATTTGAACCTGCGGTCCGACAGCCCGGTCGTTCGATTTCGGATGGCTTCCGACCAGATAGGACTGGTCAATGTGATCTACGGTCTGATGCGAACGGAACAGGTCAGGCAGACAGGGCTGATCAGGCACTACCCTGGCTCGGACATCATCTTCCTAATAGAACTCTCGTTGTATGGGCAATTTCTCGAGATTAACCGTCCGCTGTTCTTCCGGCGGATGCACGAACAGGCTTCGAGTAGCATGAAATCTGCCCTCCCCAAACTTCAGGCCTATCTGAATCCATCCAGGAAGGGACGATTCTTTGCGTACTACTGGCAGGTGTTTTTCGACCAGGTTGTCGCGGTGTTAAGAGGTCCGTTAAACGTTGCAGAGCGTGCGCAGCTGCTCTACTTTCTTGTCCGCCGCGCGATATCTAGTCGCGATGTATATCTAAGGGAACTTATCGGGTTGGCTCAATCCCTGCTGCTGCGTCCCCGTCAATCGTGAGCGTTCTTGTCCGTGGATCACCACATCATTACGAGATGGTAGGTATAGTGGATTTTTATGTGGAGTGTCATGTGTTCCCTCCACGGATAAGGGAGTGACGGGACTACCGATGACGATGCAGAACGTAGTGATGGAGCAGCCGGGGGCGGTCAACGCGGAGGGCAAGATGTCTCGGAGTTCCCCTGAGAACTCGAGCGGGGCGCTCGATTGCACGCTCATGCGGGGCATCGCATGGACTGGTGCAATCAAGTGGTTGAGCCAACTTCTTTCCTGGGTGTCGACCATCGTGGTGGCGAGACTGCTCAATCCGGAAGATTACGGAATTGTCGCCATGGCGGGTGTCTTCGTCGGATTCATCGGGCTTCTGAATGAATTCGGGTTGGGGGCGGCGGTGGTTGCGCTCCGCCACTTGACTGAAGAGCAGATTGCAAGCATGCATAGTCTGGCCAGTCTGTTCGGCGTGGCCGGTTTTCTCCTGACCTGTCTGGTCGCGATTCCGGCCGGACGCATTTATGCCGCCTCCAATATCCCGCTCGTCATCGTGGTCATGGGAGCCGGATTCGCATTCCTTGCCGTGCGCTCAGTGCCGAGCGCCCTGCTTGAAAGGGCGCTTCGGTTCAAACTCCTCGCGTTGCTGGAAGGTGGGCAGGCGATTGTGGCGGCGCTGGTCACAGTGGGGCTGGCCTGGTGGGGAGTGGGATACTGGGCACTGGTAGTCGGTGGCGTGGCCGGTCATGCGGCGGTCACGGCTGTAATCATGAGTCAGCATCCAGTTCGCTACGCCAGGCCGTCTTTTCGTTCGCTGCACGAGGCACTCCGATTCAGCTCCCATGTGCTGGTCGGCCGCATCTCGTGGTACGTCGCCTCGAACGCCGATGTGTTCATCGCCGGGCGAATCTTCGGCCAAGGAATCGTCGGGGCCTACTCATTTGCCTGCACGCTGGCCAATCTCCCGCTCGACAAGATCACCGCATTGCTCAGCCGCGTCATGCCCGCGTTTTACTCGTCCGTTCAGACGGACCCGACCATCTTGCGCCGCTATCTGCTCCTGTTGACCGAAGGGCTTGCGCTCCTGACGTTTCCGGTCGGCGTCGGGATGGCGCTCGTCGCCGATGCCTTTGTGCCTCTCGTCCTGGGTGAGCAGTGGGTCGGAGTTGTACTGCCGTTGCAAGTCCTTTCCTGTTGGGCCGTCGTGCGGTCGCTGTTCGGCCTGATTTCGCCGATTCTCTTCGTGACCGGAGGATCGCGGCTGTCCATGCTGAGCGGACTGTTTTGCATGGTCGTGTACCCACTGGGGTTCTGGTTCGGGAGCGGCTGGGGCGCGGTCGGGATAGCACTCGCCTGGGTCGCCGTCCAACCTGTCTCGTGGATTGCGCCGTATCGGCACGCCCTGGCGGCGGTCCGGCTTCCGTTCCTGGAGTATCTGTCGGTGTTGTGGCCCGCTGCAACCAGCACGGTGGTCATGGCGGGAGGGGTCTACTTCATCCACCAGGTGCTGCCGGGAAACTCCTCGCATCTGCTTCAGCTTTTGTGCGAAGCGACGGCTGGGGTGACGATGTATGCCGCCATGATCGGCATATTTCATCGTGCTAGGTTGTCGCGATTTCTTGGGATGATCAAAGGCTCGCACACGGTCATGATCTAAAGATTTGTTTGTGCGGGATCCTACGAAAGGGACTGGCGCGGAAAGGATCGACGCGGCGGTATGACGGGACGCCGGAGTCCCGGCGAAACAGAGCACTTGGCGGTTAACATCATCAGAGGGTGAATACCATGAAGATCAGTGTTTTCGGATTGGGCTACGTCGGGACGGTGTCGGTAGGATGCTTGACGGCAGGCGGCCACCATGTTGTCGGTGTGGATGTCAACGCCGACAAAGTGGCGACTCTGAATTCTGGAACGGCGCCGATTGTCGAGCCTGAAATCGGTAATCTCATCTCCAAGGCGCATAAACTCGGTTTGCTGAAGGCCACCACATCGTCTGCCGACGGTATTGCACAGACCGACATCTCCTTCCTCTGCGTAGGTACGCCGAGTCATGCGAACGGCAGTCTTGATCTGACGTACTTAAAGCGAGTTAGCGAGGACATTGGGGCCGCATTGGCCAAGAAGAGGACGCCACATACGCTGGTATTTCGTAGTACGATTCTTCCGGGGACTACCGAAGACGTTGCGGTGCCGATCTTGGAAAAGCATTCGGGTAAGAAAGTCGGCGAGGAGTTTTTCGTGTGCTATAACCCGGAATTTCTCCGCGAGGGTACTGCGGTCAAAGATTATTACCACCCCCCGAAGATCGTCATCGGGGAGCGCAAGCAAGGAGAAGGCGACATCCTGGCCGAAATCTACGGCGGGATCGAAGCTCCGCTTGTCAGGACGTCAATTCGAGCGGCGGAGATGGTTAAGTATTCTGACAACGCCTTCCATGCACTGAAGGTTACCTTCGGTAACGAGATCGGAATTCTGTGCAAGAAGCTAGGGATTGACAGCCACGAGGTGATGGACATCTTCTGCAAAGATACCAAGCTAAACTTATCGAAGGTCTATTTGAAGCCGGGGTTCGCATTCGGCGGGTCCTGTCTTCCCAAGGACCTCCGGGCGTTGTCCTACCAGGCAAAACGACATGATGCGGAAACGCCTGTGCTCAACGCCATTATGACGAGCAACAGCGCACACGTTAGAGGGGTGATCAATAACATCATCGGGCTGGGGAAAAAACGCGTCGGATTCTTGGGGATGACCTTCAAGCCTGATACGGACGATCTGCGGGAAAGCCCGCTGGTCGAAGTCATAGAAACGTTGCTTGGCAAGGGGTTTTCGATCCAGATCTACGATAGGAACGTGATGACCAGCCGGTTGATCGGCGCCAATAAGCGGTTTATCGAGGAGCATATTCCTCATCTCTCCTCGATCCTGACCGAGCGGATTGAAGATGTAGTCGACAATGCGCAGGTCGTCGTCGTCGGATACGTTTCCACGGAATTCGGTCCGGCGTTGCAGCGGATGCGCGCCGATCAGATGATCATCGATTTGGCTCGCATCGGCGGCATCGAGACGCTCGCGGCCAGCTATGACGGCATCTGCTGGTAACCGGCGACACACATCCGTTAGGCGGAGAGAAAAACCCTATGAAGATTCTTATGCTGGCGACGGATATTCCGGCCACTTCCCGAATGCCCGGCTCTCCCCGGCTGTTCAACTTATGCCGGGAGCTGGCTCGACATCACGAGTTGGTTCTCGCCGCCCGCTGCTCGTCGCAGGATCGGTATCGCGCCTACCTAGATGATCCGTCGAGTCCGAAGGTCTTCCGGCGGATCGAGCTACTACCGGAACCGTCCGGGCCCAGTTGGTGGGGACATCAACAGCATCGACTGCGGCGCGCGGCATACTTCGAAACCAGATATCAATATCCCGGATACTTCGGATCGGTGCGCGAGTCGATCAGGGCGCTATGCAGAGAAGAGCATGTCGATCTGATCTATGTGGATCTGATCATGATGGCACAGTACGTCGATCCGGCGTGGCGGATCCCCGCAGTCGTCGATCTCCATGATTCGATGACGCACCTCGCAACGCGAATGGTCCGGTCGGAGCGGAGATGGCGCAAGCGTCTCGCGGCGTACGGATTGCTGATGAGCGTGAGGCGGCTGGAGCGGAGATTAGGGAATATCTTCGACCTAATCGTCACGAATTCTCCGGTCGATGAGCAGGTGCTCAAAGGCCTTTCCCCGGACCTGCGCACCCTGACTATCACGAATGGCGTGGACATGGATTTTTTTTCTCCTGATGCCACGAGAGTGGATCCGGACAAACTCGTGTTCACGGGGGTGATGGGGTATGCTCCGAACGAGGATGCCGCGATGTATTTTGCTGACGATATCCTGCCTCTTGTGAGACAGAAACGCCCCGAGGCCACGTTTTGGATCGTTGGGAGTGATCCTTCCGAGCGACTGAAGGCCTACGGGACACGTCCTGGTGTGCATGTGACCGGGAAGGTGGACGACGTGCGTCCCTATGTCCGCAGTTCGGCTCTCTTTGTCTGTCCCTTGCGTGTCGGGTCAGGCGTGAAAAACAAGATTCTCGCCGCCATGGCTATGGAGAAAGCGACGGTTGCAACTCCGCTGAGTATCGACGGGTTGGATGTCGTGGATGGCCGGGAAATGCTGCTAGCTGGTGATTCGCAAGCCTTTGCGGACAAGGTGGTCCGGTTGTTGGCCGATCAGGTGGAGGTCCGTCGGTTGGGAACAAATGGCCTGGCCTGCATCCGCCGGAATTATTCCTGGGCCGCGATGGGGAAAGCCCTGGATGAAGCCATCCAATCCTTGGCAACGGCGGCGATGAAGCGAGTGAGCCGGTAGGGGAGAAGCGTTACGACAGGAGCATGGAGCCTGCTCAGCCGATGAATGTCACTTGTGTCCATGATGCGCACGATGAAGCAGCCTGGGAGCAGTTTGTGCAGAGTCGTCAGGAGGCTTGCGGATACCATATTGTGGCCTGGGGTGGCCTGATCAGCAGAGTCTTCGGACATAGAGCTTACTATCTGATGGCGCGGGATCAGGAGGGACAAGTCAGAGGGGTATTGCCTCTGGTCTTTATGAAGAGTCCCCTGTTCGGTTGCTTCCTGACCTCGATACCTTTCTTTAATTATGGGGGAGTCTTGTTCGAAACCGTGGATGCTCGAGATGCGCTGCTCAACACGGCGGCGGAAATGGCCAGGGGGCTTGAGGCAACTCATATCGAACTTAGACAGACGGTATCGCTTGAGATAGGCTGGCCGGTCCGTTCTCATAAGGTGTCTATGCGGCTGGAGTTGCCCCAGCGCTATGAGGACTTGCTCAAAGCGTTTCCCTCCAAGCTCAGAAGCCAGGTCCGGCGCGGGGAAAAGGAAGGGATGACGAGCCGGCTCGGCGGGTTGGATCTGCTCGATGATTTCTATCAGGTCTTCGCAAGGAACATGAGAGACCTTGGCACACCCGTGTATGATAAGGGGTTTTTCAGGGAGATCCTGCAGAGCTTTTCGAAGGGGGCCAGGATTTGTGCTGTGTATCTTAACGACCGACCGGTAGCCGCAGGGTTCGTCATAGGGTTTCGTGGTACTCTTGAAATTCCCTGGGCCTCATCGGATCGTCGCTATGCGCGGCTCGCACCGAATATGGTGCTCTATAACGCCGTGTTGCAATACGCATGCACCGAAGGCTATCAGGAATTTGATTTTGGGCGATCTACCCTCAACAGCGGGACCTATCGGTTCAAGGAGCAGTGGGGGGCCAAACCTCTCACGCTGTACTGGTACTACTGGCTCTCCGAAGGAACCAAGCCGCCGGAGTTGAATCCGCAAAATCCGAAGTACCGACTGGCGATTCGAATGTGGCGACACCTGCCGGTGCCTGTGACGAAACTTGTCGGACCGGCCATTGTTAAGTATCTGCCGTGAAACCCCAGCGACATCTCGCACCCACATCGGCGCCGCTCTCATGGCGGGAGATCGGCAGGGGATTGTGCGGTATCAGATGTGGACAGCAGGAGCGTACGGCACGAGAGGCGGAGCTGGGTGCCTATTTTGGTGTGAAGCACGTGTTCCTGTTGTCCTCGGGGAAGGCAGCGCTCACGACGATTTTGCACGGGTTGGCATCCTGCTCATCCCGCCGCAAGGTGATCATCCCGGCCTATACCTGTTATTCGGTTCCTTCGGCGATCATTCGGACCGGTTGCCAGGTAGTCTTGTGCGATGTTGACCCTCAGACCCTGGATTACGATTACTCTGATTTGCAGCGGCAAGTTGATGCAGATACCTTGTGTATTGTGGCACCTCACCTGCTGGGTCAGGCAGCGGATATTTCTCGGGTGTGTGCGGTTGCGCAACCCCATGGGGTGACCGTGGTCGAGGATGCGGCCCAGGCGATGGGTGGTCGTGTGAACGGACGTTGGCTCGGCACGCAGGGCGACGTCGGATTTTTCAGCTTAGGGCGTGGCAAGAACGTTACAGCTGGATCAGGAGGGGTAATCCTCACCGATTCTGATCAGATGGCATTGCGGCTGAGAGCTGTCTATGAGGCAGCTCCGGAAGCCTCACTGAAGAGCCAGATCGTGAATGTGCTGATGGTGGTGGCGATGCGCTTTGCCATTCATCCATTTCTCTATTGGTTGCCAGCAGGGCTCCCGTTTCTCGGGCTGGGTGAGACGACGTACGATCCTCATTTCGCCATCCACAAAATGGATGGGATGAGAGCTGGATTGTTAGGTGGGTGGGAGGAGCGGCTACGCGTCTCAAACGGCGAGAGGGTCGACCGCACACTTCGGTATCTAGATCGTCTTCCGGCTTCGCTTCAGCATGTCCAGCCTATTCGTGCAAGAGGGGTCGCCTACCTTCGTTTGCCTCTGCTCATGCCCAGTGTGGAGATGAAAGCTGCTGTTTGTGCACTGGCGAGAGAGCGAGGACTTGGGGTGGGGGCTCTCTATCCCAATCCGGTCTCCGATATTCCTGAGCTGGAGGGCATGGTTGCGCTCCGCCGGTTTGAGGGGGCTTGTGCATTGGCCGAGCGGTTGGTGACCCTTCCGGTCCATCACTATGTCGATACCACGGATATCGAGCGGATCTGTCGATCGCTACAGGCTGTAAGTGGAGCGATTCCCGCAACAGCAGGCCGGAACCAGTCGGCGTTGTCCACAGGGCCGAGTCGATCGTGACGAAGCCGGGGTTGGTCGGAACAATCCGACGATCAGCAAAGCGGAGGCCCTCCCGCAACGCGCAGGATTTGTCCGACGCCTCGGGTTCGATGGTTTCGTACGAAAACCGGAGTGAATATGATGATCGCGCTTGAAGTCGGGTTAGTGCTCTCACTGGGTCTGGTGGTCTATGCCTACGCCGGATATCCCGCGATCCTCGCGGCCATGGCGTTCGTAAGGACTCGGCCGATCCGGAAGGCCGATATCACACCTTCCGTGACCTTTATCATCACCGCCTATAACGAAGATAAACGGATCGGCGAAAAACTCAGGAACACGCTGGCGATCGACTATCCGAAGGAGCGCTTCGAGGTGCTCGTGGCCTCCGACTTTTCGACGGACAAGACAGACGAGATCGTGTCGTCGTATCAAGACAGAGGAATCCGGCTGGTCCGCGCTTCCGAGCGGAAGGGGAAGGAGGCGGCGCAGAAACTCGCGGTGCAGGTCGCGGGCGGTGAGATTCTGGTGTTTTCCGATGTCGCGACGATTCTGCCGGAGAATGCTGTCCGCAACATCGTAAAGAACTTCCACGATGAAACGGTGGGGTGTGTCAGCAGCGTGGATCGATTCATCAATCAGGACGGCCGGGTAAGCGGGGAAGGCGCATACGTGAAGTACGAAATGTTTCTCCGGTCCATGGAGACGCGCGTGAATTCCTTGGTCGGCCTCAGCGGATCGTTTTTTGCGGCACGAAGTACCGTGTGCAAGCAGGGATGGTCAGAAAATCTCCAGAGCGATTTCAATACGGTGCTGAACAGCGTGCGAGCCGGGCTGCGCGGGGTGGCGGACGGAGACAGCCCCGGCTACTACAAAAACATCGCCGATGAACGGAAGGAATTCGATCGAAAGGTACGAACAGTGCTCCGGGGCATTTCGGTGTTCATGAAGAGCCTTGGTCTGGTGAATCCGATGCGATATCCCCTCTTTGCCTGGCAGTTACTCAGTCACAAATTATGCCGGTGGCTGGTTCCCTTTGCCATGCTGATCGCGTTGATGACGAATGCGCTCCTCACCGCGGCGTTCGGACGGTACGGATTGCTGCTCGTGCTCCAGACGGTGTTCTACGCGGTGGCCCTCAGCGGGTTGTGCTGGCGATCACTGCTGCGGCTTCCGGCGGTCAAGTTGCCGGCGTTCTTCGTGCTGGTCAACGCTTCCATCTTCAAAGCCTGGGTCCGGTACTGGTCGGGAGAGCGATTGGTGGTATGGGAACCTTCCAAGCGTTGAGCCGGGCCAAGTCGCTGGCACGCCGGTGTGCGGCGGAACTCTATGCCAAATCCCCGGGATTTCTCCGCCGGCTGCAGGGGAAAGTCTCAATTCTGATGTACCACAGGGTGGTCACCGCGGCGGAACTGGCGTCGCAGTTCATACAACCGGGGATGTACGTGACCGGTGAAACCTTCGAGCGGCAGGTCCGGTTTCTTCTGAAACATTTCGATGTGTTGTCCATGCCCGAGCTGCTGGCGATGTGGCGAGAGAAAACGTGGAAGGCGGACCATCGCTACTGTGTGATTACATTCGACGACGGCTGGCGCGACAACTATGTCCATGCATTTCCGGTGCTCCAACGGTACGATATCCCGGCCACGATCTTTTTGCCGACCGGAGTGATTGGCACCACCAAGTGGTTTTGGCCGGAAGAGCTTGGGTGGATCAATCGGCGATTCGCCAGTTTACCGATGGAGCAGAAAGTTCCGATCTTGGCTTCATTGCGGGGTAGTGATTCCTGGCTCAACGATATTGGCTGTAACCTGGAGGCGGGGCGATCGGACGAATTGATCGAACGGTGTAAGGTCATCTCGCAGGACCGGGTCGGGGAACTGGTCAGTCGACTGGCCGACGCAATGGAAGTCCCATTGCCGGGTGAACGCCTGGTGATGAATTGGGACGAAGTTCGGGACATGGCGGCCGCGAAGATTGCCTTCGGGTCTCACTCGGTCAATCATAAGATTCTGACCACTGTGTCGGACGCGGAATTGCAGGAAGAAGTCTTCGGATCACTGGATACCTTGCGCAACCATGGTCTGAATGGCGAGTTCGTGTTTTGCTATCCCAACGGGAATTACTCGCCGGCCGTTATACGATCGGTGGAATCCGCCGGGTACTGCGCTGCGACGTCAACGGAACCGGGTTGGGAGGGGCGAGAGCCCGCGCATCTGTTCCGCTTGAAACGGATTGCCGTGCACGACGATCTCACCTGTTCCGATGCATTGTTTGCGTTTCACTTGGCGGGGTACAACAGCAGGCTCTAGCGGGCCGGGCAGACCGGCAAGCCGACCGGGAGGTCTGAGGTAGGGTTTCTGGTGAATGCTGGAAAGGTCTCGACGATGTCGGTGCAGTGCAGGGGCGTTCTCATCACGGACGGCAACGAACGGTCCGCTCTGGCGGCGACCCGCGCCCTCGGTCAGCGCGGCATTCCCGTGTATGTCGGCGCGGAAGCTCCCGCCAGTCTGGCCGGGTGTTCCCGCTATTGCACGGGTACTTTCCAATACCCCTCTCCCTGGAAGCATCCGCAGGAATATTCAGCCAGTGTACTGGAGTCGGCTAAGCGGTTCGATGCAGCCGTGTTACTGCCGATGACGGATGTAGCGGTGGAATTGATTAGCTCGCGGTCCCAGGACTTTCAGGCGAACCTGACCATTCCAATTCCGTCCGTGAAGCAATACCGACAATTGTCCAACAAATATGGGCTAACCTATTGGGCGAAGATGAACGGGGTGCCAGTGCCGGAGAGCCTATTTCTGCAGGACGGCGTCGTCGAAAAGGTGCTGGATCAGATCACCCGATGGCCGGTGATCGTCAAACCGGGGGCATCGCTGATCAGCCGGAACGGACTCTGGGGCAAGACGTCGGTGCACGTGGCTGGAAATGCCGATGAGTTGCTGCATCTCTATGAGGAGCACTGGTATCTCAAGCAGCCCTCGCTCATTCAGCAGCGGATCGTGGGGGAGGGGCAGGGGGTGTTCGGCCTTTTCTCCCAAGGACAGCCGATGGCCTTGTTTGCGCATCGACGGCTGCGAGAGAAACCGCCTGGCGGGGGGGTGAGCGTGCTCCGGGAAAGTATCCCGCTTGCCAGACCCATCACGGATTATGCCGTGAAGATCCTTCAGTCGTCCCAATGGAATGGCGTGGCCATGGTGGAATTCAAGGTGGACCGTGATTCAGGAGTGCCGTACCTGATCGAAGTCAACGGGCGGTTCTGGGGCTCACTGCAGTTGGCCATCGACGCGGGGGTTGACTTTCCGTGGTTGACCTATCAACTGGCGACGGCCGGGCAGCTGGAATCAGCAGAGGTGTCGTACCGCGTGGGGGTGAAGTCCCGATGGTTTCTCGGCGATCTGGATCAGTTGCTGTTGCGGTTGCGGAAGTCCGATAAGCAATTGGGGCTGTCGCCGGGCAGTCCGACCAAGAGGCAGGTCTTGCGCGAGTTTTTCAACTGGACCGATCCGCTCACCCGACCAGAAGTGTTTCGACTGAGTGATACGCGGCCAGGGCTGTATGAGCTTCGCGTCTACCTTGGGCAGTTGGTCCTGACCGTTTGGGGTGGAATCTGGAGCAGAGTCCCGGATCCACGGGTTCTGTGGGAAAGGGTTCGCTGGAAGCTCCTCGGAATACTGGGGCGTCGGGACTCATGGCTTAGGAAGCATGTACCTCAGCCGGTCGGGAAAATTCTCGTCCTCTGCAAGGGGAACATCTGCCGGAGTCCGTTCGCCGCAGAGCTACTGCGACAACGTGTCCGCCAGCTCGGGATCTCCGTGCAAGTGGCCTCCGCCGGTATCGAAGCGGTGTCGAATCAAGAAGCGTATCCGTTGGCCAAACGGATGGCGATTCGGTACGGAGTCCCCCTTTCCACTCACCGGACGACCCTGCTGTCCGGAGAAATGGTATCGGAAGCGGATCTGATTCTGGTAATGGAAACCGGCCAGGTGCGGTCGATGCGCGAGCGGTACCCGCACGCCGCCGGGAAAGTCGTGCTTCTCGGTCAATTCGGTTCGACTGAGGAGTACGAAATCCCTGACCCCTACGGCGGAACGGCCGACACGTTTACCCGGTGCTACGACCAGCTCACGAAAGCCTGCGATCAATTACTGTCGTTCATCGCCCACGGTCGCTGAGAGGGCCTGGGCAAGACGATGGTTGCGACAGGCCCGATGCCGTCACCATTGGGAGGCAGAGCAACAAAAGAGCATGAAGCGCTATACCATTCTGCATACGATTGAGAGCGGAGGGCCAGGAGGAGCGGAAACAGTCGTGCTCAACCTCGTGAAGCGATTGAACCCGGAACGGTTCAATTCGGTCGTACTGCTCCCTCCGGGACCCTGGCTCAACCCGAGGCTGCGGGAGCTGGGGGTGCCGGTGATCGAAGTGAGCTGGAAGGCCTGGTATGATCCCCGAGGACCGTTGGCTCTAGTCAAGACGATCCGGGAGTACGAGGTCGATCTCATCCACTCGCATCTGCCGGGGCAGAATTTCTACAGCTGTATCGCTGGGGCCCTTACGAGACGCAAGACCCTGGTGACCTATCACGGACCTGTCGAGTTTCAGGACGGGGAGTCCCTGAAGGGGAAAGTGAAGCTGTGGTTCGTCAGAAAGACCGCCGATCGAGCCGTGGTCGTGTGCAACATGGTCAAGGAGATCCTGGTCAATTACGGGTTCTGTCAGAACCGGATTTCCGTCATCTACAACGGCATCGATCCGGTTCCCTACGCTTTGCCTGCTACCGGGACAATTCGATCTGAACTGGGCCTCGGGCCTGACACGCAACTGGTGGGAATGATCGCGAATGTTCGGCAGAGCAAAGGTTACGACATATTAGTCAGGGCTTGTGCCGAAGTCTGCCGGAGGTTCCCCGGGGCGAAGTTCGTGGCCGTCGGACATGTGCATGACGTGTTGGCCGCGCCCATTAAGAAGCTGGTCGTGGAACTGTCGCTGGAGACCCGGTTCATCTTTCTCGGTTTTCGGAGCGACATCCCGAAGATTCTCGGCGAGTTGGATGTGTTTGTGCTATCTTCGATCAGCGAGGGGATGCCTTTGTCCGTCCTAGAAGCGATGGCCTCGAGTAAGGCTATTGTGACGACGCGGTGTGGGGGAATTCCCGAGATCGTGGATCACGGGCAGACCGGTCTCCTGGTCCCGCCCTCCGATTTCAGCGCGCTCGCTTCGGCCATTGGGGACTTGCTCTCTGATCGATCGAAAGCCTGGCGGTTCGGTGCCAACGCGCAACTGAAGTTTCAGAAGGAATTCACCATCAGTCGCATGATCGAGCGGTATGAACAGCTCTATCTCTCGAGGTTGGGCGCGGCATAGCGGCGGGATTCGGTGCCGGAAGAAGGGCCCGGACTCGCGAGACGAGGTTTTAAATGACGTCCGTAAAGGGGTTTATCGTTAATGCATTGGCTGGCACGGGAGGGGTCACGTTTCTGCCCCGCTTAATGGCGGGGCGAGCCACGGTGTTCATGCTGCACCGCTTCGACTGTCCGGAGGTGGGAGTGCGCGGGCACGACCTGGGCTTTCTCCGGCAGGCACTGGGGTATCTCCGCCGCAACAACTACGAACTGATCTCTCTTCGAGAGCTGTACGGACGGCTGGTGCATGACGCCTACTCGGTTCGGCGCGAGGTTGCGTTCACCATCGACGACGGGTACTTCGATCATGCGCAGGTCGCCTCCCCGATCTTCGCCGAGTTTGACTGCCCGGTAACTACCTTCGTTACGACGGGGTTTCTTGATCAGCAATTCTGGTTCTGGTGGGACCAGATCGAATTCATCTTCGAGTCGGCTCGACGTCCGGCGATTTCGGTCGGCGTGGGCGACAAGACTCTCCAGTACCAGATGAACGGACCGGGCAAGAGAGCGGAAAGCATAGCCGATTTTACAGACTATTGCAAAACGCTGAAGACGGAAGAACGGCTTCAGGCCATCGCCCTCTTGGCGGAAGTCGCCGAGGTTGAGATGCCCCGGAAGCCTCCAGCCCGCTACGCGCCCATGACCTGGGAGGCCTTGCGCGTGGCTGAGCAGCAAGGCATGGAGTTCGGCCCTCATACGGTGACGCATCCGATCCTGTCGCAGACGTCCGACGAGCAGTCCGCGCGCGAAGTGACACAGTCGTGGGAGAAATTGCGACGGGAGTCGAAGAATCCCGTGCCGGTCTTCTGCTATCCCAACGGGCGGTTCTTGGATTTCAGCGAGCGGGAGATTCGGATCGTCAGGCAGGCAGGGTTGTGCGGGGCGGTGTCCGGCGAGCCCGGCTATTTCGACCGCGGGCAAGTTATGAAAGATGCCGACGAGGGGTTTCGCGCGCGCCGGTTCGCCTTTCCTGACAACATGACCGATCTGATCCAATATGTGAGCGGCATCGAACGGGCCAAGCAACTGTTGAGGAGAGAGGCGTGAGTCTGTTCTCGGGGTTGATCTCGATCGCGTCCCGGATCAAAGAATCGATGGATCGCTCCAGGATCGAGCAGCGATGGACGAGGTTGCGGTCGCAGGGCATGCAGATCGGCAAGGATGTTTGGCTTCCGGCGTCAACCTGGATCGACAGCGATTATTGTTTCCTCATTTCGATCGGCGATCACTGCGGATTCGGTGAGGAATGTCATATTCTCGCCCACGACGCGCAGATGGACGAGTTTCTCGATGCGGGCAGAGTCGGCCAGGTCGTGATTCACCCCTCCTGTCATATCGGAGCCAGGACGGTCGTGCTGCCTGGGGTCGAGATCGGTCCGCGGACCATCGTCGGGGCGAATTCCGTCGTGAGCAGGTCGTTGCCTCCCGATACGGTATGCGCAGGGAGTCCGGCCCGTGTGATTTGCACCCTGGAAGAGTATCTGCAGAAACATCGGCGTCGCCTCAAGGAGCGCCCGACGTTCCCCTATGCAAATCGGCTCCTGACCAAAGAAGAACGAGCCATCATTATCACCTCCTTACAGCAAGGCGATGGATATATTCTGGGGGGGCGTTCTGCAGAATTGCGCGGCGAGGGGGGGACACCGAGAACCTAGTTGAGGTGAGACGGCTGGTCGTAACATGCTGATTCAGTCACCGCTGGTTCTCAAGACCTTATCATCGTGGTGTTGGTCAGTTTCTTGAGTAGGCAATTACGGTCAACGTAGGAATCTATGCGTGAAGAACCTGGACCAAGGTCAGGATATAACTCACAGTCGGCGAAGGATGTGACTGTGCAGGACCGCTCTCTCGGAGGAGCAGTCATCCTCCTTATAATCTATTTTATTCTCGATTATGGACGTCCGGTTAATCCCCTGGGAATGCCGCTCATTATTTCGGTCGTCCTGTTCATTTGGTGGGCAACGCTTACGGATAAGATATGGGAGCCACAGGTGTATTGCTTCCATGGGCTCCTAGCCGTGATTGCGGTTATGGGACCATTCGCCGTGAATAATTTCTCGGTCTGGGTCGGGTTTCAGAGTATGACGGCGTGGTTAGCATGTATTGCTGTGCCGCTGATGCATTTCGCGGATTCATTGCGTAAAATTCGGGTATTGGTTAATACACTTATTGTGCTGCATTGCTATCTGTCAGGCTATGCCATGTTGCACAGTGGGTTTGGGCCGGGAGGGCATGTTGGGGACGAGAACGATGTGGCATTGTCGTTGAATGTGACGATCCCTTTAGCCTTCTGTGCATTCCTGGGTGCGCGGACAATGCGCGGCAAGGTGTCCTACCTCCTCGCCTGTGTTGTAATGATCGCTGGGGTTGTTGCTACGAATTCACGAGGGGGGTTCCTGGGACTTGTGGCGGTGTTTCTCTATTGCTTCATCTTTTCGCCTCGAAAAAAACTTGGCTTGGTTCTTGGCGCGGCGCTATTTCTTGGAGGACTGCTTTTCATCCCGGAAAGCTACTGGGAGGAAATGGGCACCATTAGTCGTGATGCGGAGAGTGAGGATGTCGGGACTGGCGCTCATCGCAAGCATCTATGGGCCACCGCGATAAACATGTTTCTGTCATATCCCTTGTTTGGCGTCGGGATCGATAACTTTCAGTGGAATGCGGGTGATTATATGCCGGACGATCTGCGTGAAAAAGAAGGGCGTAGTTATGCCGGTACTTCCGCACACTCTGTGTATTTTACGATTCTTGCGGAGACAGGATTGGCTGGTGTGCTTGTGGTGGGGGCGATCGTGTACTTCTCAGTTAGGAGCATTCGGAAGACATTACGTCTAGCAAGGAAGATTGAGTCGGAAAAGAACACGGAAGAAGCGCGTGCGGATGTACTGGAGATAAGAGCTAGGGTGTACGGATTTGGTGGTGGGATGATTGGCTTCGCTGTTTCAGGGGTATTCCTTACGGCGTTTGAGTATCCCCATTTATGGTATTTAGCGGCATTTATTGTGGCGATAATGAAAGTAACTGAACGACTAAGAATTACTGATGGCGCGATGCCGATGGGCGTGGTGGAGCGTCGCTCAAAGGTCTTCCGTGCGGTGCCGACGTGAGGTGTCAGAGTTGTTGAACGCTATTATTCACACGTGGCCTTCTCTTACTCCGGACAAAATTGAGGTGTGCCAGGTAATCCCATGCTGCTGATACTCTCCATCGTACTTGGTGGCCTTGCTTGTCTCCTGACTATTTCAGTGGGGTACTTGCTGTGCTTGGGATGGGTCTACTACTTCGTGAAAGAGAAACTGGTGACACGGGTGTGTCCGGTTAAACGGTTTGCTGTTCTGATTCCTGCTCACAATGAAGAAGTGATCATCGAAAAGGCCATTCAGAGCTGGCATCAAATGGATTATCCCAAGGATCTCATGCGGATTCATGTCATTGCAGACAACTGTACGGATTCGACGGCATCACTGGCTCAAAGATTGGGAGTCCGTGTGTTGGAGCGACATGATCTTCAACATAGGGGGAAGGGGCAGGCGTTGGCCTGGGCCCTCCAAATCATTGATCTGTCAGCAATCGATGCTGTGGTTATTGTCGACGCTGATACGACAGTCGATAAAGCATTCTTATCCGTGATGAACGACCGCTTCGTCGCGGGTGCGCGAGTCGTGCAGGGGTATGACGGGGTGATGAATCCGTACGAGTCTACAATGACCTGCCTGATGCAGGTTACTAACGTCATGAAGAATCTGTTGTTTAATTATGCCAAAAGCAAAGTGGGCTTATCGGTTCACCTGATGGGAACCGGAATGTGTATTGGCACCGATGTCTTGAAGACTGTCGGTTGGCGTGCTTTTTCGATTGGAGAAGATATCGAGCAGTCGGCATTCCTTGCTAAGGCAGGAATCCATGTGGAGTTTGATCCCAGGGCTCATGTGTTTGCTCAGGAAGCAAGTTCGCTAGGACAAGCCTATACGCAACGTGTTCGATGGTCTGCTGGACGGATGCAACTGTTTGGCACGGGTGCCCGCCTCCTATACGAAGGAGTCAGAACGGGAAATCTGCAGTTAGCAGACTCTGGGTTAACATTTCTGTTACCCAATTATGCGATGTTGGCGAATCTTTCGATCGGCGGTCTGTTACTTGTCTCGATGGTGGAAATGCCCGGCTGCCACATGTTGCTTGTTTGGTTTACTCTCTTGCTGGTTGCCCAATGCGCCTATCTCTTTATGGGGCTTGTAACCACTCGTCCAACACCTATGATGGTGTGGTCGCTGGCATTCGCACCGGTCTTTCTGATCTGGAAACTCATGGTCGATCTGATCTCGATTATCAAACTTAATGAATCCACATGGGTTCGTACTCGCCGATCTTCTTCCAATGTAGGGGGTGAGCCCCCAACTAGAATGTAATCGAAGTGTGCGATAGTGTTTCGCACACAAGTAAATATTGCGTCTGTCGGAATTTATAGATGAGGTGAATGGTGGGATTTAGGGAACACGAGCATTCGGTGCCGCGCGCTCAGAAGAGCCAGATAACGCTCGCTCGAGCGACTCTGTTTATCACGATTATCGTGGTTCTCATCTTGCTGTCCCTCGAAGGGGGAATTCGAGTCTGGTCATACTACTTTAGGTCGTCGCACGAAATTTATAATGCTTCCAAGGGTCGATATGAACCAGTTCCGGGCGTGCATATCCTTGGCAACGGGCCTCCCTTGATCGTGAATTCAAAAGGCTTCATCGGGGTCGAGTTTTCGGCGGAGAAACCAAAAAATGTCTACAGGATTTTTACCATCGGAGATTCTTGCACATTTGGAATAATGGAATATACGTATCCAGGTGTGCTGCATAAAATGCTCCATGCGGACAAGTCGGGAAAGGAATTTGAGGTGATCAATGCAGGGGTCGAAGGTTATCATTCCGGCTTTGCCTTGGCGCGGCTCAAGGAGGATGTGCTTCAGTATCAGCCTGATTTGGTGACCATCTATGTCGGCTGGAATGATTTCATGAAAGCCAATCCGGAGAACCTCGCTGAAACCGGACGGTATACAGCGTTGGCTCGACTCATGGAGCAAAGCTATTTGATCAAGGCCTACAAAAAGGTGATTTTCTCCTATGTCCGGCCGGTGCTCGCGAAGCCAAACGTGGTGAACACCACAGATGACCTTCACTTTTATGATACTTTTGAGTCGTCCGAGTTTCGTGGCAACTTACTTGAGATGATCAAAATTTTGAAAGCCAAACACATCAAGGCGCTTATCATGACGAGGCCGACAGTTGTGCGGGAGGGGATGTCGGAGGAAGATATCAAACGGCAGAATGTCATGTTCCCTTGGTACGGGAATGCGTACAGTGTCAATAAGTTGCTCAGCCTCCATCGTGCATATAATCGGATGATTCGCAGTGTGGCGGAACATGAAGAGATTCCGCTCGTGGATCTGGATGCCGAGTTTGAGAAGTACGATAAGTACAGTCTGTTCTGGGACACTATGCACCCTAACGAAAAAGGGCAACGCATAATCGCGGACAGTATCTATGCGAAAATTCAGGAAATGCTTTAAGCGTCGGTGGCCAAACCTTCGACGTAATATCCTGGGCTGAATGTATAAAGAGATGGTGCCGGCCACCACTAGGCCCTCGCTCGGTTTCCATCCAACCTACGATGACGTTTAAGTACCTACGAATTTTCGGATTTATCGTGGTCTATGTGACGAGTATGGAAATCGCTCTCGAGGTGCATGCTCATATGCGAGGCTGGGATACTCTTCTACTGGGAACAAACAAGCCTACACCGTTCACGAGCAATCCCCGCGCTGCATCGTATGGACCAACTCCTGAGTTTCCGTTCCGAAGCCGGATTGTCTCAAGTGATAAACCGGTTGGTACCTTTCGCTACTGGATCGCCTCGTCATCGCATGCCGAAGATCAGTACGTAAATCCTGCTGAAATTTTCCCGACCGTCCTCGAAAGTCTCCTGCAAGACCGCGGGGTCAACGCGACCGTTCTTAACGCAGGCGTCGCCGGAACAGGCATCGGCGGTAACGTGGAGCATTTACATTCTCTCGCACCTAAGTGGAAGCCGGATGTGGTCATCCTCTATCAGATGTCTCTTACCATCACGCAGCTTTCGAAGCGCCTGCTCGGGAGCAAGGGGATGTACAGAAAAAAAGGAGGAGAGCCGGAAGGGAGTGGCGCGGGGCTCAGCCTGAACTGGGGACAGCGGATCATCGAGGCCACAACCCTGTATGCAAAACTCAAAGGCCATATCACCGCTTCTCTTGGTACAATGCGCGTCCTTTCAAACGGACTTGGCCAGGAAGGTGAGAGCGCATTCGAGCGGGAAGTGCTGGAGTTTGTCCGGGCTGTCAGGGCGGAGGGCGCGATACCAGTTTTGTGCACATTTGCCACTAGCCATTCGAGGAAGGATCTTCCACATTTTCCTTATGACGTCGTGACCGGAATCTTCCAATACAACAGCTATTTGTCTTTGGAGGGTTGGGTGACAACGATTGAGCGATTTAACGATATCATCAGGCAGGTCGGGGCGCGGGAGGGTGTACTTGTTATCGATCTCGAACTAGATATTGCGGGACACACCGAGTATTTTCGAGACTTCGTGCATTTCACACCGAAGGGACATGCGGCAGTCGCAGCCGTGTTGGCGCATCGACTGCTAGAGCCAGGCGTTGAGGTAGCTGTCCGTTAGATTAGGGCCTGTCATCAATTAATTTTCAGGATTCACAGGTGAGTCCAGCTGTGCTTCACTGTTGGTAAGCCGAGGAGGGGCTTATCAATGGTACGTCGGTATGCATTGCGAGACGATCAATGGGAGAAGATCGAGAGCCTGCTCCCAGGCCGTGAAGACACCGTGGGGGTGACGGCGAAAGACAACCGGCTATTTGTGGAAGCGGTGTTGTACCGGTATCGCGCCGGGATCCCATGGAGGGATTTGCCGGAGCGGTTCGGAGATTTTCGGGTCATCCACACGCGCCATACACGCTGGAGCCAACGCGGCGTCTGGAAGCGGGTGTTTGAGCGTCTCGCCGAGGACCTCGACAATGAATATGCGATGATCGATTCCACCATTGTCCGTGCCCACCAGCATAGTGCTGGGGCAAAGGGGGGGATCGGACGGCGGAATGCATCGGGCGCTCAAAAGGGGGATTGACCACGAAAATCCATGCCCGATGCGATGCGCTGGGTAATCCCACGGGCTTCCATCTGACACCGGGTCAGGCACATGATCTTGAGGGAGCTGATGCGCTGCTGCCCGGCATGACCGCCGACACACTCATTGCCGATAAAGCGTTTGATGCCGATGCGCGGGTCATCGACCCTCTACGAAAAGCAGGGAAAACGATCGTGATTCCATCAAAATCGAACAGAACCGTCAACCGCCCATATGATGAAGAGTTATACAAGGCCCGGCATCTGATCGAGAACTTCTTCGCCAGACTCAAGCAGTTCCGCGCCATCGCCACACGGTATGATAAACGCGCTGCCAACTTTCTTGGCGCGATCTATCTCGTCGCCTCCATGACATGGCTTAATTGATGACACGCCCTAGTACTGATGCACAGGTATGAATTTTAATTCTCCAGAATTCTTGTTCTTTCTGCCGGGCGCCCTGTTCCTCTACGCGGTCTGCTTTCGATCTGCAACAGTCAGGAATGTCTGCCTGTTGGTCATCAGCTATGCCTTTTACATGTCGTGGAACTGGAGGTATGCAGGCCTTCTGGCTTGTGCGACTGTCGTGGATTATTCTGTCGGATTGTTGTTGGCGAGAGAGTATCCAAGTTCCTGGCGGAAAGCCATTCTGACAACAAGTTTGACTTGGAACATCGGTTTGTTGGCCGTATTCAAGTACTTTAACTTCTTTGTCGATCTTGGCGAACCAGTTGCGACCGTTCTCGGGATTGATATTGCCCCGTTGCGACATCATCTGCTTCTGCCTGTCGGGATCTCGTTCTATACATTTCAGACCATGAGTTATACTATCGATTTGTATCGAGATCGGTCGCTCGTCGAACGGAACTTTCTGAAGTTTTCCGTGTTTGTGGCTTTTTTTCCTCAACTGATTGCCGGCCCGATCGTGCGAGCCAACCAATTTCTTCCGCAATTGCAAACCACGCCGCGAGTTTCTGAAGATGGTGTTCATGCCGGTCTATGCCTTGTGTTTCGAGGCCTATTCAAGAAAGTTGTGTTGGCGGATTTGTTGGCAAATCTCGCTGTTGATGAAGTCTTTGCGCGGCCTGCAGATTTCTCGTCGTGGGATCTTTTGCTGGCGCTATACGGCTACACCTTCCAAATTTACAATGACTTCTCGGGATACAGCGATATCGCTATTGGACTTGCAAAGATCCTAGGCTTTCAACTACCCACAAACTTTGATCGCCCGTATTTGTCCCAGAACATCAGAGAGTTCTGGACGCGGTGGCATATCACCCTTTCAACATGGCTCAGAGACTATCTCTATATTCCGCTAGGCGGAAACCGTGGGGGTGTGTTTCGGGTCGGCGTCAACTTGGTCACGACTATGTTGCTCGGTGGGTTGTGGCACGGAGCGTCCCTCCATTTTGTGGCATGGGGGGCGTGGCATGGTCTTTGGCTGGTTCTTGGCCGTTCGGGGCCGCGAGTGCCTCCGGAGGTACCGTGGTATATCAAAGCGCTCAAGCAAATTCAGTGTTTCCATGTGATTGTATTTGGGTGGTTACTCTTTCGAGTACAAGATTGGCAGGATTTTGTTCTGTACATGAAAGGATTTGCAAAAATGACCATGGGGACTCAGCTCCACCCACTTTTCTATAGCGTCCTCGGCTTGGCGATCGTGATTCATGTAGTACCAAAATCCTACGTCGATAGGGTCCTGGTACGGCTTACTTTCATGCCGACTCCTGCTCAAGCCTGCGTGTATGCGTGCTTGCTACTGATTTTTTGCGGTCTGACACTCGAAGCTCCATCATTCATCTATTTCCAGTTTTAGGCTAGGATTTGTCTGATGGGTTCCGTTTGACAACCAACGCCAGATTATCCATGACAACGGCAAGGAGTTCGCTGGACATCGCGAAGCCGCTGTCTTGAAAATATGAGCAGAAGGCCGATAATAGGTCTTGTTATGGTTTTTGTGGTAACTGATCATTGCGGTATTTTGTGCCTCTTTATGATGTCGCTATTAACCAAAGAGCAATGATGATTGTTCATATATGTTCTGGTGATCTTTGGGCTGGTGCAGAGCAGATGATCTATGCCCTTCTTGCTGGGCTTCGTCAGCAACGACGGCATAACCTTCTAGTTATCTTGATGACACATGGGACTTTGTCGAGGAAGCTCACCGAGATCGGTGTGGAAAACTACGTGATCGATGAGTCTATATATTCTCTTCCGGGAATTGTCGGACGAGCATATCAGCTCTTGAGAAAAAGGAACGTAGAGTTGATTCATGCGCACAGGCACAAAGAGAATGTTGTCGGTGGCATCTTGGGAAAGTTGCTCGGTGTGAGAGCGCTCATGTCAACTGTGCACGGCTTGCCTGAGCCAACAAACGAGAAGGTAGGCTGCATGCCGAGGCTGAAAGAAGAACTGAATCACTATGTGCTTAGGAACTGGTATTCTTGTATGGTAGCAGTTTCATTCGAGCTGGAGAGGCAGCTCAGAGAAATCGGGAAGTTTGATGGATGCAACATTGCAGTCGTTCATAATGGGGTTTCTTCAACCGCTTCATTAATACATGAAAGGTCTACTGAACAGAAATTGCAAATAGGCACGGCTGGACGATTAGTCGAAGTGAAGGATTTTAACTTGTTTATCGATGTTGCCGCCGGTGTTCTCCAAGAAGTATCGAACGTACGGTTCAGGATTCTCGGAGACGGCCCATTGAAGCAGCGTCTTACTGAGCGGGTTCGGGAACTGGGGTTGTTAGATACGATCGTCTTTGAAGGGTACCGTGAAGATGCACATGCATTCTATGACGAGATTGATATCTATTTGAACACATCAATTCACGAAGGTTTACCCCTCAGTATTTTAGAGGCCATGGCTAAGGGGAGGCCTGTCGTAGCCCCTATGGTGGGAGGAATTCCTGAAATTATTATAAATGGGCAAGATGGATTTCTGATCAAAAGCAGGGACAGAAAAGAGTTTGCAGCAAAATGCCTTCTTCTTGTAAGGAATAGGCAATTAATGGATGCAATGGGAAAGAATGCACAGAGAACAATTCAAGATAAGTTCTCCAGTGCTCGAATGGTTCAGGCATATGGAGAACTGTATGAAATATATAGGTCCCGGTATCCGATAAAAATTGTTTAGTGAGCAGGGAGCTTGAAGATACTGAATTCATGATCAAGTGGTGAAGCGAGGAGCATAAGCAGATAATGTGTGGCATAGCAGGAATGGTTCATAGCGATCCGTCCAGCCCTGTATCATCCGAGACGGTGCGGGGCATGTGTGATCGGATTATCCATCGCGGGCCAGATGACCACGGTCAGTTTGTCAACGGATCAGTTGGGATGGGAATGCGACGGCTCAGCATTATTGATTTAGCCGGGGGAAAGCAGCCGATTGCAAATGAGGATCGTTCTATCTGGGTAGTTCTGAATGGAGAGATCTATAACTACAAGGAGTTGAAGCAGAAACTGGAAGCGAAGGGACATCGATTCTCAACTGCCAGTGATACCGAAGTGATTGTGCATCTCTATGAGGAGCGGGGGGCTGACTGTGTGATCGAACTGAGGGGTATGTTTGCCTTTGCGGTGTGGGATTCTCGGCAACAGACTTTGTTGCTAGCTCGAGATCGAGTGGGAATTAAACCGCTCTACTACGCTCATACGTGTTTGGGAATTGCGTTCGCATCCGAACTCAAATCTCTCTTGGTGCTTCCTGAATTATCGCGCGAGATTTCCGCTCAGGCTGTAGCCGAGTACATGGTTCACCTCTGTGTTCCAGGGCATCTGTCGATCTTTGAGTCTATCAATAAATTACTGCCTGCTCATCAACTCATCTATCGGAATGGGGCAATCTCACTAAAGCGGTATTGGTCTGTTAAGCCACAACCAAACGACATGAAAAGAGAAGAAGAGTGGGTCGAGGAACTAAATGTCCAGCTTCGAGATGCGGTCGAGAGTCATATGGTCGCCGATGTTTCTGTCGGAGCATTCCTCAGCGGAGGGTTAGATTCCGGTTCCTTGGTCGCACTTATGGCTAAAGCATCGCCCGAGCCAGTGCGAACTTTTACTGTTGGGTTGACCACAGAGGTTGGTGATTTTGATGAACGGGTACCGGCGCGAGAGATCGCGACACGCTATGGTACTAAGCACATAGAGTGTATGCTGGCTCCCAATGTTGAATCTCTGTTGCCTGGCATCGTGACATCATTTGACGAACCGTTTGCTGATTCATCCGCGATTCCGAATTGGCTAGTCTGTGGTGAGACCGCGCGTCACGTTAAGGTTGCCTTGTCGGGGCTCGGAGGTGACGAACTGTTCGGAGGATATGAGCGGTATGTGGGGCTCCAATTGGGGGAATGGTATAGGCATATTCCCGGGCCTGTTCGTTCCATGCTGGTAAACCTGGTCGGATTGATTGCATCAAGGGATGGCGCGTCGAATTGGATTGATCGGCTAAAACGATTTATGGCTGCAGGTGAACTACCTGTTGAGGAACGGTATCGCTCATTTATTTCCGCGTTCTCTGATGCAGCCAGCATTCTTCGTCTCGATGTCCTGAATAACATTGGGAAAGGGGTAGGGCGCTATAGTCAGATTTTGGAAGAAATGCACTTGCAGAAACCGCTTGACGTGGCATTGTGTTCCGATATGAATCTGTACTTACCGGATGATCTCTTGACGCTCAGCGATCGAATCAGCATGGCTCATTCACTTGAGGTGCGTGTTCCTTTTGTTGACCACAAGTTGATCGAATTCGCTTTTAGAATTCCAACCCGATTCAAGGTTCAGGGATTTCAAAAGAAAGTCCTTTTCAAGAAGGCTGTGAGGTCGCTACTGCCTGCACAACATTTTGCTCGACCCAAACAGGGATTTTCGATCCCGCTGGCCTACTGGCTCAGGGGCAGTCTTAAGCCGATGCTTATGGATCTCGTGGGTAGTCGACAGGCAAAGGAATCACCTTGGTTTGATTTAGCAAAGGTCAAGAATCTAGTAGACGAACATTTGTCTGGCAGACACAATCATGAGGTGCGACTCTGGGCGATCATTTGTTTTCTGGCGTGGGAACGTAAATATGTCGCTGTTCCACCTGGCATGTAGTCTGACTTTAGAGGATCCTGTCATCCAGGTTAGGTGGGCAAGAAGACTGACCACCTAACCTGGTGTGTGCGCAGTAGGGCACTACTGTACTACAGTAAGGTTTGTTGGAGCTGGTGGAAGGGAAGTGGAGGCGACGCTTCCACCGCTAGGACACCCGATTCGTGCTGTGGAGGCTACATGATTATCTTCCCATCGATACATTAATGGGTGCGTGTCGATGGCTCCTCCAGTGCAACTGTCTCCTCCACTATAGCAATTCCAATAAGAGGACATGAGTAAGCCTTTCACTGTCCTGGCCCCTTGTGTGTCGGTTGCTATGTTGGGGTAGCTGAACTTTTGCACTCCGTTGACCCAGCCCTCAAGACTGCCGTCGAGGCATGTATCACAGGTATTCATCGTGATCTTAACTTCCATGCAATACCATTGGTCACGGACTATGGGGGTTACTGGAGAATTGATATTTTGGGAGAAAGCTTTGTTAAGGCCTAGCGACGAGGCGTAGAGAAAAATATCTGGGGTATTTTGTGTCACTTGCGCCCCGGATCCACTATACCACATGAGTTGAGGTGTTCTTGCGCCCGTGCCGGCAAGATAGAATTCATCATGCTTGGTTGCCACTGCCGACCAGACATAATTCGGCGAGTATTTCGTCATCCAACGATAATACACGGTTCGATAGGGACCTCCCGGAAAGTCTACAGTCATAAACCCTCCCCCCGTATTATTACCGGAAGGGTATGTGAATTGAAAGCCCTTTGAACCACTGTACGCGGTTGCGCCGACAGCTTGCGTGTTTAACTGAGAATTTGCCCAACCAGGGGATTTGTATTTGGGTGAACTAAAATCTCCGGATCCCAAGGCGCGCCCCTCCCAGTTTTCACAGAAGAAAACCGAACTATTGTGACATATCACCTCTGATCCATCGTGATCAGCCCATGCTGGTAAGACGAACATTCCTGTAATAATCAACGTTAACAGCACTTTCTTCATAAGTGACCCCCCTCTCTTTTACCGGTAGATGTAATACTAGATGGATTTTCGACTTGTCCTCGCTTCATTGATAAATTAGTTGCGTCAGTAGGTGTTTAAGGTTGAGCAATAGTTATGCCAATTGATATTTCTGAATATGTGTAAAATATACAGCGACATGCGAAAATTGGTGAATGCACTCGACATTCAACGATGTACCTTTTTGTATGATCTTTCCTTCTATGCACTATCAATTCAAGATCATATATTGAGCTCTGGCTACAGGAATCCTCTTCTTTTTAGAGCGCGTCACAAAATGACCTCTGAGGTGGCTCCGGTTGTTTGGACAGAATCTTTCCGTTCATAAGTGGTGCCTGACGATGCGAGCCTACGCAGCCGTGGGCTGTGCAGGCCGGTTGTCCCAGTACACGCGATCGGGTGTGCGTCCGTCAAGCGCACGATGCGGCCTGCTCTCATTTTATAGAAGGCCATGTAGCGGGTCATCCCTTCCTGGGCATTACGGATGGTGTCGTAAGCATGGAGATAGACCTCTTCATATTTGAGGCTCCGCCACAGCCGTTCCACGAAGACGTTATCCCGCCACCGGCCCGTCCCATCCATACTGATCTGAATCCCTTGATCCTTGAGAAGTCCAGTGAACTCTTGGCTGGTGAACTGACAGCCTTGATCCGTATTGAAGATCTCAGGGGTGCCATACCGGCTGATCGCCTCCCGCACGGCCTCCAGACAGAAGTCTGTGGTCAACGTGTTGGACAGCCGCCACGCCAACACTCGGCGACTGGCCCAATCGAGAATCACGCACACATACACGAAGCCGCGCCGCATCGGAATGTATGTGATATCCGATGCCCACACATGATTCGGTCGTGTGATCGTCAGCTGGCGCAGGAGATAGGGATAAATCTGATGGGCAGGATGCCGCTGACTGGTCCTCGGCTTCCGATAGATCGCCGTGATGCCCATCCGCCGCATCAGCGTCGCGACCTGTCGTCTCCCAACAGCGTGCCCCTCGTGTCGTAATAGATCCCGAAGCATCCGCGCCCCGGCAAAAGGATACTGTAGATGCAGCTCGTCGATCCGCCGCATCAACGCCAGCGTTGTTTCTGAGACCGGCGTCGGTTGGTAATAGGCCGTCGAACGGGCCAGCTTCAGGAGTCGGCATTGCCGTACGACCGGTAACCGGTGTGTCCGGTCGATCATCGCTTTGCGCTCAGCAAGCCCACCTTGATGAGCGCCCCTTCTAAAAAATCATTCTCCAGGGTGAGTTGGCCAATCTTCGCATGCAGGGTCTTGAGATCCGGCATCTCCGATGGTGCTGTCGCCCCACCAAACACATCTGCCGCCCGGGCCAGCAGTTGCTGCTTCCAGTCCGTGATCTGGGTGGGGTGGACACTGAACTGCTCGGCCAATTCGGCCACCGTCTTGTCCCCTTTGACAGCCGCCAAGGCCACCTGGGCCTTAAAGGTCGCTCCGTGATTCCGTCTCGTCCTCTTCATTGCCTCGCTCCTTTGTGTGGCCACCGCTCGGGGGCCTTGGTGAAGCCAGGCTTCCACTTATCATACTGCCCGAATTTCCGGAGCCCCCTCTGAGATCAATGCTGGTGGATATGTCTTCCTACCTCGATCTGAGGAAGAAGGTGCCCGTATAGGATGATTGGGGGGCTCTGAGCCGCAATGGGACCACAGACTTTTGAAAGGCCAGTCACGCAAGTCCATGCCAGCCTCCACTATTGCTTATATCAAGAAGCAGAGGTGACTTCAGAAGTTACTCACACTTCTGCAGCAACGTCCCGAGACACTTGAGCGTCCCCAGTGGGTTCATCAGGGGCTTGCGCAGGACTGACCCAGGCGGGGGATTGATCGCATTGCGCCCGGCGATTGACAAGAAATTCTCGATTCCCTTCGTGCCTGTCCGTGCCCCATCGACGAGAGACGTGATGACCCGGCCCAGCCCAAGGTCATGCTCGAATTCAATTCCAGCGACATGCACCCTAATCGCGTCCGGCCTCCCACAATCCGGAGCAGATGGGAAAGTCTCGTCCTTGTTGACCAACGCCGCGATCTCTTTGACTCGGTCTTCGGCGTCAACATCATCACCCTCACTCCACGAGGCCGATGTTGAAAACTCAGCCCGGAAACCGTCCGCATCAGCGAGAAGCTGTGTCGGTGCATAGGTGATCGCCGCAAACGGTTTGGGCGCTGTGACGGTGACCCCCTTGATCCCTCGAAGCACCTGATCCGCCTTCATCATTTTGGGGAGACCCATCAACGCAGGAATGAGGTTGGGCTTTCCTCCTCCGATGAGTTGACTCACGGTCACGCCAAGAGCTAGACCCCCATCATCCATCACCGTGATGGGGAATTTTGAACAGTCGAGCTGATTCGCAATGACCAAAACCGGTACTCCCCGATAGGTGCGGAGTGCAAACGACAGCGTGCCGGCGAGGACAGGGGACGCAGTCCCTTCCAGCGTGGTACGCTTGCCGACGCCTCCGCCGATCAAGGGATCGAAGTGGACATACATGATGGTGTTGGCCTCAATATCAATCGACGCGGAATAGGCCAAGCCCTTTTCGCTCCACGCCGAGGTGACCTGCTTGAGCGTCACAGCTCCCCAGGCTGCATCACGACTATCCAACTCGACCGAAAGCCCACCGTCTCCGAGCAGATTGTCCCGCCATTGCTTCTCAAACAGCTTCCCTCGGGATCTGGTTGATTGAAACGACACGGTGCGCTCATCGCTGGACCGTTCATTGAACTGCGTCGTGAGTTTCTCAAGCAGCGGCTTCCTGACGATGACCGCTGAATCACCGGCCGTGAAGGTCAACCCGACTGCAGCAGCACGAATGGCATAAGTCAGCCGTCCGATTTCAGACTCAAGCTGTTCCGTCGGCACCTGAGCAACGGGTTTGGGCACATAGGGAGTCTTGTCGTCATACCGTGCAAAAATCCAGAACCCCGAGTCGGTCATCAGAAACTGTGAGTACCTCGCCACAACCGACATCTCAAACTTTGGACTGGCATAGGCAACCTTGATCTGGTACCCCTTTTCCTCATCCTTCAGCACCTCAGTTCCCGAAAGGCCCAACACAAGCTTGTCCAGCTTCGCCGTGGGCACTTTCACCACTAGGTCTTTTTCAATCTGGTCGATCATTCGGTTCCTGAGGTAGTCACGCACCGCCGCGATATTTTGGAACCGCAGGGAATACCAGGAGAGATCTGGATGGAGGTCTCTCACTTTTACCCTAAATGCAAGTTGGTCTTCCGGTGTACCGATATCCAGCTCTGGTGGCAGGAACAAGAGATCACCCGTCATCCTTGCGTCAAATTGGAGATGATTCGTGGGACTGGCAACGGAGACCTGAAGCTCCAGTTCACTGCGGCCGGCCCTACTGACCAGTTCAATGTCTTCTATCCTGACAGATAGATCTTCAAGACCCTCAAGTGGCCGGTCGGGGGTGATGACAAGCCCCTTGAGCAGCGACAGCAACTTGCTCATGCCTCGATTCGAGATCCCAATCCCGAGATCAGCCGCGGCATGCCCACCGCCCTGCTGCTGAAGCTGGTCTTGCAGCGCCAGGCTCTCATACACCGCTCGCTGGTGGTCGACGATCAGTTGGCCCTCCCGGTCGGAACCACAGCCGGATACCACCATCACCCACAGGACTACCAGCAACGCATACATGTATCTCACGTCCATTCTCGATGTCAGAGGGTCGTTTTACAAAGTGTCATCCTAGTTCTGTTGAGTAACAGTCGGATTTCAACTGAATGAAGGGTGGGGCGAATGCTGTACGAAATGACAGATTCGATAGCGATGGGAATCAGTTACAACTCAGTCTCGTCAATCCCGGCAACCTTCATGAGATGCTTCAATAAGCCAATTTTAAGCGGACTATTGCCATGGATTGGCACCGAAACTCAAGCAGGGTTGTCCACCTTAGCGTAGATATGATGACTTCCCTTGGTTCTTCGCAATTCCCAGCCTTTTTCTCGAGTAGTTTTGCGAAGTCCTTTCCTGAAACTGCCTTCACACTGCAATCTCCAGGACTTTATCTTTCGGTGTCACCTTGATGTCCTTTAGGTCCACAGACAAGCAACCTTCGACCGCCTCATAGATGTTTCCGAGCAGCTCATCAAATGTCTCACCTTGAGTGGCACAGCCTGGGATCGAGGGGACTTCAGCCCAATAGCCTCCTTCTTCCGCTTCATGAACAACGACTTTAAGCTTCATAGGAAGCACCTCACGCAGGTTTTACAAAACCCTAGAATTATTCACTGGATTGGTCACAGCTCATAACCGCACATCGAATTCATGATTGCGGCTAATCCTAATAAGCTTTTCCTATATTTAGCAAGTTTTGTTTCGATTCTTCATGGAGATCGGCAAAACGGCGTGGGACTGACTCATCAATACGAACGACATGCGATAGTTATTTGGGTACCGGCACATTCTCCGTCCGCTTGACGATTTCGATCGGCTGAAAAATCGGATCTTGTGAGCCCTGGGATGATTCAGCTTCGACACGTTGGAGCACCCGACTAGCCCTCTCTCCTTAATCGCTCCCTAATCCACATCGGATTTCTTCGACAATCCAATACGGCATACACAGAAACGATGTCTTCCTCTACACCATAGTAAATGGCGAATGGAAAACGTTTAGAAAGGCAACGGTGATGACCATACACGGCTTGATGAATTCCGCCGTATATGAGAAGAGAATCAATATCTGAGAACAAGCAGTCAAGGAAGTACGCCCCAAGACCGGCTTCCCGACTTTCGTAGAACCGAAATCCCTGGATTAAATCATCCTGGGCATCGTCCAGGATCTTGATTCTCACAAGACCTTGTTTCGGATATCTGCTTTGGCTGTCTCCCAATCGGCGAATTGAGATTGGCCATCGGCGAGTCGTTGGCGGCGCTCATCAAGAACGTCTTTGTGCCAGGCGGGGGACTCAATGTCTTCCGGAGTACGAGCAAGGTCTTCCCACAGGGCCTCCATCGCAGCAAGTTTCTCAAGGAGGCTCATGGCTTTGAGTGGAAGGTTGAAAGACATGGGTTTAGTATACCTCAGCGCCGAACAGATTCAAATCCATCCGATTCCACAGCTGACTTTTACGCTTAATGCTTCATGCTTCACCCTTCACGCCTACCCAGCTACTTGCCCACCGGCACATTCTCTGTCCGTTTCACGATCTCGATCGGCTGGAAAGCAGGATCTTGCGATCCCTGAGACGATTCAGCTTCGACACGTTGGAGGAATGAGGTAGGACCACTCACCGGACCGTAATTGAGCCCGACTTCGACATCGAACGTCTTGGTATCTTTGGGCGTTGCGAAGGTAAAGGTTTCCTCTCTCGTCTCTTCTGGTTTCAGCACCGTATCTTCGGCCACTTTGACAGCCTCAAAGTCGAAGATCGTGGGTTTCCCCTGGCCGTCCTGGTATGTCCGACCATAGACTCGCTTGTCCGAAAACACGGTTTTGAGGTTTTTGCCTTTGATCTCCAAATTCAACACCACCGAAGCCCAAGCCGGATGGGTCGCCGGCAAGTTGTGTGGGACGAGACTTTGCACTTTGACCGTCACCGTCGTTTTGTCGCCATCGACTTTCGTCTGCACCGCTAACTTCGCCGCCTCCTGGCGAAGCTTCCCGAGACGCCCTGGGAAACTATGGTTCGCGATGGTCCGCTTCTTTTCCCCATTGGCCGATTCGCCTACTTGTTGCGGCATGTGGCAGGTCTGACATTCTTTGCCGGACTTCACGGCCCGACTCTGGTCCCAATTCCCTAGTAAGTCGTTGGCCTTCCCGAGATTCGCCGCTGACGGCACCGACTGATGACAGTTCAAGCAGAGATCGGACTTCTGGAACAGACTCGATTCCATCGACTGATGAGCCAAATTCTGTACAAAGTCTTTGTAGGGCCCATAGAGCGTTTTCCCGCCGACCTCATATTTCGGCTCAGGAGGTTGCTTCGCGCGGTCCACGTGCTTGATCAAGTGACACTGGCTGCAGGCTACGCCGTCCAAGGAGGGGTCGCCCCCTTTCGCTTGATCCACAAACAACTGCGCCTGCTCCGGGAACTCCCGAACGTGCGGTGCATGGCATCGAAAACACAGTCCCTGATCCTTTCCTCCAGGGGACTTCAGATAGGCATCCAAGGCGGTACGGAACACGGGAGAATGAATGGACTTTGCCAACGGTGAGGTTTCCCACTCTTCGTACACCCGTTCGTGGCAGCGTTTACATTTATTGGAATGGGGAAAGGTCTTCTCGATTAACGACTGATTTGCCGCACTCTGTGCCAGCGCGGATATGGGTACGCCATCAAAGAGCACCATGGCACAAGCCAGTACGACGAGACCGACTGCGCTTGTGGTATCTAATCGTTTCACACCCGCTGCTTTTATTGAAGTCACTTCAAAATCCTCCGTCACGCTTCGACCGGCCTGTCCTGAGTGTATCGAAGGGTTCAGGATGAACGGATAGGTTCCTAGACTCCTTCTCTTTCTCCGTTCGTGCTGAGCTCGTCGAAGCACGGTCATGGGGTATTGAACTAACTTCTAGGAAAGTGATTTGACACGATACGTCAGAAAATGTCGCTGGGTATATTCTTGGATAATCTTCTTGGCCTCTTCCCGTTCGCTCTCGGTCTGCAAGGAGGCAAGATACTTGTCCTGTAAACCTGGTTCCGGCATTGGAATTAGCGCATAGGTGAGCATCACCTCAACCGATGCCGCAACGGTCCCATTCGGAAGCGTAAGGGCAAAGGGCACCTTCCTCGTATTCCCACCCTTAATGAAGGGATCCGGAATAGGACCACGAAG
>JAHBWQ010000299.1 GCA_019636915.1 Nitrospira sp. | reverse complement strand
CGGTCGGACGATACACCGGCCTTCTTATACGCCTTTGCCAACGCTCTGGCGATGCGAAACGTGTATATTTCCAAAGCGCAGTTTGATGTCGAAAGCGGGAAGATTCATGATCGCTTCTATGTCCGCAATCGCCACGGCCAGAAACTCACCGATGCGACCGAACAGCAGCAATTACGTCTTACGGCCGTCCTCATCAAACAGTTTACCCATGCCCTGACCTGGGCTCCCGATCCGACCAAGGCCTTAGAAGCCTTTGACCAATTCCTGGATCTGACGGTCCAGCAAACAAAGGGAAAGGCTCAGCAAGAAGCCTTGGCCTTTCTCAGCGACAAGAAAACCTTTCCCCTTCTCGCCCGCCTGCTCGGCGCGAGTGATTTTCTTTGGGAAGATTTTCTCCGTCGCCAGCACAGTAATCTTTTACCCCTGCTGCAAGATTACCGGGATGCCCCTCTCATCACCCCGAGAGCCACCCTCCGTAAGGAACTGGATCGTCTGGTCAACCGCGCCAAAACCGATGAGGATCGAAAAGCCGCGCTGAACAGTTTCAAAGACCGCGAAATGTTCCGTATCGACATGAAACACATCGTCGAACCGGACACAGCACTGCCGGATTTCTCCGCCGCCCTGACACAACTGGCCGAAACCATCCTTGATCGAAGCTTGAAGGACTGCCAAGCCAAGTTGAACAAATTGTATGGTCCACCGCGGTTGGCCGATAAGAAGCCCTGCCCGTTCACCGTCCTCGGTTTAGGGAAATTCGGAGGGAGAGAGCTGGGCTATGCCTCTGACATCGAGGTCTTGTTCGTCTATGGAGACGCCGGACGGACCGGCGGGAAGCACGCCATCGACAACAGCGAATACTTTGAACGGCTGGGGTACGAGCTGCTTCAATGGATCGAAGCCAAACAAGAGGGCATCTTCCATGTGGATGTTCGCCTTCGACCTCATGGGGGGAAAGGCTCGCTCACAAACCCCTTCGATGAAATCGCCAAATACTATAGCGACCAGGGACTGGCCGCGCCGTTTGAGCGCCAGTCGCTGATCAAACTACGCCATGTCGCCGGCGATCCGGATCTCGGGAAACGAGTCGAAATCCATCGCGACCACTATGTCTACAGCGGCAAATCTTTGGATCCGAATGTCGTCCTCGATGCACGCCGTCAACAGCTGAAGCAGCTCGTGGAACGAGGCACGGTGAACTTGAAGCACAGCCAAGGCGGCATCGTCGACATCGAGTATGCCATCCAATACCTCCAGATTAAGCACGGATCTCGCCTCCCTATCGTACGAACCCCCAACACCATGCAAGCATTGGCAGCCCTCGTCGATTGCGGACTGGTGACCAGACAGGATGGGGACGCTCTGCGCAAGGCCTACTTCTTCATCCGGATGCTCATCGATGGGCTCCGCATGGTCCGTGGGAACGCCAAGGATCGTGTCCTTCCTCCCGTCGACTCCGACGAGTTCATCTTCCTAGCTCGCCGTGTCGGATACACCACAGACGACTGGCAAGCCGGCGCCCGCCACCTTCAGACCGATATTGTCCAGCACATGAAACTCACCAAAGAATTCTTCGAACAAACGTTCGGACCTCTGTAACTCTCAAAACGTCCAACCTCTCTCACTCTCCCATGAGTTATAAGAAACTCCTCTATAGCTCATAATCAGGGTGGCTGGTCTATTTCGCCCAGACAGTATTGGACGCACAGCGCTACACCCAACGATTGATCGATTTCCTCATCGAAAAAACCAAGCTTTATGACCGCCTGCGCGATCAACTCAACCCGCGACAGGAGAAAGCGCTCGCGCGGATGTTTCGAGAAGGCTTGGAAGGGTTTAAGGGCGGACTGAGCGCAGACAATTATCTGAAAATTACCGACACATCCAGAGCCACCGCCACCAGGGACCTGCAGGATCTTCTAGAGAAGGGCGCCCTCCGCAAGACCGGTGAATTCAAGCACACCCGATACTGGTTGAATATCCTCACTGACTCTGTAGAACACTGAGCCGCCCACGCATACTCCCAAGGCGCAGGACTGCTTTGGATACCTGGACGGGCAAAGGTGTCCACGCGCTGAAGGGGGCTGCCACTCCTAGCCGATGCGCTCCGCACGACGTCAGCTCGCACCGGCGTGATGATCGAGATCAAAGCGAAGGGGATCGCTCAACAGATCTTCCGCACCGTCCAAGAGGTCCAGTTTAGTGGACCAGTCATCTACGCCTCGTTCTTCCACGATGAGTTGCTCACGGTTCGTCATGAAGATCCCCAGGCGCAAACCCTGGCCCTCATCGACGCCGTGCCCGTCGATTGAACAGCTTTCGCGACAGACCCTCAAGCGACCCATGCCGGTGTGGCGTTCGAGACCCTCACGCCTTCATTTCTCAAGGCGCTTCACGACCAACCGCTCCGAGTCTTCGTCTACACCGTCAACGAACCGACCGACATCCAGACCGCCAAAGCCATGGGCGTCGATGGTATCATCTCCGACTATCCCGAGCGGCTGCTTTGATTGACGACCAGCGGTTTGCAAGATTGGAAGGGACTCGGCATGGTTGTGCTCGCCTAAGGGGCACCCGGAGCACACATTCCCAGGACACTCGAAGTGTATTGGCCACGGAGTCAACCCTGATTCTTTACTGATTCCCCCCGCCGCATGATCTCCATCACCAACGCCATTGCCGCATGGCGATTTTCAATCCCGAGCCGCATGTAGATTCGCCCCAAATGCTTGTGCACAGTACGCGGGCTAATGCCAAGAATTGCGCCGATCTCCGGATTGGTCTTACCCCGCGCGACCCAGCTCAGGATTTCGGTCTCGCGCTTGGAGAGCCCAAGAGCCTTCAGTGTCTCTAAGGAGGAGGTGGGCGCAGTGGCTTCCACCACGAACATCCACGGAGGGGCCACCACCAGTTTTGTGATCCGCAAAGTCCCTCGTGCATCAGTCCGCACAAAGGGAATGGGAGCCTCGGCAGATTGGTCCAAGCGAGCTCGGCAAGCATCGTCAGCCCGCGCCCACTCGAAGAGCGTGCCCGGAAGTCTGCCCCGGCCTGGCGCAAGACCCCAGTGCTGCAGCATGCGACCACAGGGCTCGGTCATCCACATAATTCGGCCCTTGGGTGTCGCAGCCAACAAACCCATATTGAGTGAATCCAGAGCGATCTGTTGACTCCGCAACTGATGCTGAAGAGTCGCACGCAGTTGGGACTGTCGGTAGGCCTGCAACAGGTGCGGGCGGGCCAAGTTTAACAGCAGTCGGTCGCGCTCGTTGAATTCGCGTCGCCCCCGATGGACGATGGTCGTGATCGTGGAACTCCCCTGAATGAAGAGTGCGATCGCTAGGTGATAGGGGATGCGGAAGGGTTTGTAAAACTCCTGATACAGTGGCCGCTCACGGAACTCACGCTGAGTCAGAAAGTCCGAGATCATCATGGCACGGCCGTCGCCGGACTGTTTGAAATACGGGACAATCGGATTCTCATCGGCATGGCGCCCGAGAATCTCCAACCCGTCTGGGATCATGGTGACGGAGGACGGGGCCCATTGTGCGATGGAGCGTTGGGTTCGGGAATCGACCTCGTTGTACGAATAGATGTCGCCACCAATCAGCCTTGATAACTGAGTCACCAACCGCTCACCGAATTGCACCGACCCCTCAGTCTCATACAGTGACGCCGTCATCTCACTGAGAGCCAATAGCTCTTTGTAGGCCAAGTGTGTCACCGAGATCGTCCTCCCGGCCAACAGTTACGCATGACACTCCACTTCTTCGATGGCGCGATGGAAGGCGGAGAATTGCTCTGGCAAGACCGTGACGCGCCCGGCATTGCCGTAGCCCGGACACGATGGGGGCGAAGCACATCGCGAACAGCCAGATCGTCATCCGTGAAGTCCCGCTTCATGCGGTTGAAGCCGACGGCGACGGTCGAGTCTTTCGTCAAGACGATGGCAGTACCCATTGTCATAGGGCATTCGCTACAGACGATGGCATTCGTCACCAAATCCCATCCGGCACAAGGCCCATCGCA
>JAHBWQ010000298.1 GCA_019636915.1 Nitrospira sp. | reverse complement strand
CCTGCCGGACCATTTGCATACAGGCCTTATGCAAGGCCGTATAACAAGTCAGAAAAGGGTCGCTCTCTGAGGCGTTCCTTGACATGCTTCAGTGCGAGAAGAGGAATAAAATCGTGAATCCGCGCCAAGTGCTCCAAGTGATGAATTTCAGCCCAGAGAAGGGTATGCGCTGCAGTGAGTGGCAAAGCGAACTGCTTGGCCAGCGCATCAATATCGTATTCAATGGTTCTTGGTTCAACTCCGACTGTCATGGGCACATTGAGCTCTCACAGTGAGGGAAATGTCAAGGGTGTTTCCTAGACCTGGCAATCATCCTAGCGACGCCGAACCGGAAAGTTCGTTCCGCGTGCTTCCTTGGGGGCTACGGACACTCCCTGCGATGAACGAAAGGCTCAAATCTTCAATGCATATGTGCAGCGGACAGTGGAATCGGAACCGCTAACTCCATGTGAAAGGGGCGGGTGAAGGAGCCTCATGATACTACCCGTCCCGTCAACGTCCATCAGAAAAGCTGCGCCCAGCCAATGGCTCTTGAGCCGACTCCGTTGTGCAGTCGGTTCAGTCCTGGTTTGTTCCGCACGAGTACTTGACGGTCAGAAAATGCGTGCTACGCTCATCTTGGTAAGATCGGCGCCGGTTGTTGGCAGCAGTCCAACGGTCGGCGCCGATCGATTTTGTCGCAGGGAAGAGTCTGAGAATGGCGGCTCGTTATCATCCTACTCGACAATGCGTGGTATTCATCTTGGCCGGCATCGTCCTTTCGCTGGCTTTTTCCGGCTGTATGATCGGTCAACTCTCGTCTGGCGAAGCGTACGAGCTCTCGTCTCTTCGGATCGTCTTTCTCGATGCTCCCCAGATTCAGGCCAAGTATGAGGAGCTTACCGGGAAATCAGCCGTCATGATGACACCTCGTCTCGTACTGGAAACCCAGCGACGAGAAGAAGTCGTTGTCGGGTTCTACGATTTTCAGACACGCACGATCTACTGTCCCAAAATGGATTTCGAAGTCTGCGGGCATGAACTTCATCACGCGGTCTTAGGGCAGTTCCACCTCCATCGCTGAAGGCCGCGTCCGACGGCTCTGGGGTGCCTCGGCGATGGAAGCACTCACGATCCTCAACCCGCTCAGTTCAGTCTCACGATCCGTCCCTCGACGGAGGCAGAGAAGGGTTGCGGCAGACTCTGGACGTAGACAATCAAAGCATCCAGATCCAGCGATCCTCCCACTTGGTTTTTCCCTTGCAGCAAGACGGTGAAGTTATCGCCGCCTGCCGCCATGAAGTTGTTGACGGTGACCGAAAAGGTGGCTTGCCGGTCGATGGGCGACCCGTTGAGTCGCACCTCAACAATACGGTCGCCGATCGGCCGGTTGTTGTCCCATGTGTAGGTCAATCCTGACGTCTTCAGGATGCGAGGGAACGGCTGATTGACCCACTGTTGGTTGAGCAGGTCGTAGACCTGCTGCCCCGTGAGCTCCATTCGGACGAGGCTGTTGCCGAACGGCTGAATCGCGAACAATTCCCCGTACGTGACTGATCCCGACGACAGATCGGCACGGATGCCGCCGGGATTCATAAATGCAAAGTCCGTCCCGAGTGCCGCTCGTTGCGCGTCGGCGATCAGGTTCCCGAGCGACGACTCGCCGGCAGGACTTTCCGTGCGCGACAATTCGACGGAGGCTTGGCCGACCACTCGGTTGACCAGCGGAGCGACTTTCGCCTGAGCCTGGGCAACCAGCTCGGCGACTGGAGGGTTCGAAACGAGGCCGGGGCCTGCATCGGCAAACGTCGTGACAATGGTGGCACTTTTGGCGACGACGTCCTGGGTCCTCTTATCGACCATGAGATTGATATCGCCGTAGGCGGTGCTCGATGAGAACGCCTGAGTGATAAGGATCTCGGCGCCGTTCCGGTTCTTCAGGAGTGTGTTGGTGAATGAATGGGCATGGCCGGAGACCACGACATCCACATCGTTGTCGAGACGTGAGACGATGTCGACGATCTCCTGGCCGCTGATCAGCCCTCCTGGTTGTGTCGGCCCTTCATACGTGGTCTGGCGGCCACCTTGGTGGATCAAGACGACGAAGGTGCGAATGCCTTCCGTGTTCCGCAACCAACGCACGTAACGGTTGATGCTGTCCGCTTCATCCAGAAATTTCAATCCCGCGATGCCGGTCGGTGTCACAATAGTCGGAGTTTCTTTCAGCACTGCGCCGATGAAAGCGATGCGGATGCCCTTGACCTGCTTGATCACGTACGGAGGCAGGATCGGCTTGCCGGTTTGTTCGTCGACGACGTTGGAGGACACGGTGGGGTATCGTGCGCCGCGATAGGGATTTTCCAAGAACGGACCGGTCGGATGATTGCCGCCGTTCAGCAGACGGAACAACTCGTCTTTGCCCTCGTCGAACTCGTGGTTGCCCACCGTGCCGACCAGGTTGCACTTCGGGTGCTGGCGACGATCACGGCGATCTTCCTTTGCGTCGTCATCACTCCATGGTCGCCGGTAGTCACGATCTTCCCGACGATCTTCATGGCGGCAGTACTGATTGGCTAAAAGGTTCAGGAAGTTGATCGAAGGCTCGTCTTGCAGCAAGGCCGATTCAGGAGGAGAGGCGCCCACGTGGTCTCCGGCATGGACGATGAAGGTTCGTTCCGGTAGGTCCGAGTCGTTCGCATCGGTTTGGGCTGCCTGCAGGTAGGCCGCCAGCACCGCAGCCCCTCCGACCGGACGGTTCGCCACACGCCGACCTCCCGACAGCTGCCCGTGAAAATCGTTGATTCCGAGCAGCTGGACATGAAGGAGCGAGTCCTTCTCCCCTTGACGAAATTCGGAACTGCGCCATTCCACCTTGCGCCCGGCGTCCTGGCGTACCTCGATCGTATCGTCGGCCTCATCGTCGCGGTCCCACTCGTGGGAATGATGCTCGACCGGAGGCTCGGCGAAGGAGGACGATGGAGTGTATCCGGCGCCCAGGCACAGTAGGGCGATCACGGAGATACGAGCCAGACATCGTGGGGCAATACCGTCGATCGTCATACGCAAACTCCTTTTATCTAAGTCCTGCCAGTTCAAGACCCGAGGTTTGGCTGTATGCCGCCATGGACAGACGTGCTGTCCCCTAGAGCCAATAGCGACCACGCAACAAAAATAATAGAGCAGCCGTGTTACAAACTGGTGGAGGATTCATCCACAGTAGGTAAATTCCTGAGCAGATTTCGTATGCCAACCTGCTTGCGATCTTGGAATACGGCTACCTCATCGTGGGAGGATGCTCGTGGGAACCAGGGTGAGTGGTATGGAGAAAATGTGTGTGGACTATGAGCTTCTGTCGATTAGGTACGCCGACCTTCTCAAAGATACTTGTCATATGATGTCGGACCGTACTGTCGCTGATCGACAACGAATAGGCGATGTCCTTGTTCGACAGTCCTTGCCTCACCAACTGGATTATTTCCTGTTCTCTTTTCGTCAAGGTCTGAGGCCACTTCAGCGGCGGGGCCTCGACGTCGACGGTCTTGTTGATCGGGTCCATCCCTTCCGGACCGGCTTGTTCTCTCTGCGTCTGAGGATTCACAGAGACATACAAGACCTCGATGGCTGCCAGAATGACCGGAGGCGGTTGAACGATGAGGATGATGCCATCGACGCCCGCAGCGAATGCCTCACATGTGCGGTCATTGTCGTGGAGCCCGCACAACAACACGATCTTACTGATCGGGGCGGACTCCCGAATCTGTTTGATGGTACCGCAGGCGTTCCGCACAGTTTCCAGATCCAGAATAAACACATCGGCTTGTGTCTGTTTAGGAAGCCTGTCCGGCGTGCTGCGGTGGTGTGGGCGTACGACCATGGGGATGGCCACGCTGCTCTCGAGAGTCTTCTGCAGACCATACCACACGAGCCATTGCCTGGTAAGAATGGAGACTGTGAGAGGTGGAATCGCTGCGCTGGTAGTTGCCATGGAAGCTCCTCAATTGAGTAAGGTGGACCCAGGAGTGTCACTGGGCCATCGTAGGTGATGCCGATTCCCACAAGCAGACGCTCGATGGGGAT
>JAHBWQ010000297.1 GCA_019636915.1 Nitrospira sp. | reverse complement strand
TGGTCACCCCGATAACCGCTGGTGGTGTCGTGTCGGTCGCGTTCGACGCGTTGTAGTTCAGCACGCCGGTATTGCCGGCAGTTGTCAGACGCGCACCCGCCGCACTGCATACGAGACCCGCTGTCGTATCGCAGGTTGTGCCGCCGGGAATCGTGACTGTCAAATGACAAGTGCCGCTGCCGGTGCTGGTGACGCCCGTAAAAAGAACCGAGCGCGTACCAACCACAGTACCGGCGCTGTTGAGACTCACCGTACCCGCTGTACTGCATTGGTTGATGGTATAGTTTGCATTATTCGTCAGCGCAGTACCTGCAACACCCGTGGTATCCATGTCTTCTGTATAAGTAACCAGCACCGAAGAAGGTGAAGTCGATGTCACACTCGCAACGCGCGGTGTCGGCGCGATGTAAACAAATGCAGCAGACTCGATTCCATTCAATGTGCTGGTTATCGGATTGCCCCAGATATCGCGGATACCCGATGCACCACCCACATCACCGCAAAGGTAATAAGGCCTGCCAGAAGTCAGCACACCGGTAGTAAGAGTTACCTTCGCAAAGTTTGCAGAATCGCGTACCGCAGCGGTTACCCCGATATTCGCCCCCGTACAACCTACACCATCACGGATATGGTAGTTGCCAGCGGTCTGTGCGCGGGTTAAATCAACGGCCTCGTTGAAAAAGACTTCAAGAGTTGTTGCTGAAAGCGCAGTGACTGAACTGAACTGCGGCCCCGTCTGGTCGGCATTATTCGGCGCGGTGAACGTCGCCGATGCATTCCCTAAAGAGGCGCCGTCAACGAAGGCAATCCCCGAGACCGTCGCGGTATATTGCGTACCTGCAGCCTGGGGAATTGTATCTATAAAGATGATACTCGAATTATTCGGGTCGCGCGACGCTGCGAGAATCTGCAAAAGATTGCCATTCGGACCTGTGATACGGTAATTGGAAACGTTCTGTCCCGAAGAAAGCGTGACCGGTTTCGAGAACGTCAGCATCACCCGGGTATTGGTGAGCGGGGTTGCAGCAATCAGATTGCCGTTAACAGAGGAGTTCGACGACGACTGCGAGCCGAAGATCAGGTCAAAAGGCTGAAAAAAGGTACTGTAGGTTTTACCCGAACAATTGGCCGAAACAAGGGCGAGACATAATACTGCCCCCTGCATCCATATTTTTTTGCCCAAGATTTGTCGCAGCATACCCTCTCCATAGGGGCTTGTACTCGTTTGTACTCCCCCATAGGATTTCCTACGGAAAAAATCCGGGTTTTACGACAAACTTTTGTCGATTTTAGGGGCAGCCCGGTTTCCCGGGCCGGATTTCCCTAGTTCTGGTCGTTCGCCGTACGGTAGATCTTCATCGAGTTCGTGCCATCGCGGGTCGCGAGAATCAGCCAGTCTTTGCCTGAGTCGTTCACGGTCAGGTGCGAGAAGATGCGCTGGTTGGTGGCGCTTCCGTCGAGGCCGAGAACATCGTTCACGATGGTGAAGCTTGATTCAGCGGGATAATTACCCGACAACGCACAGCTCGCAGACCCTGTGCAGGTTGCTGAGTTCATATCGACACGCCAGATGTTGGCACCGTGGTCCTGGTTATCGAAACCGATATAGAGATAGCTGCCAACAAATTCGAGCAACGTCACATGGGCGTTGCGTTCGCATTTGTTGTTGGGAGCCGTGCCGCAGGTGGTTGTATTACCGCTCATAGTGGTTGACTTGCGAGCAGGTAACGCACTGCCATTGGGGAAAGTCTGTGGCGTAAATGTTCGGCTGGCCACAAGCTGCCACTGCGCCGAGCCGTTCAAAGTGCCACCCGTAGATTTCGGCAGAACCCAAAGTTGTGGCACTTCATAGCCAGGAGGGCAAACCTGGCGGCGACCAGTGGCGGTGGTCGCGAAATTAGCGGTAAAGTTATTATCCACAACCTGTGCTACGGAGTAACCGTTCGCCACATCCGCAGTACCGCCAGCACCACCGTTGCAAGCACCATCAAGCATACAGACCGTCTGCATCTTGATTGTGCCACAACCGTTCCTTATCATATAGAGATCGCCATTCGGCGCAGTTCTCATGTAAGGTACCGCTTTCATCGCCGGAATGATACGATTTGATGGTAGCATATTTTCCCAGTCAGCGCCAGTGATAACTAAGTACGGCAGCGGAATAGACACATAACTACGCCAATCGGCACTGGAAGGTGTTACGACCTCAAAGGCATTCCCTTCACATTGCGCCGCTGAAAGCCCGTTACAACCAGGAGGAGCTCCCGTGGTGGAATACGCTTCTTTAGAGCGGATAACCCCACCGTCAGATCTGGTTGTTGCATCACGGGCAGTGCCCAAGGTGCCGAAGAATCGGCCGCCGTTAGCCATATAAAGCGCCGAAGGGCAACTTGAACTCCCCGTACAGGAGGTACCACCCGTGCCGTCGGTATCGTGCTCCCACATCGTATCGATAGCCACTGCATTTCCTTTCGGATTTGAAGCTCCTGTGCTATTCGGTAATGTCGTAGCTCCTTTACCAATAGTTGGGAAAAACCGGCCTTCAATTGGCGTTGGCGTATTCCATGAAGTCTCTCCATTACCGCAGGCGCCCGAAGGAAGCGCACATACTCTAGCAGGCTCCTGAAAAACGGGTTCGATCAAGATGATTTTCGCTATATTGGTGTACGATCATGCTTTGGGGGGATGATGCCTGCCAGTCTGTCGTCGCATCCGCTCTTAACATGGGGAAAGCTATCTGTAACATAGGTTCCTGATTCGCAGCAGATTGTAGGCGCTGATGATGAATTTGAAAAACGCGCCGATTCTCTTTAACCCGCGAAAATGCGGCCTGCGTAACAGGCTTGCTCCTTTCGCCCAGCCAAAGATCTCTTCAACCAGCTTGCGCTTACATTGGCTAATCCTGTAACCCGGATGCCTTGCCGTGCGCCCATCTATAGCGCTGTGATGTCTTCGGGAATGAATATTTTGCGCAATGTGCGGCGTTATGCCTGCAGCTTGAAGTGCGGCGACAAAGTTTTCCTCGTCGTAACCTTTGTCGCCACCAAGTGTAATACGTTTCCGCCTCTTGATTCCTTTCAGTACGCGCTGGGCAGATTTGCGCTCTTCATGATAGCCTGCGGAAGAGGTCGTCAATCCTACAGCCAGACCGTTGCGGTTTTCCATAATGACGTGGCCCATATAGTAAAGACGTGCTTCCTTCCCTTTGCCTTTGCGATACAGGCGTGCTTCGGTATCTGTCGTAGATTGGTGCGTCTGATTACGCCTTGTTTCGCCATGAAAATTGACACTGGGATTTCCCGGATCGCTGTCGTCATCATCGCGAACCATATTGTCCTTTGCCTTGAAGCTTTTCAGCGAAGCCCAAGATTCGATAAGCGTTCCATCGACGCTGAAATGTTCGTGCGAAAGCAAGCCACGCTTGTCGGCTTCTGCCAATACTTTTGCAAAGAACGTATCCAGCGCTTCGCCTGCGAACAGACGATCCCGATTCTTGGTAAAAACCGTTTCATCCCAAACATCCTGATTGATTGTCATACCGACAAACCATCGGTATAGCAGGTTGAAATCCAGTTGCTCCAGTACCAGTCGCTCGCTACGAACTCCGTACAATACCTGAAGAAACAGAGTCTTCACGAGCATTTCCGGTGGTATACTGGGTCGCCCGGTTTTCGAGTAGAGTTTATCAAACTTCCTGCTCATTGATTTCAGAACAGAATCGATTATGGTTTTTAGCGGTCGCAGGGGATGATTTGCCGGGACTCTATCTTCAAGAGAAATGTAACTATACAGGTCGCTCTGTTCTGGTCCGTTTCCGCGCATAGTTACTATACGCACGAAATTTCATTTATTTCAAGAGTTTTTCAGGAACCTGCTAGATCATGGTGCCCAACGCGGAATTTACCTGACGTTTGGTGACGCTTGTGTCATTATTTCAATCTGTAAAGCCTATTTGCGTCACCAAATGTGCCCGAAGCGCCTGCCTGAGGAGCACCAAACAAACGTCCCGTTTGTGCGACGAAGGCATCTTTGGCGCGCAGGGCCGAGCACGCGAGGAGCCACGGCACCGCAGCGAGCGCA
>JAHBWQ010000296.1 GCA_019636915.1 Nitrospira sp. | reverse complement strand
AAAAATACCCAGCTATAATTCAAGGCTTGATTGATCGGGCGCGGGGTGGAGCAGTCTGGCAGCTCGTCGGGCTCATAACCCGAAGGTCATAGGTTCAAATCCTATCCCCGCTACCAACGTTCTTTAAAAATATACAGCCGATAAGTGTGGGCACTTGGTCTTGAGGGTGCCGCGCAAGGAAACGAGCGCGGTTATCAAGCAATACAGAAGTGCTCGCACGACGGAAATTAATACATACGTCAAGCGAGTGAATACTTTGCAGAGATTAAACTGAAGAGTTTGATCCTGGCTCAGATTGAACGCTGGCGGCATGCCTTACACATGCAAGTCGAACGGTAACGCGGGGGCAACCCTGGCGACGAGTGGCGAACGGGTGAGTAATACATCGGAACATATCCTGTAGCGGGGGATAACCTGTCGAAAGATAGGCTAATACCGCATACGATCTACGGATGAAAGCGGGGGACCGCAAGGCCTCGCACTATAGGAGTGGCCGATGTCGGATTAGCTAGTTGGTGAGGTAAAGGCTTACCAAGGCGACGATCCGTAGCTGGTCTGAGAGGACGATCAGCCACACTGGAACTGAGACACGGTCCAGACTCCTACGGGAGGCAGCAGTGGGGAATTTTGGACAATGGGCGCAAGCCTGATCCAGCCATGCCGCGTGAGTGAAGAAGGCCTTCGGGTTGTAAAGCTCTTTCGGCGGGGACGAAACGGTTCGCATTAACACTGCGGACTAATGACGGTACCCGCATAAGAAGCACCGGCTAACTACGTGCCAGCAGCCGCGGTAATACGTAGGGTGCAGGCGTTAATCGGAATTACTGGGCGTAAAGCGTGCGCAGGCGGTTTGCTAAGACAGGTGTGAAATCCCCGAGCTTAACTTGGGAATTGCGCTTGTAACTGGCAGGCTAGAGTGTGGCAGAGGGGGGTGGAATTCCACGTGTAGCAGTGAAATGCGTAGATATGTGGAGGAACACCGATGGCGAAGGCAGCCCCCTGGGTTAACACTGACGCTCATGCACGAAAGCGTGGGGAGCAAACAGGATTAGATACCCTGGTAGTCCACGCCCTAAACTATGTCAACTAGTTGTCGGGGAAGAAATTCCTTGGTAACGAAGCTAACGCGTGAAGTTGACCGCCTGGGGAGTACGGCCGCAAGGTTAAAACTCAAAGGAATTGACGGGGACCCGCACAAGCGGTGGATTATGTGGATTAATTCGATGCAACGCGAAAAACCTTACCTACCCTTGACATGCCAGGAACCTCGCAGAGATGTGAGGGTGCCCGAAAGGGAACTTGGACACAGGTGCTGCATGGCTGTCGTCAGCTCGTGTCGTGAGATGTTGGGTTAAGTCCCGCAACGAGCGCAACCCTTGCCATTAGTTGCTACATTCAGTTGGGCACTCTAATGGGACCGCCGGTGACAAACCGGAGGAAGGTGGGGATGACGTCAAGTCCTCATGGCCCTTATGGGTAGGGCTTCACACGTAATACAATGGTCGGTACAGAGGGCTGCCAACCCGCGAGGGGGAGCTAATCCCAGAAAGCCGATCGTAGTCCGGATTGTAGTCTGCAACTCGACTGCATGAAGCCGGAATCGCTAGTAATCGCGGATCAGCATGTCGCGGTGAATACGTTCCCGGGTCTTGTACACACCGCCCGTCACACCATGGGAGTGGGTTCCACCAGAAGTAGTTAGCCTAACCGCAAGGAGGGCGATTACCACGGTGAGATTCATGACTGGGGTGAAGTCGTAACAAGGTAGCCGTATCGGAAGGTGCGGCTGGATCACCTCCTTTCTAGAGAATGCCCTCGGGGGCAGGTGTCCACACTTATCGGTTGTTTGCATTGCAGTGAGGTTTGGGGCGTGAGGTGGAATCTTTTGCTCCCCTCCGCGTCCTGATCCTCGTTCTCGTGAGGGTCTGTAGCTCAGCTGGTTAGAGCACCGTCTTGATAAGGCGGGGGTCGATGGTTCGAACCCATCCAGACCCACCAAATTCTTTATCGGGGGTGTAGCTCAGTTGGGAGAGCGCCTGCTTTGCAAGCAGGAGGTCATCGGTTCGATCCCGTTCACCTCCACCAATATTTTCAAGAATCCAGAATCAAGCGTTTGCGCTTCGTTCTGGTTTTTTGCCAGAGGCTGTAGTGTTCTTTAAAAAAACGGAAGAAGTAAAGGTTCTGGTTTCAGTACCGGTATCGTGTGTTCTGCGATTGCCGGGAGGAAACCGGACAATGGGTTTGATTGTATCTTGCGTTTGACTTAAACCTTGTCAAACGCAGCAAACATGAGTTTTTACCTGTAGCAGCGATTCTTCGGACGCCGAGTCCGAGGGCTCAAAGTTATAGGGTCAAGCGAATAAGTGCATGTGGTGGATGCCTTGGCGATTACAGGCGATGAAGGACGTAGTAGCCTGCGATAAGCCCCGGGGAGCTGGCAAACAAGCTTTGATCCGGGGATTTCCGAATGGGGAAACCCAACCCGCAAGGGTTACTCCCACCTGAATACATAGGGTGGGTAGAGCGAACCTGCTGAACTGAAACATCTAAGTAGGCAGAGGAACAGAAATCAACCGAGATTCCGAAAGTAGTGGCGAGCGAAATCGGAACAGCCTGCAACTTTTAGCCAGTGTTTTAGCGGAACGGTCTGGAAAGTCCGGCCATAGAGGGTGATAGCCCCTTACGCGAAAAATCATTGGTGGAACTAGGGTTGCGACAAGTAGGGCGGGACACGTGAAATCCTGTCTGAACATGGGGGGACCATCCTCCAAGGCTAAATACTCGTAATCGACCGATAGTGAACCAGTACCGTGAGGGAAAGGCGAAAAGAACCCCGGGAGGGGAGTGAAATAGATCCTGAAACCGCATGCATACAAGCGGTCGGAGCTCCGCAAGGAGTGACGGCATACCTTTTGTATAATGGGTCAGCGACTTACATTCAGTGGCGAGCTTAACCGTATAGGGAAAGCGTAGCGAAAGCGAGTCTGAACAGGGCGTTTAGTCGCTGGGTGTAGACCCGAAACCAGATGATCTACCCATGGCCAGGATGAAGGTGAGGTAACTCTCACTGGAGGTCCGAACCCACTACCGTTGAAAAGGTAGGGGATGAGCTGTGGGTAGGGGTGAAAGGCTAAACAAATCTGGAGATAGCTGGTTCTCTCCGAAAGCTATTTAGGTAGCGCCTCGTGATATACCTTCGGGGGTAGAGCACTGTCATGGCTAGGGGGCCGTTTAGGCCTACCAAACCATTGCAAACTCCGAATACCGAAGAGTAGTTTCACGGGAGACAGACATCGGGTGCTAACGTCCGGTGTCAAGAGGGAAACAACCCAGACCGCCAGCTAAGGTCCCAAATTACAGTTAAGTGGCAAACGAAGTGAGAAGGCACAAACAGCCAGGAGGTTGGCTTAGAAGCAGCCACCCTTTAAAGAAAGCGTAATAGCTCACTGGTCGAGTCGTCTCGCGCGGAAGATGTAACGGGGCTCAAACTGTAAACCGAAGCTGCGGATGTGCATATTCTCCGGAATATGTACGTGGTAGGAGAGCGTTCTGTAAGCCTGCGAAGGTGACTCGTAAGGGTTGCTGGAGGTATCAGAAGTGCGAATGCTGACATGAGTAGCGATAAACAGAGTGAAAAGCTCTGTCGCCGTAAGCCCAAGGTTTCCTGCGCAACGTTCATCGGCGCAGGGTGAGTCGGCCCCTAAGGCGAGGCGGAAACGCGTAGTCGATGGGAAACTGGTTAATATTCCAGTACCTCTGCATGATGCGATGGGGGGACGGAGAAGGTTATGCGATCCGGGTGTTGGACGTCCCGGTTCAAGCGTGTAGGCGTACTGCCCAGGCAAATCCGGGCGGATTAGCTGAGACGTGACGACGAGCGGGCTTGTCTCGCGAAGTTGCAGATACCATGCTTCCAGGAAAAGCCTCTAAGCTTCAGTCATGCGGGGACCGTACCGTAATCGGACACACGTGGGCGGGATGAGTATTCCAAGGCGCTTGAGAGAACTCAGGAGAAGGAACTCGGCAAATTAGTACCGTAACTTCGGGATAAGGTACGCCCCTAGTAGGTGAAGGTGTACAACTGGAGCCGAATGGGGTCGCAGTGAAAAGGTGGCTGCGACTGTTTAACAAAAACACAGCACTCTGCAAACACGTC
>JAHBWQ010000295.1 GCA_019636915.1 Nitrospira sp. | reverse complement strand
GATCAGATCCCCATCCGGAGCGTCACGAACGGCATTCATGCCCCGACGTGGATCTCCCCGGAACTCCACCATCTCTACAGCAAGTCACTCAGTCCGACTTGGACACAGACCTGCGACGACCCCGCCATGTGGCAACGGGTCATGGATGTTCCTGACCATGAACTATGGGCGGTTCGTCAAGCGATGAAACGGAAGTTGATGGGATTTATCCGCGAGCGGGCCAGGGCTGGCTGGATGCATGGACATCTCCAACCTTCGCAAGTGCTCACACGTGGAACCCTCATGGACCCTGAGGCGTTGACAATCGGATTCGCCCGCCGGTTCGCAACTTACAAACGCGCGACGCTGCTTTTCCGAGATCTCGAGCGGCTCAAAGCACTGCTCCAAGACCGATGGCGGCCAGTCCAACTGATTTTCGCGGGCAAGGCTCACCCCGCCGATGAGCCAGGCCGGTACTTCATCCATGAAGTGCTGTCGTTCTGCCACGACCATAAGCTCGGCGGTCGCGTGGCATTCCTTGAAGATTACGAAATGCATATGGCAAAGTACCTCGTCCAAGGCGTCGACATTTGGCTGAATACTCCTCGCTTTCCTTTGGAAGCCAGCGGTACCAGCGGCATGAAAGCCGCCCTGAACGGGGTGCTGAACCTGAGCGTCTTGGATGGGTGGTGGGTTGAAGGGTACAACGGAGCTAATGGATGGGGCATCCAACCGCTGAGTCAGCAAGCGGATGTGCAGGCTCAAGATCATCACGATGCGGAACAGCTCTATCGCCTCTTGGAACAGGAAGTCGTCCCGCTGTTCTATCAGCGCGATCGAGACGGTATTCCGCGCGGCTGGCTCCAAATGGTGAAAGAATGTATTCGCACTACCGCGCCCCAGTTCTGCACCACGCGCATGTTGAAGGATTACGTCAGCCTCATGTACCGCGCCGCCACGGTGCGTATGCCCGCGACGTGGTAATTTGGTTTGAGCAATCGGACCGCGGTCTGCTGCACACGCTCCCTCTTCAGCTGACCACCGTCGTACTTGCGATGGTTGGACTAGTTGTGTTTCTTGTCGGACCGGCTGTCGTTGCCGCAGCGACAGGGGCACCTTCTCCAACCGAATCGAAAGCTGCCGCGCTCTTCAAGGCAGGTGATTACCCGGAAGTCACAGCGCTCTACCGAAGCCTTCCGCAAGACGCGACGCCTTCCAGAGAATTCCTCCGCCTTGCCCTGCAGAGCTACCTCCGCCTTGGACGAACAGACGAGGCCCTCTCCATCTATTCCAAACTGTCCCAGCCTGGGCAATCTCACGATGCGGTGCTTCTTCGCCCATTGGCACTTGGAGTGATTACGAGCCACGTGCGAGATCGAAAGGAGCATGTCCGCATAGCCGCTTACTCGGCCCTCGCAGATTTAGGGCTACCGGAAACTGCAGCCGTTCTAGAGGACGGATTGCTGGATCCCTCCGTCGTCGTACGAGCACGAGCCGCCGAAGCGATTGGGAAAGCCGGCCTTGCCCCGAAATCCGGTGCCTTGCGCCGCGCATTGCGGGATGAGATGCCGACCGTCCGCATCGCCGCGATGACCGCGCTTGGAGGAGCACAAGCCGCCGACGTTCGACAACGATTGATTGACGTGGCTCGTACTGAAGATGGTCCCGAGTCCATTTTTGCTTCTGCAGCCCTGGTCACGTTGGGCCATTCAGAACGACTGGCTGAGATTACCAGTGCCGCAACGTTACCGGACGCGGAATCCAGGATGGCGGCATTGGGTGTCTTAGGGCGCCTCAAACGCCCGGCAAGCCTCGCCGTCCTGGCACAAGCCGTCTACGATCCCGATCCGTCAGTCCGCGCCTTTGCTGCCGGTGCGCTGGGAGAATTTGGTTCTCCCGATGGTGCGGCTCCGTTGACACATGCCATCGGAGACGAAATCGCGATGATTCGCGGCGTCGCGGCGGCAAGCCTTGGGAAACTCGGCATCAAAGATAACCGACCGCTGCTCTTGGCACTGACTCGCGACCCCGATGCCCATGTACGTGCAAGTGCTGCAGAAGGATTGCTTCGCCTCGACGATGCCTCAGCCATCGCCCTGGCAGCTGAGCTAGCTCGACATCCCGATCCATCCATTCGAGGTGCGGCAGCCCAAGCTGTAAGTGTCTCACCGGATGAGCAGGCGCTCACAATATTGCAATCGCTGTTGTTAGACCAACAGCCACTCCCGCGGTTGATGGCTGCCAAGGCATTGCGAAAAAGCAACGACAGAGCCGTCCCTATTTTGGTACAAGGGTTACGCGATACGGATGAGGCAGTACGCATCGCGGCGGCGAACAGCCTTCTTCAGCAATTAGGCAAGCCCCCTGCACCAACCCGACGCCGCTAACGCAGGACCACTATGGCCAAATTTCTCACAAGCTTGTTGCTTCTCGTCGGCGCATTTGGAGCAGGATATTATGTCGGACAACGACCCGTCGGCACATTGCAGCAATCCGTCTCCGACCTTCAGCAATCGCTGAAAGAGGTGTCGAGAAACGTTGTGGATACGACGCTCGGCATCGAACGTGATCTCCGTCGTCGTCAGGGACTCGTCGAAGCCAAGTCCCGCTTCTTACAGGCAAAGGTGTACGTGATCGACCGGAATCATAGCGAAGCCGTGAAGGAGCTGGCAGGAGTGATCGAGGCACTAGAGGCCATGACTAAGGGAGCCAAGGCCGACGACACCACGGCGGCGTTGCGCCACCTCGTTGATTCACTACGGGACGTGCAATTAGAACTGACGACGGGGAAACCGATCTCGTTCAAGAGAATGGATGAACTGCAGCAACGGATGGATCAACAGCTAAATAAATAGCTCACGTGTTGGCAGACTCTGAGGTCGGCTGCTTCTTCCACTTCGCCAAAATCCGCTCGACCCGCATTTTCACGACCATATCAGAGTCTTTGAGCAACGGTTTGATCGCCTCACGCCCGCGATCATCGCCAATTGATTCCAACGCGGCGGCCGCCGTCAAGCGTGTAAACCAGTCTTTGTCTCCAAGCATCTGGATGAGAGGATCGATGGCCTCGGCACTTTTAATCCGTCCCAATGCGAGCACGGCGCATTTCCGAACGTTTTCATCCTTATCACGAAGGGCAGGAATGAGCTTCTCGACGGATGGTGCACCCAACGCAACTAAGGCATCGATCGCATCGTCTTTAAACTCATCGTTCCGAAGCTGAAGCATCAGGGGATCCAGCACGCGCTCGTCACGTATCTTCCCGAGTGCCGCGATGGCATACTTACGCACCTCCCAGTCACGGAGGAGCTTGAGCAACGTCTCAACCGCAGGCGATCCCACCTGACCCATCGCCTCAATGGCGACTTCACGGACCTGCCAATCACCATCCCGCAAGGCACGCGCCAATGGTTCAACACACCGCTCGTCCCCCATTTCTCCGAGGGTGATCACGGCCTCGCGGCGAACCACCCAGTCAGAGTCTGCCAATAGATCGATCTGGATATCGATCTCGTCCTTGACCTGCTCTTCTTCCAGTACAGCCGAGTCCAAGCCAGCCGTTTGCGGCTCAACAGCGAAAGATTCCGTTTGTACGTGCTCAGCCGTAGTTCCACCAACCGGTTCATCACCAACAATTGGCTGGCTAAGGGGATTAATGTCTACTGGGGAGCCTTTTGTCTTAGAATCCATGGAATCAGTTAGTCTCTTGACACAATACCTTGCATGAGAGCGATTACGCTGATGCGGGAACAGCGGCGCCTTTGCTTCCGGCTGCCCGTTTTTTTCGCTGCACCAGGGCCCGCCTCTTGCGCTGCTCCCGCTTTAACCGTTTCTTCAAAGAGCGGAGAGCGGCATCCCCTTCAGGATTACCCTGACTGGTCGCCTTTGTGGCAATCTTCTTCTTTAATTTCGCTTCATCGGATTCTTGCGCGCGCTTCTTGGCCATCGACTCATGCCTCCCCTTCATGTCGATTCATATAGATGGTCTTCGGCTTGTAGAAAGAGTGCAGTCTAGTGGAGAGCTTTGCGCACTGTCAACCTGAATAGGGCCTGTAGGTATGCTCTCAAAATGGACATGTCTTTGTGAGGGGACATCAGCCGATGGATTTACAAGTTCTGTTTCTTGATGAGCGCCTACCGACATCACGAGGAAACAAACTCACGGCGCTCAGCTAAGGACCAATGAGGCAACCGGAGTTTGGATCGGATCT
>JAHBWQ010000294.1 GCA_019636915.1 Nitrospira sp. | reverse complement strand
GCCGCATTGACAGTGATCACATTTTCGGATCAGTCCGACCCATCACTTTCCCGCACGGGTACATACATCGGCCGACCTATCCTCAAGGATCCCAATGTCACCGCCGGTGCAAAAATCCCCATAGTGCCGGTTGAAAAATCCCCACCCCGTGACAGAGGAAGAAACCGACACCGATCCTCGAAAGAGGAGGTGGCGAGATCTGTTAAGGGGCAAAGAAGTGAGCGACATAACGGAACTGAAGAGGCAAGGCCTCAGTATTCAGGCCATCAGCGAGCTGATGGGCTTCGATCGAAAGACCGTTCGCAAGTATCTCTTGAAGCCGGAGGCCTCACCCGTCTACGGACCACGAGCGAAGCCGGCAAGCAAACTGGATTCATTTAAGCCGTATCTGGAGGAGCGACTGAAGGCAGGAGTGTGGAATGCGTGCGTGCTGATGAGGGAGTTGCGAGAGCGCGGCTACCAGGGCGGCTACACAATCCTCACCGACTGGCTGCGGCCGCAACGGCAAGCCGCCAGTGTGGTTGCGGTGCGGCGGTTCGAGACACCGCCGGGCCATCAGGCGCAAGTGGACTGGGGGCATCTGGGCAAGATCGACATCGATGGCAAAGAACACAAGCTGTGGGCATTCACCTTCACCCTTGGCTACAGCCGGATGATGGTGGCCGAAGCAGCACTCGACCAGAAACTGGGCACATTGCTACGCATGCATGAAGAGGCATTCCGTCAGTTGGGCGGCGTGCCGGAGGAGATACTCTACGACCGCATGAAAACGGTGTGGCTGGAGACGGACGAACGCGGAGAGATTGTGTGGAACCCTGTGTTTCTGGACTTCGCTCGTTACTGGGGCTTCAAGCCGCGGTTGTGCCGTCCGTATCGGGCGCAAACCAAGGGCAAAGTGGAATCGGGAGTGAAGTACGTCCGGCGGAACTTTCTGTGCGGACTGCTGGGACGCGAGCCGAATGGGTTGGAGGATCTGAATGCGCAGTTGCGGGAATGGGTGTGGAAGGTGGCCAACCAGCGCATCCATGGCACAACGCATGAATCGGTGGCGCTGCGTGGAGAAGCCGATCAGTTCTCCCTGCAGCCGCTCGTCGAGGGACGCTCTGGCTATCCCTATCTGGACCAGGAGTTGCGCAAGGTGGCACGCGATGCGTTCGTGAACTGGCGGGGGAGCCGGTATTCGGTTCCCTGGCAGTATGCGGGCAAGCAAGTGTGGGTCAGGGAAAAGGGTGGAGGGATGGTAGAGGTGCACTACGGAGAGCGGCGCATTGCCGAACACGCACAAGCACCGGGAAAGCACCGCATACAGCTGCAGCAGGATCATCATGCGGGGATCCCGTTGGGAGCACGGCAGCCGCACAAGACGCTGGTTGCGATCCGGCAAACAGCGCCGCAGGTAGAGGTCAGGCCATTGGCGGCATACGAATTTGCTGCCGCTGGAGGTGGACAATGACCACACTGGAACGATTGCAGCAGACATTAGGGGCCTTGTCGCTGACGGCGGTGGAGCAGAGGGTGGAAAGCATTCTGGAACAAGCGTCTAAAGGGGAGCCGAGCTACGGGGACTTTTTGCTGGACGTGCTGACCACGGAGGTGGAAGCAAGGAGGCAGCGATACCTGAAGACGCGACTGCAGTTAGCGCATTTACCCTACGTGAAGACGTTTGAGCAGTTTGACTTCAGCTTTCAGCCGTCGATTGACGAACGTCAGGTGAAGGAGCTGCGCACGCTGCGGTTTGTCCACGAGGCAAGCAATGTGATTCTGCAGGGGCCGCCGGGAGTGGGGAAGACGCACCTGGCGGTGGCGCTAGCGGAGTCTGCGATTCGGGCAGGGCAGCCGGCGTATTTCATGACAGCGCACGATCTGGTGGAAGATCTGGGAAGAGCGTATCGGGAAGGGCGATTGGACCGGCGGATGAAAGTGTATCTAGCGCCGAAGGTTCTGGTCGTGGACGAGATGGGATATCTGCCGTTGGATGAGTTGGGAGCGACGATCTTCTTCCAGTTGGTAAGTGCACGCTATGAAAGAGGCAGCATCATCTTGACTTCGAACAAGAGCTACGGCGATTGGGGCGGAGTTTTTGGGGACCCGATCATCGCAACGGCGATACTGGACCGGTTGTTGCACCACTCGACAACGATCAACATTCGCGGGGAAAGCTACCGGCTGAAGGATCGAAGGAGAGCGGGTTTGTTTGGCTGGCAGGGAGCAGCAGGAGGGGCAGACGGGGGCGTCTACTCCGGCCCCCACCTCCGCTACGCCCAAAACGCGGCGCCCAGGGGCGCCGCTGGGCTCCGCTTCAGTAGGGGCCGGAGAGAAGAAAGGTTCTAGCGCATGTGTTGGGGTGGGGAATTTTCGACCGGAACTTTGTGGATTTTTCAGCCGGAGTTGACAGAAGGGAGCAGCAGGAGGGGCTGGGTGGAGTTTCTGTTGTCACTCGCCGCCGTCAATCGTTGTCGACTCACCGCGGCTGCTGTCGACTCACTAACTGTTGAGAGGCAATCGTTGTCGACCGAACTCACTGACTCGGTTGTATGCGAGGAACAGAAACCCAGCTCATAGAGTCTACGTTTGTGTCTGTAAGGTGTTGCAAATAATAGAGAGACGTGGGCTTGTTTGGGGAGTTTTCTGTTGTCACCGCGCCGTCAATCGTTGTCGGGCTACTCAGACCGTTGTGTCCTCACTTGACTGTGAGATCCTCGTACTGTATCTTAAGCACTCACAAAAACCACATTTTGTGTTGACTACTATCATGTATGTAAGTTATAAATTGACTATGAGTGTCGACATGAAAGATGTGATGAAAGATGTATTGAGTACGTACGTTCTGCACTCTCTCTGAAAGGTCGTTCTAAAAGTGAGGTCAAACGAAATGGCGGCGGTAGCGGAAACGGGTAAGCGCTTGAACCTTAACCTATCAGATCGTGCCTACGATGAGCTCAGTACGATTGCTCGTGAGGGCAGGCGATCAATGACGGAGGTCGTACGTTTGGGCATAGGGCTCGTGAGATTGGCGCTAGAGGCTCAACGTAAAGGCCAAACTTTGGCGGTTGTGACCAGAGAAGGGCAAGCCATCCGTGAAATAGTGCTTCCCGAATGACCGCCCTTCTTATGTTTCAAAAGAAACAGATCAAACAAACAACAGGCAGTTTTTACTTTTACTTGCCTCCGAGAACTCTTGGCTTAACGCCGCAAAAGTAACCCAAGACAAAAAACACAGGAACACTTACCAGGCTAAAAACTGCGGTATAGAACCCTGTCGCCTTGATGGCCTCTGGTGGCACCCCGAGCACCAACATTAGCGGCAGAATTCCAATGGCAGTCAAGATCGCATACCGGATTGTCTCTAGCATGTAATCCAGGGCGCTCTTGGCTGCCTTGTCTTTGAATGGGATTGTCAACTCCTCCCGGTCCGGAATCCGGTCAATCAAGTCTCTATCTATCATCGATAATCTAACTCCAATCGTCAATCTAAAGATGGTCGTCTGTTGCTACTACGACATACACATTCTTTACCACAGTCAAAACACCTTATTCAAGGAATTTATGTGTCTTTGAATCATGCGTATACGAAGGCGCTAATCCTTCTTGCAGCAGAATCCAGTCGCCGGCCCGAGCCATCGACCTTGGATATTACAGAACGTCATTTCATAAACGTTCGTTTTTGCAACAAGCGTAAGGGGCGCCTGTTTCTGTGGATATCTGCGTTGCAAAAACATATTGCCTAATGTAAAGTAATGGCAACAGATTATTGCAATGTTTATAGGCTACGCCAGAGTCTCAACCAACGATCAGGAAACCGCCACTCAGGTGGCGGCTTTAGAGGTGTCCGGATGCGAGCGCATCTATCAGGAGAAGGCTTCCGGTGGCAGATGGGATCGGCCAGAACTCCACAGTCTTCTGGGCCAACTCCGCAAAGGAGACGTGCTCGTTGTGTGGAAGCTCGATCGGCTGTCGCGATCACTCCGCGATGTCCTGACGATTATGGAACGGCTCAGTGAAGCAGGAGCTGGCTTTCGCAGCCTCACTGAGGCGATCGACACTACGACGCCGGCGGGGCGAATGATGATGCAGATGGTTGGGGCGTTCGCAGAATTCGAACGAGCTATGCTCCGAGAAAGAACAAAGGCGGGTTTGGATTCCGCCCGGCAGGAAGGGCGTATCGGTGGACGTCGTCCAAAATTGTCACCTCAGCAACAGG
>JAHBWQ010000293.1 GCA_019636915.1 Nitrospira sp. | reverse complement strand
CATAGTCGATAAACGCTTTGGTTAATCCGGCCGGCGGAGTTCGTGTGACGATGTGGAGTGGGCGAGAAATCGGAAATGTTCCGTTTCGCACAGTCTCGGTGGAGGCAGTCACCCCTCCGGTCGGGAGCAGCTTAATCGGCACTCCTTGTGATTCGTCGTATTCAGCCGTCCCGATAGAAACGTATCCGATCGCATTTCGATTTCCTGCGACGGTCTTCACTCCCTGCTCATTGTCGCCGATCACCACATGCGCTTTGATGTCCGTATTCTTGAGCTTAAAGTGGTGTAAGAACACTTCCAGCGTTGACCGCCCCTCGGCTTTGTTCACGACGGTGATGGGCGTGTCTTTTCCACCGACGTCTTTCCAATTGATAATCTTTCCCGTGTAGATGGCGACCACCTGTTCGTCGGTGAGCGTCTGAACGGGATTGTCCTTGTGGAGGATGATCCCAACACCATCGCGCGCGACAGGAAAGGCATGCAGGTCCTTCTCCTCATCTTTCATGGCACGTGAGACCATCCCGATATCGGCAAGCCCCTGGCGAGCGTCGGCAACGCCGCGGGATGAGCCGCCGGTCTGAACATCGACACGCACTTTGGGATAGAGACTCTCAAAACGCTTGCCGATCTCGCCGATCAGGGGGGCGAGGGTGCTGGCACCTGTCACCACGAGTTTGCCGGACAGTTGATCAGTTCCGGTCGTCTGGGCTGTTGCGGTTCCCGGTATCCCGCACAGCGCAAACAGTAGGACGAGGGGAAACAAGTTGTCGATCTTTTGTCGGTAGAGATCAAGATATCGATACATCAACACATCTCCATATATTCGATAAGGTTAATCGTTATGTGACGGTTCCACCACAGGATGACCCGGACCCGGCTGTGCATCCGTAGCAGTGGTCGCGTGTCACGATCCGGCGATGATTGAGTTGAATCGGGTCGAAGTCTCGAATATGCGCCGGTATGCCATGGTTGATGGGGAGGTCCAGCATCTGGTTGAAATCGCAGTCGTAGAGCCTGCCGTCCCAGCCGACCGACAGGGTATGCCGACACATGACGCTGGCGGCGGCAGCGGGATTGAATGCGTTCGCGAGGCGCGTCATGTACTGATCATAGTTGCCGCTATCGATGAGGAACTCGAGGAACCGGCTGATGGGCATGTTGGTGATGGTGTAGAGCCGGTTGAATTCAATGCCGTGCTTGAGCCGTAGTTCTTTCTTGAACTGCGCTTCAATGGCTTCTTGCTTCGGAGGTAGGAATGCGCCGACGGGATTATAGACGAGGTTCAAGGTCAAACCGCTGTCCAGTCGCCCATATCCCAGTCGGTTCAAGAGTCTGAGTGCCTCCAGCGATTTGTCAAAGGTGCCATCGCCTCGCTGCGCATCGGTCTGGCCGGCTCGATACGACGGCAAGGAGGCAATGATTTCAACCTGATGGTGCGCCAAGAATTCCGCAAGATCCGCTTGTGACGGAAGCAACAACACCGACAGATTGCAGCGGTCTATGACGTGCCGGCCAAGCTTGCGGGATTGTTCGACAAGCCACCGAAAATGCGGATTGAGCTCCGGCGCGCCGCCGGTGATATCCACCGCCGGAATGTCTGTTTCGGCCAGAGCCTTTATGCAGAGCTCTGCTGTCTCGAAGGACATGGTTTCAGGGCGATCAGGGCCGGCATCGACATGGCAATGGCGACAGGTCTGGTTGCAGAGTTTGCCGACATTGATCTGAAAGACCGTGATCCCTGTGGCGCACAGAGGCGATAAGCCGACTTGATCAAGTTGAGCCTCAAAGGAGAGGGGAAGACCAGCCTCCTGCAGCACCTTGAGCTGTTCAGAGGGGGAGGCGAGAGGATTCTGTCGTCCCAGCAGGGTCAGCGGCATGGCGACACTCGTATTGTCGTGAGAGGTGGCTCAGGCATGGACCATATGCAGTGCACGAGATTTGGCTGTGGCCAATATGGATTCAGGGAATCGCAGCTCACAACATCCGAAATTGAGGGCCTTCCCTTCTTGGTTCGCCAATGCCCGCTTGATGATCGGTGAAATGCGATAGCAGACCTGCTTCCCTTCTCGTAGGCCTTCCACGACACCAGAGTCCCGCAGAATGCGAAGATGGTGTGACACGTGTGGCTGTGGACAACCCAATTCCCGTACGAGATCTGAAACGCACTTCTCTTCGGCCAGCAGTGACTCCAGAATCCGAAGCCTGGTTTCATCTGCCAGGGCCTTGAGCACCGACGCACATTCCCGCGGGCTCAGGACATCCTCTTTCGCCGTGGGTTTCATCAGCAGCAGCCTCCAGCAGGCGAACAAGTCACGGCTGCCCCATTCGCCCGCTCACCAGCCCGGTTCAGGATGACAAAATGGGATTGGTAGCCATTGGTTTCTAGAACCGCTGCTGTCTTGGAGCAAATCTCCAGCGGCTCACCTCGACGATAGACATGGTGATCGTCATCGGCTGTTTCGACAAAGGGACCGGCCAGCAACGCATAATGGCCTTGCCAGGTGCAAGGGGCATTGGCGGGGAGGACGGCGCTCCAGCGTGGATCGTGGTCGTCCAGTTGGACTGGTTGGGTTGTCAGAAGAAAGTGTTCGGCAAAGGGAGGAAGACTCAATAATCGTGCTTCCTCGGGTGAGATCGACTGTGGAATGCCACGCTGGTAGGTCGTACCTCGTTCATTCACAAGCCGACTGAAAGGGCCTCGAAGGGTGGCATACTGGACCGACGAGACAGTTGGTGCCGGGGGCAGCTTGTAGCCGGTCAAGGTGACAGAGAAAAAGTGGATCCCGTCGATCATGCGCCAGGGTGAAAACTTGACGAGATGGATACCCAGAAATCCGGCTGCCGTCATGCCGTTCATGTAATCGGTGAGCGTCAAGGCGCCGGAGAGACAATCGCCCCATTTTTGGGTATCGTGGACAAGGTACTGCGGAACGGTTTGATCCGACACAATATCGGAGACGGTGAATCGCCCACCGGGTTTGGCAACTCGGTACATTTCGCGAAACACCGCCCGCTTATCCGGTGCCAGATTGATGACGCAATTTGAGATGATCAGATCGATCGTCCCGTCATCGACCGGCATCGCATCCGCCAAGCCCTTTCGAAACTCCACGTTCGATGTGGAATAGCCAAGGTTCGCAGCCACGACCGAGGCATTCTTTCTGGCGATCTCCAACATTGTATCCGTCATGTCGATGCCGATCACACTCCCAGTAGGACCGACCAAGCGGGAGGCTTCGAAGCAGTCGATCCCGCCGCCCGAACCGATGTCCAAGATCGTTTCACCGGCACGCACGGTCTTGAGGCCGGCCGGCGTACCGCAGCCGTAGGAAATTTTCAACACTTCTTCCGGGATAAAGGTCTTGAGGTGCCCCATGTCGTAGCTGGTGGGGCAGCACATCTCCTCACCGGTCCGCACGGCGTCCGCATAGCGTTCGCTGACTTTCTGCGTGATGTCATCAGTGGGCATGGCCAGCCTTATTGTTCAATGGTTCAAGTTGCCTATTGAGATAAGTCTATGTATCAACCCTCCCGATCTACGTCAATCCGGTATTTTGTTGGATTGGTGGACAGGGATCGAAAGCGTACATGCCGGAGCAATATGTTTCTGTAAGCTGGATTACAGTGACAATGCGCAGACCTTTGTATCGGATAACTCGAGTATCAGTGAGTCGCTCAAGCGCAGAAATACTTACAGGAAGGCGAGTCAGAAGAAAAGGCTCATGTCCTCTTGACTCAGCACCATGGTACAGGGTGTATCATGACCAATGAGGCACATATGACAACCCACCTCACTATCGGGCAACTCGCAGAGAATGTTGGGGGGCATATCGAAACGATTCGCTGCTATGAGCGACGCCACTTACTCAGCCCCACCTTGCCGTTGCCATCCGGCTACAGACTCTACAACCGCGAGGCCCAGCGATGTCTCCGCTTCATTAAAAACGCTCAGGCGTTGGGCTTCACACTCCATGAGATTGAAGAACTCCTCGATTTTCAGGTCAGTTCGAACGCCCACTGCGGTGATGTCCAACGCTAGGCAGTGGCAAAGCTAGAATAGGCGGAAGGCAAGGTGCGGGACCTGTAATCCCTTGCAACGGCGCTGCGGTGAAGTTCGATCCGGAGAAAGCAGGTACAGAGGCGTTGTTCAAGGCCGTCGAAGCCGCAAGTAGCCCGCTGTCGATGTACAAGGCGCGGGTGCTCGTAAAATAGGCGAGAGTCAAGAGGCAAGAGGCAAGGGTAGTGGGTCCCTTTCAATTGAGTAGACCGATAATTTCTTCCAAGCTCCACACATGAT
>JAHBWQ010000292.1 GCA_019636915.1 Nitrospira sp. | reverse complement strand
TGGAAAGTGCGGTGGAGCACAATCCAGACGAGCCGCTGGCCTATTACAATCTCATCAGCGTGTACGACAAGTGCAAGATGTTTGAACAGGCCGAAGAGGCCAGAAAGCGGTTGAAGGAGCGGTTTGCCAAAAAGGCCAAGGATGGTCCGAGGTCCTGATTCACTTTAAGAACGAGGTGTCCTATGTTCGGCAGTCTAGGGTTCACCGAGCTGATCCTCATCCTCATGATCGTGCTGATCATCTTCGGCGCCGGGAAACTTCCACAGTTAGGCGAAGGGCTTGGAAAGGCGATCAAGGGCTTCAAGAAGTCCGTGCATGAGGCGGAGGCCATCGAAGCCGAAGCGCAAGCAACGGCACAACAGACCGCTGCTCCTCAAGTGGCCACGGCCGCTCCGGCTCAGAGTGCTCCCTTAAGTCAGCCGGCAGGGGCTACGGTGCAGCCGGCTTCACGCGCATAGCAGGATGTTGAAAAAGTCCTCCAGCGGCGTTCTCGCATCGCTTGCAAGCGACGTGAAGCGTCGTTCGTTTGCGGGATACGGGATACGAATAACGAGATACGAGAGTTCGGCCTTGGTCGGTGAACAGCGCGTCTTGGCGCGCTGGGGTGGGCGGGTGAAAAACGACGGCCATTGTGAACATCCTGCGCTGAGAGTCGAAAGTGCGTAAGCGACAAGATAATTTTTTAATAGTCCCCTAGAGAGCGTCGTATTTATGGAAACCGAACTCTGTTTAGCTGCCGGATACATTGAGACCTTCGCCGGTAACGGGAAGGCCAGAAGTACGGGTGATGGTAAGCGTGCAGTGAAAGCGGGAATCCCGCTTCCCCATCATGCGGCACTCGATCGGGAAGAGCAGTGGTTCTATTTCGCGGAATCGGGATCGGATCGCATCCGACGTGTGCACCTGCAAGAAGGGACGGTCCACAACTTCGCCGGTATCGGGGAAACCTGCTATAGCGGCGATGACGGGGTGTGTGGGGAGGCAGGGCTCTACTTGCCTCTGGGAGTTGCCTTTGACTCTCGGAATAACCTGTACATCTGTGACTCTGGAAGCAATCGGATTCGGAAAGTCGATCATGAGACAGGCGTCATCACCACCGTGGTCGGAACCGGTCAGCATGGGTTTAACGGGGACGGACCGGCACGTGAGGTCAATCTGACATGGCCGGCAGCCATCGCATTCGGTACGGACGATGTGTTGTATATCGCCGACACACAAGCGCATAAGGTTCGACGGTACGATCCCAAAACAGATCTGGTGACGACGATCGCGGGAACCTGGACGGCCGAGGACGATGCGCGGGAACAGCCGCTGGTAGCAAGGAATCTCGTGGTGCTTTCCGGTGATGCGATCGGGATCGATTTCAGTGATGATCAAGGATGGCTCATGCCGGTTTGTTCCGATGGACTCGATATGTCGATGTATCTGGATGATGGAAAGCCTGCGATGGACGCGCGTCTCTATGACATCGTTGGGATTGCGGTCGACAGTAAGGGCGATGTGTATGTGGTCGACAAGGGAAGCAATCGGGTCAGGAAGATCGACGCCCACACCGGTGTGATCTCGACCGTCGCAGGGGTCTGTCGGTATGGATATGACGGTGACGACAAGCCGGCTGTTCGAGCCATGTTGCATGCTCCGGAAGCCGCGATCTTTGATCGAGACGGCCATCTCTATATTTCCGACACCATGAACCATCGCGTGCGGAAGGTGGACGGCAAGACGGGCATGATCACCACGGTCGCGGGAAACGGGGACAGCGGCTACGAAGACAAGAATATCGGTGGTTGCGGCGCTGCTCGATTTGTCGCGAAAGAATCTGCCGGACAGTTGAAGCATGGCGACGGTCTGCTCGGTATTGAGGCGGTGGTGAATTCTCCTGTCGGCTTGGCGCTGGACTCACAGGGCCATCTCTATATCTGCGAACGCGGCGAAAACAAGATCCGTCGATTGAAACTCTCGTAAGCAGCCCACCAATATCTGCCCTCTCCTCACATTTGTCTGGATCACGTTTTGTGGTATTCTGAGCGCGGTGATTTCTCGGAGTACAGTGCCGTGCGAACGACGTCCATCGGTAGCGTTCGGTTTCATGTGCTTGGGTTCTTGTCTGGTCTGATCGTCAGTGCCAGTGTCCTCGGCGCCTTCGGGGTTCCGTTGGTCAGTTCCGAGGGGATGACGATCCGATCGTTCCTGATCCAAGGCGAGGTGCCGAAGACCGCCGATGATGCGGCCTGGCAAACGGCCTCGCCCATCACCATTCCGCTTAGCGGTCAAGTCATTACCAGGCCGGTCTGGCCCGAACCGACGGTTCGGGCTCTGACGGTGCGATCTGTCCACAATGGGACCGACATTGCCTTTCTCCTGGAATGGCAAGACAACACGAAGAACGATCGGCTGACTCCTGGGACGTTCCGGGACGGGGTGGCGATCGGGTTCCCACTCGGCGATGCCCCGGCGTTTTTTTGTATGGGGCAGTTGGATCACTACGTCAATATCTGGCATTGGAAGGCGGATTGGCAAAGCGATATCGATCGCCGGGCCGCGCGAGCTCCTGAGAAAAAAGACGGAGGCGTGCGAACATTCGAAGTCATTCCACGACGAGTATCCTCCGTGGAGGACCTCATCGGCGGAGGTTTCAGTACGTTGACGACGAAAGATAAGCAGGGGCGCGTGCAGGGGCAAGCGTTTTGGAAAGATGGAGTGTGGCACGTCATGATGCGCCGTCCACTGCTCAGCGAGGAACAGGAGAACGAAGCGACGCTCATTCCTGGACGCATCCAAACGGTGTCATTCTCTGTCTGGAATGGAGAAAATAAGGAACGGAACGGCCAAAAAGCGGTGGCGCCCTGGTTTCAGCTGCGCATCGATCCGGCAGCAGGGCTGTAGCAGGAATGGTGAAAAAGGCCGCCGGCTTTGTTCTCAGTCGTCCATCTCCTTGCGACGTACCTCCAGAGGGGGTACGCCTCAGCTGCCGGACTCCCTGTGGCCTCGCTGGACGGCCTTTTTGACCATTCTGCAGGATTCGCACGAACTACGAGATGCAATGAAGCGGATGGCTTGGGGATGGATGATTTGCCTGATAAGTGCTCTGCTCGCGGTAGATATGGCAGTTGCAGAGGTTGCAACATCCAATGGTGAAATGACCGAGGAGGAAGCGTCGAAGCTAGGAGAAGACTTCGGGATCGTCGTCGGCGCCGTCGATGAAGCGATTCAGAAGGAGCTCAATCTTCAAAAGCCGCAGGGGGTTGCGGTCTTTGAGGTCATCGGCAACTCCCGTGCAGACTATGCCGGTATTAAAGTTCGGTCCGTCATCAAGGAGATTAATAAGCAAGAGATCAGAAGCATGGGAGATTTCGGCCGAGCCATCAAGAAGGCGATGAAGGAATGCAACTTTACCGTTGGAACCTATGAGCCGGCGGATCCTGGCGATCCAGTAGGTTGGGGAGTGAATTTTCACTTTGTCGGGTGCAAGCGAGATTAGTTTCGATGTGTGAGGAGTGAACGGGTAAGGCGTGAGGGATAAGGTGAACGGAAGGGGCAGACGGTCGAGGGAGGGACGAGTCATTGCGGTGGTTTGTCTTCTATCGTTTGTCATTCTGCTCAGCTCGTTGAGCGAGTTGCATGATAGCCGGGTGATGGCACAAGAGACGAGTGAGCAGTCGTCCCCAGACTGGATAGCGGAAATCGAAAAGGTTTTTATCCGGTCGGAAGATTGCAAGCAGTGCCATGAGCGGCACTATGAAGAATGGAAGGGCGCCAGAGAGCAGACACCGGATTTGAAGACATTTGGCCGTGTGGATGCAGCGCTCTTGCACGGGACCTCGTTGACATCACCGGTCTTTCGGACGGTCCTTGGCCTTTGGAAGGAAACAAATCCAACAGTGGATGAGCAACGGCGATGCTTGTCGTGCCATGCCCCTGCTATCACTGTTTTCCCTGCCCACACTGAGAACGTTGTGGGCCAGGTTCTCAAAGGAAAGCCCGGGGTGGAAGGGATCGGCTGTGTGGCGTGCCATTTGATGGTAGGGATGGATAAGAACGCAACGTCGCCTCCCATTTTTGCTCTGCAGCCAGGCCGAACGCTCTACGGTCCCTATGCCAATCCGGAAGAGAATCTCGTCCATCCTGCCGTGCAGTCGACGCAGTTTCGAGAAGCCAGCTTTTGTGCCTCCTGTCACTTCGATAAAGTGAAAGATGTCACGCAAAAGAATCTCCCCGGTGAAATTCTTGAAGGGACGATCTGTCAGGATTGCCATATGGAGCCGTCAACGGGGAGTTCAACGTCACGACGTGGTGCCATGACCAGAGCCATCGGTCGCCACTGGTTTCGAGGCGTTGTCGTT
>JAHBWQ010000291.1 GCA_019636915.1 Nitrospira sp. | reverse complement strand
ATCTGACTACGGATCAGAAGGTTACAGGTTCAAGTCCTGTCGGGCGCACCATACCACGCCAGCTCGATCCGTCGTCTATTAATAGTGATAGAGGCGACGAGACAGATACCTCCAGCGCTTTCTTCCCAAGCCATGACTTGTTGACGACTCTGGATCTTTCCTATTTAGTCTTGTCGGACACACCACGGTGAATTTGTTCGACCTCGAGCCTACCCAAATACAGGCGCCTAGATAACAGCCACCTAATTTCAGTGCTCAACCGCACCGCACTCGTACGGGTAATTGGAAGGTGAGCCTGTCCAACCGACTCAACAGGCTGGTAGGTCTGGTTAATCCAGACCTACCAGCCTGGCCGTCACAGGCAATCGAGAGAGACTCTTCCACTCACGTGCGAGCAGCGCTCCGAGCAAGAATTTCTTTCTGCAAGGCGTCGATATCAGCCTTGGCTCCAAGTGCCAGTTCCTCCACCCGTCGTTCACTCTCGGGGCCTGGCACATGTGAGAATTCGTGACAATCTTCGTAGGCCTGTTCGGTAGTCCCGGTCGCTCGAATCACCGCACCGGTTATTGCACCTCCAATGATGGCGATGCCCAGCGTCATGGCAATACCCACAAGCTGAACACCGGCAACGCCCGGCACGACCATGATCGCCATGAGTCCGCCGAGTAAACCCGGCATCCCATGAAGATTGTGGACGCCGCACGTATCAACAAGCTTGATCTTCGATTCAAGCATAGGTTGGATAAACACATAGCCAATGACCGACAGCGCACCGGCCAGCACCCCAATCCCAAACGCACCGGTTGGGCTCACTAGGTTGCACGTCGAGCCGATCGACACCCCGCCTGCCAACGCCGCATTGGCCATATCGACCATCGACGTTTTCCCATGATGAAAATGGGTGCTGAGGAAATAGGTCGAGAGTGTCGCCCCGCTCAGAGCCAGAATTGTATTCACGATGGTCTGAGGCATTTGTTCAAACGGCACAATCGCCGTCGCAAAACTCGGCCAGAACAGCCACAGCACCATCGACCCGAGCATCGCGAAGCGATCTGACGTCGGATCGGATTCAATCGGCTGACTCCGCTGCGAGGTAGTCGTCAGAACCAACGAGGCTGCGAGACCAAAGTAGGCTCCGAACGCGTGGATAACGATCGACCCGGCCGAATCCTGAAACCCTTTAGTCAACCCGGCCCCATTGTCCAACACAAGATATTCGTTCAGCGCATAGAGCGGCACCAGCAGCAACGTGAGCAGCGCATATTGAAAGACCCGCAACCGTCCCAGCACCGCCCCCATCGCGATGAGTGCCGTCGCCACGGAAAACTCAGCGTACAGGAGCGCATCGACCGTATGGGCTTTCAACTCATGCCCCACCACACCGTTGGCTCGCAATAACATATACAGAGGCAGTCCTGTTGCAACCACAAGATAGGTACCAGTCGTCGCACCAAAGCCATAGCGGCGGACAAACACCATCAGAAATCCGAATCCCACCACCAACATGGCTAGGATGTGAATGGAATAATTGTATTGCGCGACCAGACGTGCCTCACTGATAGCACCAGCTGGCTCTTCGGCACTGACCCAACTCGTGAGACACAAGAGCAACAGGCTCGCTGCACTGACCGCCTTCAACCAGAAACTGTTCTGCATGGAGGCCTCCTTAGGGCAGTAGGAGTGAATGGTGGGGAGCTATAGGGGTGGTAGTGTACTGCACTCACAAGCGCGTTTGTCAAACCCCACAGAAGGCTTGCCCACAGGCTTGGACATCCAGTGCACCGGCTCTCACTGGGGCCCTGATGAAGTCGACACAAACAGGGCAAAATCGGTTCGGTAGGTGCCCTGAGCACACCGGTCAGGCCGAGACATCACAAATCCCCCTGGTCGCCATGAGGCCAGAGATTTCAGCTCCATCATGCGGTGGTACACATCCCACAACCTCCATATCCCGCCAACGGGTCACGGGAACACGCTCCAGGAGGCTCCAGCGAACCACCGTTTTTTGTGGCCTGCTAGACACCAGCATGGCCCTGAGTATAATGACGGCAGTTCATTTGTATGATTGCCTTACTCCTACTTGTGATCTCCCTTGTCCTGCCGGTTTCCTTTTCGCCATCGTCATGGGCAGCAGCAAGTTATGAGGATAGCCTCAAGCAACTGGCAGAAGGTGTGACTGAAGGGGCCGCCAAGGCAAAGAAGCAACGACTCGCCGTGCTCGACTTTACCGACGCACAAGGTGAGCAGACGCCGGTTGGAAGATTCCTCGCCGAAGAACTTGGGACACAAATCATGGTGGCCGGTGAATTAACCACGGTCGACCACACCCTGCTCTCCTCGACCTTGAAAAAGATGCAGCTTGAGCACATCGATCCAGCCCACGCCAAGGCCGTCCGACGCGCCGCCAAGGCCATCCGCGCCGACGTCTTCGTATCAGGGACTTACACGGAAACGCCCGAAGGGCTACAAGTCACCGTACGGCTGATCACCCCTAAGCAGGCTCAGTCTATCAGCGCCACTCGGACGATCTTCCCGAAAACCGGTCCCCTGAGCACGTTTTTCAAACAAGAAGAGCTTCCCCCCGGAACACTGCCGGTCGAGAAGCCGAAAGAACCGACACCACCGCCAGGTCTGGGAATCCATCGAAACGACTCCTATGAGTTTGTCGTCACATCAATCGAGCGGCTGAATAGCCGGATCAAGCTGGATGCCACCGTCGCAAATCATTCCACTCGTGATCTCAAGCTGCTCTGTCACTTGCAAAACACGGTGTTGAAGGACGAACATGGACGTGTGTGGTATCAGACCGTTGAGCAGAACCGTGAAGGCCTCTGTACGCGAGGTATCGAACTGTCTCCTCGTCGAAAGCAGCGAGTGGTTTTCATATTCACTCAACCATCTGAAGCCTCAGCTTCCGAGTTCACACTATCGTTTCATGAGCAATTACCAAGGCGCGATGCCTCATTCACGATCGATCGGTTGAAGCTGGAGCCAACTCCCAGCCATGAAGAAGTCGTGCCTTAGAAAGCGACCCATGCCACAGACCATCAAACAAGTACTGACGATTGCCGGATCGGATTCCGGTGGAGGGGCCGGCATTCAGGCCGATCTCAAAGCCATGTCCGCCAATGGTGTCTTCGCCATGTCGGTCATCACAGCCATCACCGCTCAAAATACCGAAGAAGTGACGGACGTGTTTGAGTTGCCACCGAGCATCATCGCCTCACAACTCGATGCGATTTTTGACGATTTCGATGTCGCCGCCGTGAAGACCGGAATGTTGTCGTCGAGCACCATCGTTGACATCGTCGTCAAGATGCTGACCCCTCAAAAGATCGCTACCCTGGTCGTAGACCCGGTGATGGTCTCAAAGAGCGGTCATTCCCTGTTACGGCCGGATGCCGTCGACGCCGTGAAGACACAGTTGCTCCCGCTCGCCTTCGTGGTCACCCCGAACATCCATGAGGCCCAGCAATTGTCCGGCATCCAGATCACCTCCCTGGCCGATGCACGACGAGCCGCAAAGGTCATCCATGGGTTCGGGTGCAAACATGTGCTGATCAAAGGAGGCCATCTGCTCAGCGAACGGGCGACGGATCTCCTCTACGACGGCCGATTCTTCAATGTCTTGAAGGGCGAGTTCATCGAGACACGCCATACCCATGGCACCGGCTGCACGTTCGCCTCTGCGCTGGCCGCTCACCTTGCCAAAGGGCGTTCCGTTCTGGATGCTGCACAAGCGGCAAAGGACTACGTCACGCAAGCCATCCGCCATGGGTTGGCAATCGGCCACGGCCACGGACCAACCGATCATTTTTATTTCTTGGAGCGGTAGCGACAGACGTCGCCGACGATCTCGATCTCACCTCTACCCACCCGCACCAACTCTGGTAGAATACTCGCGTGGAAGAGCGCTTTTCATTTCTTGATCCCCAAGAGCATCGAGTCTCCGCGATCTTGAGCCTCCCTCCCGGAGGAACGGACAAGGTGGCCGTCTTGTGTCACGGGTTCTTGTCCTCAAAAACCAGTTCGACGAATAAGGCTCTCACGCGGTTGCTGATCGACCACGGGATCGGCACCTTTTCCTTCGACTTCTTTGGACAAGGAGAAAGCGACGGTCCATTTGAGCAGATCACCACGAGCCTGGGAGTGCAACAAGCACAGGCCGCCATCGATCTCGTGAAGCAAAAAGGCTATCGACACGTCGGATTGATGGGATCGAGCTTCGGCGGACTGGTATCAATTCTGACGGCCTCTCAGCGGACAGACCTGGCTTGCCTGGCACTCAAATGCCCGGTCGTCGATTTCGCGGAGGAGTTACGGTTGGGGTTCGGCGCTGATGGGATGGCACAATGGCAGGCGACCAGCACGATTCCCAATATCATGGGTGGTCCTGACCGAATC
>JAHBWQ010000290.1 GCA_019636915.1 Nitrospira sp. | reverse complement strand
ACGGTTCATCACAAGGACCACAACCATCAGAACAATCCTCCAGACGGAAGCAACTGGGAGTTGCTCTGCCTCTACTGTCACGACAATGAGCATCAGCGCGAGCACATGGGTGGCGAGTCGAACGACCCGCCGTCAAACCGTGAACCGGAACGCCCCTTCACACCCTTCGACCAACTCGCCAAGCTCATCAGTCGTAGACAGTTGTGATGATCTCTATCCAGTTTCTGGAGGGTGACATCTGTGTCACGCCCTACAGTCCTTGTGTGCTCGTCTTAAGGGCTTCCGAATTCTTCATTCTCCATGCTCTTCTCACCTTTCCACACAATCTTGAGACAGGGTGGACATACTAGCCTTGGAGTATAAGGTATCCGACCCCTTTATTAAGGAGGGAAGGTGCGCGCGCTCAGACACAGACAGATTCCTACAGGGTGATCGTGTGAGGAGGAGTCAGTCGAGATCGATGGCCGTGCCGGGCATTCACCAGAAACCTATCGGCAGACACTCGCAGATCCCACCCTAGTATCCCCTTCCGCAGAGACTTGCGAACTGTCGCCGATACCGAGAGACATGACACTCAAAAGAACCGTTGTGGGACGACAATGATGTCATTGGGATGGATGAGATCGTCGAGCTTGACGGAAATCGTGACTTCCTGCCCGTTGATGACTCGTAACACCTTCGTCCGGCTCTCCGCTGCTTTCTCCGTAAATCCCCCGGCCATTGTAATGGCCTTGTGTACAGTCAAGCCTTTTTCGTACATGTAGTCGCCAGGACGTCTGACTTCTCCATTCACATAGAGCTTTGGGGCCTGTGGCACCATGATCAAATCGTTGGGCAGAACCAGCTCATCGAGCGCCACAAGGGTAGTTTGAGTACTGCCTCCCTGTTGACGGGTAATCTTCACCTCACTCCGATCGGCCTTTTCAGTGAAGCCTTCCGCAAGGGCGAGGGCTTTTTGGACGGTCATCCCCTCTCTGTATTCAAAGCCCCCTGGTTTTCTGACTTCCCCATTCACAAAGAAGTTACGGTGTCGCACGATGAATACGGTCACTTTCGGATTCCGGATGTAGCCTGCGCGAAGGTGAGCCGTCAGCTCGTCCTGAAAGTCTTGGACCGTTCGACCTCCCACGGACAGGGTGCCGAGCAGCGGGAAGGTGATCGTGCCATTGCCATCTACCGTACGTTCCACGGAGAGATCGTCCTCTCCAAAGACTTGCACCTGAATCACATCATTGGGACCCAATCGGTACGCCTCTTGACGTTCAGCGTAGGCAATCGTGAATGCCCCCAACAGAGCCATTGCGACGACCGAAAGGCCGATCACTAAAAAACCGGTATAACTCATGATCGCATGACCATTAGGTTGATCTTTCTCCTCATCCCGGTACTGAATTCGCAGGCTGATCCCCAGTTCGTACCATGGCCAACTTGGCCAGAATGAGCCATTGTCGAGGAATTTCATCGCTTGCTCCCTACACTCCGGAACACCGCAGTGTCCTGACGCCAGATCACACTATCTGAGGGATATTGTGCCCACTGAGAAGGTTCCCGTCAAACCCAGCCCACTCAGACTTCCCCGGCTTCCTTGCTTATTGAGAACAACCGGGATGGCAGGGGTCATGAACGCTGTCATGATAGCTTCCTCGACACTGTTCTGATCGCGCTGATGCAGTCTTTCATTTTATGGCACGACGCTTCACGCCCACCAGTGGATTTTCCATGTCTGACAAGCCATGGTCGGCCTGCCGGCTCCCGCAGGGTTCTGTGTGTTGGAAGCTTGGCACCAACTCATGAAGCAGATCTATCACACGATCGGTTTCATGCCGAGCGGCGCTTTGCTCAAGCATAGCCACAAGCGGCATCAGCTCGTAGGGAGTTCGGCTACGGTTCGATTTGACTGTGAAGATTCTGCTCAAAGTCGAGTGTTCGACAGTCTCCTCCGACCCAACCAACTCCTCGGACAGCTTTTCACCAGACCGAAGCCCTACGAACGAGATCACAATGTCTACATCTGGGGTCAAACCCGTGAGGCGAATGAGATTCCGTGCCAAGTCGACAATCTTGATCTGTTCCCCCATATCCAACACATAAATCGCACCAGGCTCACCGATCGCGGCGGCATGTAAGACCAGCTGAACCGCTTCTGGAATCATCATGAAATATCGTCGAATCTCAGGGTGCGTGACCGTCACTGGTCCACCTGCTTTAATCTGATCAAGAAAACGCGGCACCACGCTCCCATTGCTGCCCAGCACATTGCCAAATCGGACAGTCGTAAATCTCGTTTGGCCATGTTCCACCAAACTTTGTACGACAAGCTCAGCCACCCGCTTGGTCACCCCCATGACGCTGGTTGGATTCACCGCTTTATCAGTTGAGATCATGATGAATTGTTCGACCCCACAACGGGCCGCCGCCTGGGCGACAACTCGAGTCCCGCGCACATTGTTTTTCACCGCTTCACACGGGTTCGCCTCCATCAACGGCACATGCTTGTGCGCCGCGGCGTGAAAGATGATGGCCGGCTTGAAGGTTTGCAAGACCCTCTCAACGCGAACATCGTCTCCAACGTCTCCGACAACCGGAAATACCGGTATGGCGCACGCACCATCAGCCAGTTCGTTATGAATGGCGAACAAGCTGTTTTCGTACCGTTCGAACAGTACCAAGAGGCTCGGCTTAAACCTGACGATCTGCCGGCACAGCTCCGATCCGATTGAACCGCCAGCCCCTGTGACCATAATCGGTTTCCCCTTAATGAGCCGACACAGCGGGGTAACGTCCAGTCCAATGGGAGTTCGCTCTAGGAGGTCCTCAAGTGCCAAATTCCGAATTCGTGTAATCTCGACCTGCCCCTCAACGATATTTCTGAGACCCGGCACGATCTGGATTCTCACTTTGTGAGGCTCGAATAGTTTCACGAGATCACGAATAAGCTTAGGATTGGCAGTTGGTATCGCGAGCAAGACGACGTCGGGAACGACGTCCGCGATAATTCGGCACAAATCCCTGCGGTCCCCCAGAACCCGCACGCCGTGAATGCGGCGTCCGATTTTTCCAGGATCATCATCGATAAATCCGACGGGTTCGTATTTGACGACCGAACTCTCTTTCAGCGACCTGACGAGGCTCGCACCCGCATGGCCGGCCCCGTAGATGACAACACGCGTTTGGCGTTTGGAACCTCCACACTCCCGGTAATACCGCCAACTGAGACGCACTCCCCCCAAAAGGACGATGAGAAGCACTGTGTCCAGCATGTAGATGGATTGCGGATAACTCTCGAGGCCAATACCCCACCTGATCGCAACATACACCACGGCCGTTCCCAAGATCGAGGAGACGATAATGTTCTTGAGATCCCAGAGGCTCGTGTGCTTCCACATGCCTTGATAGAGCCGGAATGGGAAAAAGATCAGCAGACGGATAACCAGAACTAACGGTAGGCATTGTATGAACAGACTCATGGCCCAACCTGGAATCATCCCGTCAAACCTGAGCCAAAAAGCCAGATAGTTAGCCAGGGCGATGAATCCCAAGTCAATGGTGACAAGGGCAGGCAAACTGAACCGACGTAAGAGTGTCATGATAGCCATAGTCATATTGGTAAGAGAACGGGAGAACACCAAGGTTGTTTTGCAAGATTGTCTCTGTGATTGTAAAGACGCTACAGCATGCAACTACCGATGGAGGTCAGGCCGTCACCCTGCATGAGAGTGGGAACGGCCATGATGAAACTCTTGGCCGTATTGCAGGAACCATTCGTACAGTTCAGGAACAAATCGCCCGAGCACGGCGCCTCCCAAGCTGGGAAGAAATGACCAGATTTCTCGAACGGACGGCACTCTGGGGGACGCACTGAGCGGCGTAGCAACGACGTTCGCCTCTAGGCCGGTACCGAGAAAGACGAGAGCGAAGATTGCCGCGGCTCTCATCACATGGTCGCGAGATGTCACAATCATCACGCGATCCATTCTTTCCCGGGCGAGTATACGACGCATCATTAAGGCTTCATCAACGGTATTGCGCACACCGGTTGCACACAGCTCACGCACTCCCCGTTCGCGAAGGCATGTCGCATCGACCAAGGTGGAGAGGATGCGGGGGGCTAACCCCTGCTCGGCCAACAACGCTGCATATCGATCACGTTCGACATCTTTTGCCAAGGCGACGATCGCGTCGGCTGGTTGTGGTCGGTCAAACAACGGATGCGGATGGAACACCGTCACGAATTCTGGATGAAAGATGAGCCAGTTCATTCCATAGAGCCCGAGAAGTCCTACGAACGGCAAGAGGACCGTCGCCAACAACACCCATCTGCCTCTAATCAATCTCCTCCATCCAGGAGTCATGCGTCTTTAGCCCGCACTCTCGGGTTTTTGCGATCGATCGTCCTAACCAAGCAACTGT
>JAHBWQ010000029.1 GCA_019636915.1 Nitrospira sp. | reverse complement strand
AGAGCTTGCCGGCTGATCTCGCTGGTGCGCTGCAGATTCGAGCTGACACGCTTGGGAACACGTTGAAACAAGGCGTGTTCATGAACCGGCGGATAGAAGTATCGCTTTGTCTGAATCCCCACCATCTTCAACGCCTCGTAGACTTCATTACGACTTAATTTGGCTCGGTCTGTGATAAATAACACAAAATAGTTCCCACTGGTCGACCGATCCGACGGAAACGTTTGGACCCAACAGCCGGGGAGCGTGCCCAATCGATCACGATAGATCCCGATGAGTTCCCTGCGCGCCTTTACGAGTTCGTCCATCATGCGCAGGGAGAGCAGCCCGACGGCTGCGTGCAACTCGCTCATCCGGGCGGACAGGCCCAGATGATGCATTTCTTCCCCTTTCGTAGGGTCTTTCCCATAGTCCCGCAGAGAACGCATTCGCTCCGCGAGGGCATGATCATTCGTCGTGAACAGTCCGCCTTCAACCGACGTCACGACTTTTGTCGGACTCATCGAAAATACCTCACAGGAACCGAATCCTCCAAGCGGCCAGCCTTGATAGGTCGCGCCCAGCCCTTGTGCACTGTCGAAATAGACGGGCAACCCTTTCCGATGGCCCAACGCGAGCAATGCCTCAGTATCGGGTGGCAATCCGAAGATGGACACTCCGCAGATCGCCACCGTTTTTGCGGACAGATTCCGTTCCACATCGGCAGGATCGATGGTACACGTATCTGGCAAACAGTCACAGAACACCGGAATGAGCCCATTCCATAACAAAGCCTGCGCTGTCGCCGCGAAGGTAAACGACGGCACGATGACTTCCTGCCCTGGCCGAAACCCCAGCGCTTCGGGAATCATCATCAGTCCAGCCGTACAGTTCGACAACGCCACGCAATGTCGCGCGCCGGTCCGCTGGCATACCTCCTCTTCAAGGCCCCTGACAATAGGACCAAGTGTGACGGTTCCGGCATCCCAGCTCGGCTCAACGAGCTGCATGATGTCGCTCATTGATGGAAGCGTGGGACGGATAATATTGAGCTGCATGGTTTTCCTCCTTCGGCGTTATAGCCCAGGGATATAGGGTGTTGGGATAACCGAGAAATGTGTGCAGACCGACGAATGCTTCAGCGAGAACGAGTCTCGGAACGAGGCTGCTCTTGATGAGACAATGAAAGACTCACGTGCAGGTCCAGATTGATATCACGATGCTGCTGACGCTCGTCAGCCGTGTGTACTTGAGGGTAAAAACTTCCCATGATCGGAATTCGACGCACCACATCGCTCACGCCCTTGCGCATGAGCATCGCGGTGGACTGGCTCTGCTCCGGAATTGCCGGCCGAATGATGCCGGCCTCGCTGTTCACATCTTCCCTCTTGATCTAGCTTCGGTAGGCAGGGAAAAATCCTTCGACTGGAACCCACTGTTGCCCCTCTCCCACAGCCCAAACCCGGCGTTGTTCGATGAGCCTCATGTATTGGTCGGGATTAAGGATTCGAGTGCCGACCTTGAACATCTTCACACTATGAGGAGCAAATCGTTTTTTATAGCTAAGGAGACCGTCGTTTTCCTGATGACTTCCGCCAAACACCATGCAGCGCTTCCCCTGTTCACTCCCCCACACATTTGTCTGGTGACGGAGTGCCGTGTTGGCTCCACACGACAACCCTACCTCGGTTGTCCCTCCAAGAAAGGCATACGTATGGCTCTGTGAAATAAGTTGCAGCTCAGTCGAAACGACATGATTCTCATGGAGCGCATGAAAAAAGATGGTATGCGTTGAGAGACGTTCCATCAACGCCGTAAAAAGCGTCTGCGGGAAAAAATAATTGGAGGACGCCGTGCGACGCTCCATCGTGGAATAGTAGACCGCCAAGAACTCTTCCAATCGCTCACCTTGTGGATCCACGACGACCGACACCCCTTTCCGAACCGACCGTCTGAGAACTTCACGCACCGACTTTGCGTAGTTCTTTAAGATGGATGTTTCCCCCTCCTCCAAGGGAATGACCACGGAGGGGCCTTTTGTGATGACCTCACCCTTGAAGGGAATGGTTTGGTCCTCAAACAGCGGTAGTCGGGTAAAGAGCGACACAACGTTCAGAGTATTCGCCCATTGGTCGAAACGATCCCAAAATGTCGTCACATCCGGGCTCCCCCATCCAAATGGACCTCCAAAACCATATGGCGATATGAGATCACACCAGGCGTTGCCCTCTTTGATCCATGGCTCGGATTCGAGAGGGCGAAGGAGCAGCGGAAAGAGAATGCCACCAAATGAATCTTCCAATGCGACACAGAGTGCGCGGTCGCCTGGTCGTCCAAACAACGAGACATAGTCTGGATGTGCCCAGACTTCGCGATTCGGCCAGCGGTGCCAGATCTGGAGCCATACGGATCGGTCTGTCGGACTCGAGGCGTCCAACACATGTAAGGTGGAGGGGGATGCTGGTACAGATAACATAGGGACATCCATTTGGGTGAGCTGCAGTCGGGTTAACGCGGTGAATCTGTCTCAGCCCATAGTTGCGGAAAGACCTGTGGGTCTCGATAGTCCGGCAGACCGTCTTTCTGCTTACACGCAAAATCGTCGTTGTAAATCTTCCAGGGCTCGCCCTTTGCATTGAGGAACAATCGAAATCGATTGGCCTCATCTTGCATGTGAATGGCATAGGCGATACGCGGCTGGTCACTCCGGTTTGGCCCACTGCCATGAATTGTACGACAATGATGAAAGCTGACCTCCCCCCGACGCAACGTCATGGGTACTTTGACTACCGGAGCCTCTGAGGATAGGCGTTCTTCCAACTCGCTGAGATCACGGCAATTGAACGTGCGCATGTCCGCCGTACCAGGCCAGTGATGGCTTCGGTCAACATACAGCACGGGTCCCATCTCTTCGGTGCAATCCTGAAATGGAATCCACACCGTCAGCATGTTATCGGATGAACAGGTCCCCCAATAAGAACGATCGGTATGCCACCCAACGACAGACTCATTCCCATCCAAGTTGCCAGGTTTATAGACCAGCGAGTCGGCAAAATAGCGGATGGCATGAGTGCCGGCCAGTCGTGCGGCTATCGCACCAAGCAGCGGATGCATGATCAACTCACGCAACTGTTGGTTCTGCAGTGCAACCACTTCCGCATTCCGCACGGTGTTGGGATCCCCCGGCTTCCAATCCGAGAAACCACTGTTGGGTGGCAGTACCCAATCACGCTCTCCGTCAAAATGCCGTGAGACCCCGATTAAGGCGGCGTCCAGTACGGCATCCGGTAGGATTCGAGGCGATCGATACCACCCGTGCTCACGGTAGAACGCCACATCCTCCCTCGAAGGAAGCAACGCTTCCTGTTCTCGTGTCAAGATCATGATGGCACCAACTATAAAGAACGCTACTGACGAGCCAGATAGATTGGCATAGACGCGATGGAGGGAGACCTGCAGGTTTGCTCAGAGCACCGGACTACTGAGATGTGAATAGGCGTCAAGGCTACGGAGGACTGTCACCCCAGCGCCCACAATGGACCGTTCCCCTACCGTGACCAACTCTCGCAGAACGGCATTACTGCCAACAAACGAACACCGGTGAACCTTAGCTGCACCGTTCACAATGGCCGCCGTCGCGATGTGGCAATGGTCTTCGATGACGGCGTCGTGCTCGATCAGCGCTCTCGTATTAATGATGCAATTTCGTCCAACAGAGGCCCCGGCATTGACAAGCGCGTAGTGCATGACAATAGTCCCCTCCGCAAGCATGGCCCGGCGTGAGACATGAGCCAAAGGAGAGATGATGATGGGGAGGACCATACCAAGCTGCTTGAGGTGATCAAACAGCCGAATGCGCGGTTCAGGAGACTTAATCTGTCCAATCGTGATCAGGAAGTTTTGGCAGGATTTTGCCAGCTCACAAAGATCTTCCTCCCGACCAAGTAGCGGATAGTCTGTCACCATCAGGTCTTTAGATTGTTTTTCGTCGACGATGCCGCGAATCGTAAAACGGCCATCCATTTCGATGACATCGATGCAGGAGCGACAATGTCCACCGCCGCCGATCAGAATCAAATCCTCTTTGTGTTTCATGGAATGTTCTGATGCAGGATACGTGGTATCCGGTCTGTTATCGAATAAGCCGCTCCGAATGAGCACCCTTAAATTTGCCTTCCCAGGATGGATCGTCCGGTTGCAAGATCCCCTCTCGCTTGAGGACTTTCCAGGGCGTCATCACAATGATCTTACAATCCAGCCAGAGCGAGCGATGATCAACATACCACAGGTCGAGAAGAAACCGTTGCTGCCAGTCGGCGGTATTCCTTCCGTTCACCTGGGCCCAACCTGTCAGGCCGGGAGGCACGAGGTGGCGACGGTGCTGCTCAGGGCTATACCGTGCGAGGTATTCCATGAGGAGGGGCCGTGGGCCCACGAGGCTCATCTCACCTTTCAACACATTGAAGAATTCAGGAAGTTCATCCAGGCTGGTGCTGCGCATCAGCTTGCCGAATCGTGTCAGTCGATCGGTATCGGGCAAGAGCTGTCCATCGGATCCGCGGGCATTGGTCATCGTACGGAATTTATACAGAGTAAAGGGTTGACCGTGAAGCCCGGGACGCTTCTGTGTGAATACCAACGGCCAACCATGGGCAACCCACGTCACCAGTGCAACGACCCCGACGAGAGGAAGAAGGAACGGAAGAAGGCTACTTGTCACAATCACGTCGAAAGCGCGCTTCCCAGGGAAGAGCTGCGCGATCGTCGTCTTGGAAGAATCGGTGGCATGAGTCATAACCTGATCAATCCTCGCATTGCATCATGCATGTCGTGCCCGTGAAGGGCCGGGCCATCTAGAATCCGCCATGGCTCAGCGCCTCGGGTTCCTTCTGGCTAGAGATCTGGCCATTGGCTTGATCCGACAGTGGCCGATCGGATCTCACGTTCACCACCCCCTCCTCTGCCAACCAGCTGACGTATTTGTGGTAAATCGTCTCGTGCATGGCGGCACTAGAAAAATCTCGCAGTACCCATGCGCGGGCGGCGGTCCCATGCCGCCGGCGCAGTGCGGAATCACCTACGTAACGAAGCAGCCCCGCGGCGAGCGCTTGCGGATCATAAGCCGATACAAGCGTGCCTGTTATCCCATCCTGGACAGCGTCCAGACAGCCGGTCACACGTGTTGCGACGATGGGCAATGCCATGGCCGCAGCTTCCAACAGTACGATTGGAAATCCTTCTCGGTGAGTGGGTAATACCAGAATGTCCATCGTGCTGTAGAGCGGTGGCGTATCCCAATTTTCTCCCACGAGATGTACGCGCGGATCCTCGCGCAGCCGCTCAAGCACCTCTGGTGGAGGCGGATCGCCTGGCTCATCCGGTCCAATCAACAGCAGGTGAAGGTCCGAATGCTCCTTCTTCAACATTTGCCACGCAGCACCTAATTCGACAAGTCCCTTCGCACGGGCCAGGCGACCAACAAATCCAACCACAGTGGCATCAGACGGAATACCATACCGTTGCCGAACGTCGTCCCGTATGAAGGCGTGCTGCCGATCAGGATTGAACTCGGTCTCAGCATCGATGCCGTTACAGCTCCCTTGCAAAAGGACATGAATTTTCTCTGCCGGAGACAGTTGCAGATCGACGGCCATAGATCGGACCGACCGACTGACACAGAGAACCTGCGAAGCCATCCGACAGGAGACCGTCTCCGTGGCCATGAGGATCCGTCGTGTGAGGCCGGTTGCCGTGATAAACGGAAGACCATGCATGTGATAGATCCGCACAGGAACGCGAGCGAGTCGCGCTGCGATCATCCCCAACAAACCGCCTTTGGGTGTATGCGCATGAACGATGTGCGGACGAAGGTTGCGAAACAACTTCCAGAGTTGGAAAAGCGCTGCCAGATCACGGAACGGAGTGATGCGTCGAGCCATGCACACCGCATGAACGGTAACCGCCTCGTCTGTGGCAAACTGTGTCAATGCCGCCCCTGGAGATGAGACGGCATGGCTTTCGAAACCCTTGGTCCTCATATAGGCCGCCTGTCCAGCCACAAAGCGGAGGGACAGCGGAACCGTGGTCACGTGAATCAATATGATAGGAACGTTAGCCATCAGTATTTCAGCCTGTTCGGTGAACGGCGGTGAGGGAGTCGTTTCGAAGTGCTGCACGTGGCTGACTATCGCCCATTGACAGAACAGCGGTTGTGTTCCATCCAGGCCTGAAACATCAACACGTCCCAGAGAAGAAACTCCCATCGACCGGTCCCTCGCTGATGTTCATTCCACTTCATCCTGACTTGCGATGGGTCGAGGAAGCCGTCGTCCTTTAGGCGTTTCTCGTCAAGCAGATTCTCCGCCCACTCCCGAAGCGGGCCGCGTAACCACATATGTACAGGCACTCCAAACCCCACCTTGGGGCGTTCGGTCATGGCTGGGGGAACGTATTCTCTGAGTAGGTTCCGTAAGAGCCGCTTTCCCGTTCCCTGTCGAACATTCCACGTCAATGGAATCTGCCAGGAAAACTCCACCAACCGATGATCAAGGAGTGGGACCCGTGCTTCCAAACCGATCGCCATGCTGGCTCTGTCAACCTTCACCAAAATGCCGTCTGGAAGATAGGACTGACTATCGACATACATCATGCGTCGCTCAAATTCAGCGACCGGAAGATGCCGACGGAAATCAGTCACTGCGGTCAAGGGCTCCTGAGCGCCTGGAACAACTTCAGCCGGCTGTTTCCAATGAGACACCATTTCCAGATACAGAGATTCCGGGGCACCTGCGTTGAGCACGCGCGCGATGCAATGAAGCTTCTCTCCCGGATTACGCTGCCAGGTACTGTTCGATAGCAGGTGGTCGATCGGTGCGATCAATCGGTTCCATCGTTGTGGCGAAACGGCCTGAATGCCATTGGCGAAGAGGGTTCGTATCGGGGCTGGCATGCGCCGGATCTTTCGCCATAGATCAGCCCCCACAACGTACCGGTCATAGCCGCCAAACAACTCATCGCCTCCGTCGCCGGTGAGTACCACCGTCACATCCTTGCGAGCCAATTGAGAGACGATGAACGTTGGAATCTGAGACATATCTGAAAAAGGCTCGTCATACATCTCCGGCAGACGTGGGATCACAGCCATGGCCTCTTGCGGAGTCACATATAACTCCGTGTGGTCGGTTCCAAGGTGCTGTGCCACGGCCTTCGCGTATATTGCCTCGTTGTATTGAGCCTCGTGGAAACCGATGGTAAAGGTCCGCACCGGGCTGGCACTCTGAGCCTGCATCAGCGAGACAATCAGGGAAGAATCAATCCCCCCTGACAAAAACGCACCCAGGGGGACGTCTGCGTCCATACGATGTTTGACGGCATCACGAAGGAGCGTATCGAGTTGTCCGACGGCATCCTCCTCAGTTCCGTGAAAGGGAGAGGCCAACCCACGCTCAGCCGCCATATCGACAGACCAGTACCGCGTAACCGTGGGAATTCGATCAGGGTCCTCTGAAGAGATGCATACAATAGTGCCAGGCAACACCTTTGACAGACCTTCATAGATGGAAAAGGGCGCCGGAATGTAGTTATGCCTCAGATAGAGTGCCAATGCATTCCGATTGAGGCCGCAGTCAAATTCAGGATGGGTGCGAAGCGCCTTCAGTTCAGACGCAAAGATCAACGTGCTACCAAGATACCCGTAATACAGCGGTTTTTCTCCCAACCGATCGCGCACCAGATAGAGCTGTCGCTCTCGCCGATCCCACAGCCCGAACGCAAACATGCCGTTGAGACGCCGTATGGCAGAGAGGATGCCAAATTCGGTCACGGCGGCGAGCAGAACCTCAGTATCTGAGTGCCCCCTGAACCGGTGCCCACATAACTCCAGTTCTCGGCGTAGTGCACGAAAGTTGTAAATCTCGCCATTGAACGACACCACATACCGACCACAAGACGAATGCATGGGCTGGTGGCCGAGAGGTGACAAATCCAGAATAGATAGGCGGCGATGAGCTAAGACAATGCCGGCAGTTGGATCGGCCCATACTCCCGAATCGTCCGGTCCTCGATGGTGCAGGGCGGCGGCCATAGCCATAGCGGTGGCTGCCAACTCCTCTCCTGTACTCCGAGGCTCCGTCTCAAAATACCCAGCGATACCACACATGACGTATGCGTTACTCCATGCAATGCAGAAATCAGAGAGCGATGTCCAACGCCTTCATCACCCTAACCTTAGGCGACAGGTAAGGTTGTCAGTTCATCAAACATCGTTTGGTAGCGCTCAACAATTGCGGGTAGGTTGAAATGACTCTGAACCCGTTGACGTGCCCGCAGCCCTGTCTGAAGCAGCTGCTCCCGACCAAGATCGAGCATACGTTCCCATGCTTGTGCCAACGCTGGTGCATCGTGAGGAGGAACCACGATGCCGGTTGGCCCTACAATATGAGCCGAGTCACCGACATCCGTGACAACACAGGGAACCTCACAACTCATGGCTTCGCTGACCACATTGGCAAAGCTTTCACCGAAGCAGGATGACGACGTGGCTAAGTCGAACGAGGCCATCAGTTGTGGAACATCCTCACGCCGTCCGAGCAGATGACACTTGGCACGAATGCCGGCCTCGTCAATCCAGGTACTGAGTTCTCGGTTGTCCCACGTCACATCCTGGCCGCAAAGCACAAAATGGACGGAGGGTCGCATGGAGACGAGGAGTTTGGCTGCACGCACAAAATTCTTATGGTCTTTCTGCGGGTGGAAGCGTCCCACCAAACCGATCACAGGAGCCTCGCTGGGAATCGATAGGTTCTGTCGAATCAAGTCGCGTGCCGTAGGATCGGGTTTCAATGCTGTCAAGTCGACCCCGTTGGGAATCACCAACATCTTGTCAGCCGTATAGCCGACGGCAACATGGGCCTGACGGGAGGCCTCCGAACAACAGACTATCCGTTCGGGGATCCAGCGGGACAATCGAGCACACAGCTTGACCGTGGGGACCGTAAGCGGACCATAACCTTGAGTGAACGGATCGCTATGCCTGACTCCCCACACGATTGGAATGTGCCCTGCCAGCCAAGCGGCCACGCCACCGAGTAGGTCTGCGTGGTACATCCAGGTCTGCATCACATGCGGACGATTTCGACGGAGCCAGGATACGAGACGCCAGAGGGAAACCAAATTGGGTATGCCGGGCTCCATTCCGAGTGATCGAACAGGAATTCCCAACTGCTGAATCTTCGCACCGACCGGTCCGAGCCGAAGCAGTGAAATGACCGAAGGCTGAAAGCGTTGCCGGTCTAAGTGTGAGAGCAACCGAAGGAGCATGAGCTCAGCCCCTCCAGCATAGAGGCCCGTCGTGAGAAACAGAATCCGTTTCGTGAGCATAGGTCCTTCCACTGTTACAGTACCGTATGTTGTTGAACTGAGAGGCTAGGCGGCCAGACTGAAAAAGATGCAAACCAGACCATTCGGTCGGGACCAAGCCATCTCATACCTTGCGACCTTCATGTTCAAGTTTGTTCACGTGCGGTCATGAAACCACACAGTGGGTACACCGAGAGCTGCGTCAGATATGAAAGAAGCCGTTGATCCTCAGGAAGCACAGGAGACACATCTACTTCAATAGATCACCCTAGCTGGTCACCCCTTATCCACGCGGGCACTAAAATTGCTTTAGCTCCTTCATTGAAGGAATAGGACCGCTCCCAGTATTGGCCGCGCGTGCTTGCCCTGTCGATGTGTGCTGACACGAGGCTCATTGGAGTCGTACCTGCAACACCAGAATGAAAGGAAGGACGATGTCAAATCAGTCACCATTTTAATCCTAGTGAAACCTATTGATCGTTCGTTCTCCAATTTATGAGTAGGATCCAAGAATGTGACTCACGGATCCCGATGATAAGATCGAAGATGTCATGGGGAGACATGCGGAACGCTGGAAGACCATGAAAGGAGACAAGATGCCATTCGTCATCCTCTTATTGGTGGCGTTGGGGCCATTCCCCAGTTGGGCATTTCTCACAGATGACGCTGTACATCTGGAGCCACCCGCTCCATCCTTGCCCACGGCTGGTTCAACAGCGACCGATCCGGTGTTTGGTTCCAAGATTCTTCGCGTGACGGATAAGCTTGACGGCAGTGAGTGTCAAATCTTCTACAGCAACATGCCGGCGCTCAATGTTAATAACACCAAAGTCGCGGCAATGTGTCGGCTCGGGTATATGCGGACCAAAGTCTGGGATTTTAATGCGGAGACGATGACTATCTCCAACGGGCGTCTCCAAAGCAATGAGCCAACAGGAGCCCAAGGATATTTCACACAATGGTCACGTACCACCCCCAACAAATTTACGATTTGTGCGCAGACGAAACTCATCGAAGTGACGATTCCTGACGGGACCTCGACCACGTGGACAAATACGACTCTGCACGATTTTTCCACGGATTTCCCTGGTGCAAGCTATGTGACACAGCATTCGGTGTCGAGCGATGACGATGTGTTTGCCGTGATGTCCAATACCGGCGGATATGCAGTCTGGAAACGCAGCACCAATTCCATTCTCCTGAAAGTCACCAACGAAACTAATCTCAATGAGGTGGAGATTGATAAGAGCGGACACTATCTCGTGGCCCTCCAGAACGACAACACCTTGAATGTCTGGAATTTACAAGCCGGACCGACTGAAACGAAGGTCACCGTACAACCGTTTAATCACCGAGCAATGGGGAATGGGATTGTCGGCAGTGGATGCGAGACCCGTCGACTGTGTGTGCGAAAACTGGCCACGCCGAACTCGGTGACCTCCCTCCTGCCGGCTGATTCGTGGTCCTACGCTACCCAGCAAGATCATTTTTCCATGCCTGGTGAGAGTGACGCCTGGATGATTGCCAGCCGTTATTCCCTCACAGGAGGGCCGGCGCGTCACACGTTCGATAATGAGATTGTTCAGATTGCTATGGATGGGTCAAGTCAAGTGCGACGGATCGCTCATCATCACAGTGTCATCGCAAACAATAACTACGCTGCCCACCCGAAAGCGTCAGGAAACCGCGACGGAAGCTTCATTGCGTTTACGAGTAATTGGGGACAGGTCGACGGACGCCGAGATCTTTATCTCGTTCGAATCCAACCTACTGCCATGACGGATCTCACCCCACCAGCTCCTCCCAAAACTCTAGGCGTTCGGTAAGCAAAGCGCAGGCGCATCACTCCAGCCAGCCCAACAGACGAACAAATACTGAGGAACACAATCCATCTCTGAGGCATAGGTGTGTCTACATACACCTACATCGCTAGATGAGTCAGGAAGACATTCGTGTCGCACAGAAACAAAGAGAGTTCCTATAATTCAACATGTTAGCGGAATAGACGCACCCATGATCGCATAGGTACCAAAATTGCTTAGCATGCCAATCAGACTCCGATGGCTTCCGATGATACTGTCAAATGCATCATCGACGGACTGATGAAAACTGTGGCTGCGGTTTAAGTTGTCCGACAGTTTTTCTCCAGCTCGTGGAACGACAATGTCTTGCGGCATTAATTCGGCAACCGTGCCAACTCCCCTGACATATGAAATGAAAGGAGCCACGATGATATTCCTGTATTTCTTGTGGTTGATATTGGTCCCCTCACCCAGTTGGGCGTTTCTGACCGACACCGCTGTCCATCCAGAGCCGACTGCCCCCTCCCTCCCCAGAGGGGGTGCGACGGCCACCGATCCGGTGTTTGGCTCCACCATCTTACGGGTGACGGACACCACGGACAGCAGCGGAGACTGCACGGGGTTTTACTCGAATATGCCCTCACTGAACGTCAATAACACCAAAATCGCGGCCCAATGTCGGGTCGGGCCGATGCGGCTCAAGGTCTGGGATTTCAATGCAGCAACCATGACACGCTCCAACGGACGCATCCAAAGCAATGAGCCCGCCGGAGCCCAAGGATATTTCACTCAATGGTCTCGAACCACCTCCAACAAATTTACGGTCTGCGCTCAACTTAACCTCGTTGAAGTGACCATTCCCACTGGGACCTCGACTGTCTGGACGAATAAGATCCTGCACAATTTCGCAGCCGATTTCCCCGGCGCGACCTACGTGACACAGCATTCGGTGTCGAACAATGATGATGTGTTTGCGGTGATATCCAATACCGGGGGGTATGCGGTCTGGAAACGCAGTACGAATTCTATTCTCCTGAAAGTCCCCAACTCCACCAATCTCAATGAAGTAGAGATAGACAAGAGCGGACGCTATCTCGTGGCAACGCAGAGCGGGGTGACAGTTGTCTGGGATCTACAAGCCGGGCCGACCCCAACACAAATCTTACCGACGCTGTATTTTAATCATCGCGCAATGGGAAGTGGGAAAGTTGGGAGTTCATGCAATTACCGTCGGCTGTGCGTGCGGAATCTGGCGACGCCGAACACGGTGGCCTTCATTCTGCCAGAATTCTCATGGCCCTACTACACCCAGGATGATCATTTTTCCATGCCGGGCGGCAATGACGCCTGGATGATTGCCAGCCGCTATTCTCCCTCGGGAGGGCCGGCTCTTCAACCGTTTGATAATGAGATTGTTCAGATTGCCACGGATGGGTCGAATCGAGTACGAAGGATCGCCCATCACCGCAGTATCGTCGTGAACAACACCTACGCTGCCCAACCGAAGGCATCGGGGAGTCGCGATGGAAACCTCATCACATTTACGAGTAATTGGGGCAATCCAGGCGGGCGCCGAGATCTTTATCTCGTTCGTGTCCAATCCGGTACTGCCGCCGCATCAGCCACTCCCACAAACCTACGAGCTCAGTAAGTGAGCTGTGGCAGCGTGAATCGTTAAACAGCGCATCATGAAAAGGCCAAGCGCCGTAATACGTTGAGATGGTCATGGTGAGGAATGTGCCAAGGTCTTTGGGAGATGCCCTCGCTCTAGGCTGGCAGCCATGCCTTGTTGTGCTTGACCTGTCCGGCGATCCCGTATCGCCACGAGTGCGGCTACCAACGCCAGAAGGAGAAGGTTGTAGGCGTTATTTAACAATTGGTGCGTAAAGAAGCTAAACCATAAGACGACGCAGCTGAAGATGAAGACCACAGGTCGATTGTCCCCTTGTGCCCGCCAGAGCAAGGCCAGCAGAAGGAGTGGGATGAGCATTGCACCAACAACGCCATGATCGATCATATGCGCCAAGAACTGATTATGTGGCGGGATATCAAGTCCCGTATGCACCTCGCCTGTTCCTTCACCGAGAAATGGGTGTTCCCCTACTCGTTCCCACGCTTGCTGGGCAATGGCCTTCCGTCCCCAGCTGGACGCATCCTCGACACCGAGTGGATCCATGAGCCACGTCAGTCTTTCTCGAGTATCTGGATTCAGCGATCCAGCCCTCTCCAGAGCGGTAAGAATCTGGTCGGTTTTTGGCAATAATGCGACGCCGACAAGTAAGAGTGCGATGAGCCCGGTCCGAACCAACTGCGGCACACCTATGAACCTTCCCAGCATGAGCCCTACGACGGCAATGAGCCACCCGATCAGTCCGGCACGGGAATAGGTCGCAAACACACCGATTCCCGCAACGAGAATGAAGGCACCGCGAAACCAAACAGGCAATGCCGTAATGCCAAGAATCATTCCAAGAACGAGTGCTTCCGCGGAGGTATTTGGATTCACATACAAGCCGGCAGAACGTCCCGATACGTTGCTGAACGACATGGGAACAAAGAGTTCATAAACATTAATCACCGTACCGACGTGCACCACGACGACAAGCGCCCGTTGTGCAAACCGGATCGCCTTCGCATCCATAAAAAGAGCGAGGAAGCAGAGCATTTCCACTATGGCGAGCATACGCCATCGCACTTCCTGCCAAGACATCTCCGACTGCGCACCCATGATAAACCAGATGATTGTTATCCAGGCATACCCAGCACACCATGCCACGATCGGAAGTTGGAGGATGTCGGATGTGATCACTTGCCTGACCAGCAGTGGCAAGGACAGGATGATGAAGGCCAGAACCCAGTGCCACGGTATCCCAATACCGTGAGCCTGGTTCAAGTACTCATGACCATTACTGTAAAAGACCGTGACCGCGATCACCGCAAGGATATTGCGATAAAAGGAGTTCATCGTGATACCACTCCGAGCTCTACGCAGGGCATGCCCACCATCTGATCAAAGCAGAACTGATTTAACGCCCGACGTCAATCAGCGAGGCATTCTCTCGACACACCGGCGATTTTCCTCACTACCATTCTCGACCAATCGAGAACCCGTGAGCAATGTATCCAGCACATGCTCGGTCTTGGTCACCAGGCTGTTGACAGAGAGGTGTTCGACGATTCGGTGCCTGATGCTGCCAGGTTGGTATCGGGGCTGATTCAGGAGCCTCCCCATCGCCCTCATGAGGGTCTCCGGTTGTTTGGGCGGAACAACACCCCCCGTACTTCCTACCAGCCAGGCCGAATCTCCCACATCTGTCACAACACAAGGAACGTCACAGGCCATTGCTTCGGCCACGGCGTTGGGCAGGCCTTCTCCGTAGGAACTGTTGACGGCTAAATCCAGTGCGCTGTACACGGCAGGCATATCATCCCTGGCACCGGCCCAGATTACGTGGTCACTCAGCCTACATTGATCCGCGAGTGCTCGCAGCTCAGCAGTGTAGTCCGGGGATCCATCTCCCACGCAAACGAAGCAAACATCGCTGCGTAGAGCAATGAGAGATTGCGCGGCCTTGAAGAAAACAGGATGGTCTTTCATCGGATCTAGACGAGCGACCAGACCAATCAGCTTCATGTGGGCCTCAATTCCCCACTCCATCCGAATACGGACACGCGCCGCCGGGTCGGGTTGATACCGCTCTGTATCGATCCCATTTCGGATGACGATCATTTTCTCGGCCGGATAACCCATCGTTTGATGATAACGGAGTCCAGCGTGGGAATTTGGGATGAGGGCGTCGGCTGAGTGCGAGACCCACGAACTGAAGACCGCTCCTATCCGAGAGACCCAATCGTAGCGATCGAGATCCATATACGCACATGAGATCGGCCAAACAGTCCGTAGCCCTGGAAGGAAAAACTTGGGGATCACTGTGACGACATTCGGGATGCCGTGAAAGCCATACAAAATATCAGGATGTTCTTGTCGCACAATCTGAACCAGTCGCCACAGAAATCCGAAGACGTCCCATCGCCCAACCTTGTCCAACGACCGGACACGGATCCCTGCCTGCTGCAACTCCACTTCCCAAGCCCCACCTGCATAGAAAACCCCGACGACAACTTCGTGCCCGCGCTGATGGAGGCCTTTAGCAAGGACAATTTGTTGCCTCTCCGCACCACCATAGATCAGCCTGGAAATGAGGATAAAAATCTTCATGCTCGACCTGCAGTGGTGTCGTCATCCAATTTGTCTTTCCTATATACGAAGTCGGTCTTGTGATCCACGAGCATTACTCCCCTTACCCCAGCACAAAGCGACCACCTCTGCCACGATCCGGCATTGTACACACAGCATCTTCCTCCACGGCCGGAGTCTTCAGCGAAATGAGCATACCGATGTTGCTAGTTTTGACTGAACTCAATTCGTCAACCACAATGTGAACACCCGCTGATCACTCATTTGTTGGCTTCCCCCCAAGTGAAGCCCACCAACTCATCCCACATTGTCATGATCTTCTCCACACTGAACCGTCCGATGATTTCGGATGCTCGCGCTCCGAGACGGCGACGCTCATCGGAATCAGCCATGAGACGATCCATCGCCTTGGCCAAAGCAGCCACATCATTGGGTGGAACCAATACGCCGTCGACCCCATCACGGATGATCTCACGTGGGCCGCCGCCGGAACAGTCGATACTTACGACTGGAAGCCGACAGGCCATCGCTTCTAATAATGCATTCGGGAAACCCTCGTATCGAGAAGGCAACACAAAGAGGTCTGCCTCTTTCAGAATTGTCGTAGGTTCTTGAAATTGGCCGACTAACTTGACTCGGTCTGCAATGCCAAGGTCGGCGGCACAGGTTTGTAGACTCGCACGCATTGGCCCTTCACCCAGGATGACGAGCGACCAATCAGCATGCTTCCCTGCACATCGACTAGACGCCTCGATCAGAGCATCAAACCCTTTTTGTCTCACCAATCGTCCCATAGCGACGACCGTATGCATGGAACCGTTAGACTTTGTAACCTGCTCAAATCCATTCCTTAAAGGACTCACAGGGTTTGGAATAACGTAGGTGGCCTTTACTCCTGGGAGCCTCGAGGCCCACTCACGTATGACATTTGATTGCACCACAACCGCATCGGCACGGCGATAAAGCAAAGACCTCAATCCATTCCAGGCCCAACCTATAGTATTCCGGTAAGGGTCATTGCGTTCCGAGACGATAATGGGGATGCGAAGGCCCCAGCTCGCCATGAGCGTTAGAACATTCGTCGTATCGAGAAAGCTTATTACCACGTCAGGGTGAGCGTTACGTAATGCCCGACGAAGCCGTAGGATTCTTTCAACATTGTCTTTTACGGCTTGACCGATATGTGTCGAGAAAGATAGGACATCTAACCCCACCCGCTTGACCTGAGGATGAAGCTTGTACCAATCAGTGGATTGGGAGCTTAAGGTGATGAGGGTGATGCGCTTTCCCTGTTCCGCCCAGTGGTTGGCCATAATCGACAAGACTCGCTCTGCCCCTCCTGCTCCAAAAGTCGAAATGACAAGCGTGATCTGCATCAGAGATGAAGTCCATTAGGACGAGTGAAGGGGGGACAGGTTGCTCTCTATGGACCGGAGTCGTCGAAACACCATGGCATACAGAAAGCACATCGAGACGGCATACATCAGACTGGTCGCCAGAGCAATTCCGGCGATACCGAGTGGTTGCATGAGCAGATAGTTCAGAACAATCGTGAGAACGAGGCTGATAGCCGACCCCCACATCAAGATCTGGTTGGCCTTGAGAGACGAGAGCAACCGAACGGCAAGGATGCCCAAGGCAAAGGGAACGATCTGCAACAGGGCGAGGGATTGAACCCAGGCCACTTGCCGAGTATCTGCATCCGTAAACGCACCGCGCTGAAACACCAGCTCAACAATGGGCTCCGAAAACCACACCAGTAGGACCGTCAGCGGAATTGTGACCGCTGCAACCAGTCGCGCGTAGGTCAGCAAGGTGTGCCGGATCTCTTTCCACCGCTCCGCCGCGACCATCTCTGAAAAGTATGGAAGCACAGCCGTGCTCGCCGCCAATGAGCCCACGCCCAGCAACAGCATGGGAATCTTGGTCCCGTATGAGAGGATCGACACACTTCCCGAGCCCAACGAAGCTGCCATGATTTGCCCCACGACTTCTGTGCTGCCGATCAAAGCCGCGCCGGCGAGCATCGGCGCATATTGATTCCCCACCGTCTTCAACGCAGGGGTCACACCGGACCATCGAGGGAGAAGCCGTAGCCCCTCTCGAGCGACCCCCCACCCAAGGATGGCGGCGTGGCACACCGTGCCGGCAACCACACCAACCGCGAGCGTATAGATCTCTATTGCCCCATTGGGTGCCAGAAGGACAAGAATGGTGATCATCGCCATAACAGCGGGGGCGATAGCCGCAAGGGCAAAGCGTTCATGCGCATTGAGTATCGCTCCCCAAGTGGTGGCCAGTCCGCTAAAAAGCAAACAGGGCAAGAGGGTATTATAGAGAGAGCCGGTCAGGGCTAGTTTTTCTTGAGAAAATTCCACTGCTACCGTTCGGATCAAAAAGGGGCCTGTTGCAAATAACGCCACGGACGTTGCAGAGAGGAGAAACAGACTACCCAAGAGCACACTTCCATAGAGATCAGTCGCGGCGGGCACCCCCTCCTGTTTCCGAACCTGGATATAGGTCGGAATGAGCGCGGCATTCAGAGATCCGCCGACGAGATTGATGGCAAATGATGGAATCAGGAATGCCATCAGAAAGGCATCAAGTTCATCTCCGGCACCAAATTGATAGGCTACGACCAAATCTTTCCCGGCAGAGACAATTTTCGCGAGAACCGTCATGCCGCCGACGGTCATCAAGGCACGAAAGATCCGGCGATTTACAGACTGCGATTTCCAGAGATCCCACCATTGCATACCGGCTTGCAGCACGTGGTGCATAGAGCTTAATCCGGCACTCGAACTAAAGATAGTTGGTCGTACGGCCATACAAAGACGGCTAAGCCTGACGGATGTGTTGTCGCACGACAACAACTACTATCCGACCAAGAGACCATGGAGCTGACTGGCGCGAGCCACGTAGTTACAGGCGTTTTGAATCGCGTTCTGCGCGGTCAAGAGTCGAGAAGTGGGGCCTAGGACAGACCACCTATGCACAGGTCAAGGTCAGCTCCTGAGAGGCGCATCAGGAGTCATCATCTGATGACAAACTAAACACCGATCTTTCTCATCACCAACCAATCGTTCAGAATCCTACCAGCGTTGAAAGGGGGCCCCTCAGGGAGTAACCCCCGCTGCCGCTCCGTACTTTGTTGCCTTCTCACCCTCATCACCGTAGTACGGGTTATACGGCACTCGGACTTTCTGTAGAACGATCCCGAGTATTTTCCCCCCCCCAATTGTCAGACGCTCGATCGCCAATTGACAGGCTTCTCGGGTTGTCTGGCCGACACTGGCAACCAGAAGCACGCCATCAACCTGAGAAGCGAGGATCACTGGGTCAGTCACGGAAAGTACAGGAGGAGCATCCAGGATGACATGATACCCGTCCTCTCGACATCGGTTCAGTAAAACCTTCATCTGTTTAGAGTGGAGCAGCTCCGACGGATTGGAGGGGCGCTCGCCCCGAGGAATCACCGATAGGTTGGCAAGGTCGGTTCGATACATGATCTGTTCCAGCGTGGCTCGTCCGGCAAGAAAATTTGCGAGTCCGTTCGTGTCAATCCCTTCACGTTGGATTCCATGGACGTACCTATGATCATGATTCCGAAAATCTGCATTGATCAGGACCACTCGTGTATGTTCCAACTGAGCCAGTGCGATCGCGAGGTTGACCGACAGCGTCGTTTTTCCCTCACCTTCCCCCGCACTCGTTATGAGCACGCAGGACGGCAGCTCCTTGGGGCTGGAAAGCAAAATACTGGTCCGGATAATGCGAACGTGTTCGGCCGCAACTCCAGCGGATTCGCTGGCGAGGCGATAGGCACTCGCTCCTGTTTTGATTTTTGGCAAAAGAGGCATCACGCCGAGCAAGGAGATCTTGGGCAGATACCGGCCTAAGTCATCGGGTCCCCTCAGAGTCCGATCGCGAGCCTCCAAGAAAATGGCCAGGCCAACCCCTGTCATGAGCCCAACCAGAAGCCCTAAAATCGTATTTAACTGCTTCTTGGGCTTCACAGGAATGAAACTGGGCACCGCCGGGTCGGCGAGATACACCGTGGCGGTTCGCAGTCCAGCGGAGAGATTGGCTTCTTTCGTCTGTTTCAGGAAAATGTCGTAGAGGTGCTGCGTGCTTTCGGCTTCTCTCTCGAGAATCCCATAGTCAACCTCATACTGCTCGAGCTTAATTTTCTCTTGTCTATGCCGACTCGCAGCTTCCCTAATGACACGGACCCGTCCCTGTGCCGCGTCATAGTCGTGTCTCACCGAGTCGAAGATTTTCTGTATTTCTTGCCGAATCCGCTCACGAAGATCCTGCATCTCCGCCTTCGCCTGAATCAGCTTGGGGTGAAGCGGACCATACTTTTCTGCCAACTCTGCAACCTGGCCTGAAGCTCTCACATCCTGTGATCGTAACGCTTGAATCAGCGTCGAACTCAGGACTTCAGTCGAGGCATCCAGGCCGGACCAATCGATCTCAAGCACTCCGTTCTGGTCCGTTCGGTTACGCAAGACCGATTTAATTTGCTCCACACGAGACTGAGCTTCGGCGAGCTTCATTTCCGCCCTGACAAGCTCCGAGTTCAATTCGGTGTTTGAATGAGCTCGCACCGTTTCTCGCTCACGGCCTCCCATCAGCCCGTGCTTCACCCGAAACAGATACAACGCCTGTTGAGAGGCTTCGGCCTTCTTGCGTAGTTCGTCGAGATGGATGGTATACCACTGGGCAGCTTGTTCCTTCGATAACGCGTTCAACTCCTGGGTCCGTTCGATGTAGGTCGAAGCTAGCGTATTTGCAATGCGGGCGGCAAATTCGGGATCTTCGGATGTGGCGATCACATGCGCCAGTCTTGCGCCTCGAATAGGCACGATCTCGACCGTTTCTCCAAACCGTTTCAGCAATCGCCCATCAACGCCCTCTGCCGCGTGTTCGTCGGTTCCCTCTTCCCGTGCCACACCATTCGTCTTGAGTGCAGGCATCAGGTTTCCGACCAGCGACGACAGGATAGACGGTTTGAGCATGTACTCCGGCTGCTCGGACAGATGTAGGAGTTGCGCCGTCCGGTGAAAAACATAATGGCTTTTCATCAGCTCAAACTGAGTCTGAAAGTATTCCGGGGAAAGATCACTCTGACGGTAGTCTCGGTCGTTTCCCAATCCACTCGGCCCTACTTGCTCAACAACCACGGTGGCTTTCGCCTGGTATCTCGGTGTCTGCATAAATGACCACACCGCTGAGCTTCCTGCAAATCCCACTGCCATGACGATGATCAGCCATAGTCGCTGCCGACAGGCCCCGAGATAATCAACATGGACGGTCTCGGCACCATCGTCTTGGACCATTTGAATCGGAAGCGCACCCTCATCGCGATTCATGCAAGAGTCCCCAATTCATGAAGTAACGAAAGAACGTGGCGTGTTCATCAAACCGACGGCTCCCTTTGCGCAGCAACAACCCACATCCAGCTTGCTTGGCAGCCGGACACCTCAAAGAGCTGAGAGCGCAACCGGCATGACAGGCCTTGAGGACTGAACGGATCGGAGCCGAGAATTTTGTCAGACGCTCCTCTTGTCACTCTCGCCCGCTTTCAATGGAGATTGACACTCACGATTATCCCGATACCGACCATGAACGCTGTCGGTTAAAAGAGAGTCTGTGCAGACAGCATCACGGTGCTTGCTTGATAGGTAAACTGAGCTTGGCTCGAGTGCCGATCCTCAAAAATATACTGCGCACCGAGCCCGAGCCATTGCACAGCACGATAATTCACACCAACCGCGACATTCTTTAAATCCTCGCTCCTATCGGATCCGTTTGTTGTGCTGCCAGAAACGCCTTGAAACTTGTCCTGCTCATACCCCAGGTTGAGTTGGAATGTTGTGCGGTCGGTCAATTCATGCCGAGCGGTAAAGTTCACGCCGGTCGCCGTATAGAACAGCGAACCGCTTGCGACCGTTTGTTGGATCGACCTGTACACCTGCAGGGTGATCCCCAATAGAGGTGTCGCCTGCCAGTTGAGCCTTCCCATGACATAGATATTGTAGTAGGTATCTTTGTCTCTGAAAAACTGATTCAGCGGGGGAGGCTGGTCTACCTGCGCTCGAGTAAATTGCACGTGCTGATATCCGACAAGAATGTCTCCGGAGGTCTTCCCACTGACATTCCACGTCGCGCCTCCACTGAAGGTATAAATGACATTATCCAGATTCCTATTCTGGTCATAAATCGATTGCTGTGCGCCAACCGTGGTCCGCAGCGACAAGCTCTCTGTGATGTTACGAGAGAACATCAGGTCAGCTCTATTGGTCAACCGATCTCGAATGGGGCCTTGGTTATTATTCAGGTACTTCCAGCGAAGCGTTTGCACATGCAATCCCACGCTGGACTGAACTCCAACGTACTCGGCTTGCCCCATGAAACCATCGGCCGTCCATTTGTTTACCCCCAGGCGTTGCGTGTTCACATTATCCACGGCGGAGCCTCTGGGATCATGCCCAAGCTTGTGTTCGCCGTGGAGATCGATGTTGAGGCCGCCGGGAAAATTGAACTTGAGGGCCCCAGTGGCAGTCTGATCTTGCACATCGTTCGATGAGGTGCGCGAATAGTATTGAAGATTCGTACGATAATCCAAGAGAACCGAATGAAATCCTGCGAACGGTAATCGGACCTGAATGCCTGGTGAAAGGGTGGTCAGAAAATCGCTGGTCTTGTTGCTGTTGGTCCTGAACACATTATCAGTGTACATTTGAGCCACCCCCATGTGGGGATGCAACCGGAGCGGTCCTACCACAATCCCATCGCCGGGAATGGTGTTGGACAAACTTCCCGGATAGATGGGGTAATAACCGGTCCTGGGCCACTGCGGCGTTAAGTATAGAGAGCCCAGGACCGTGGGATTGGCAAACGGCGAGACAAACATCGCCCCTGATGCACCGAAGATGGATCCTCCGCTTACTGAAGATACACTTGGTACCGTGGATGGTTGGGCCAGTGCCATTTCTACTGTTCCCAAATTTGTGAGCAGGCTTATGATACATGCAATGAGCCGGGAAGAATGAATCAGAAAGGCCCACGGAGACCTCACCGCTTGAATCCACATAGGAAGAGGCTCATGGCCCTTATCTCAATGGCCCCTTCATCATCGAACCGTCTCCCACAAGCTCTCAAGTTGTTGCTCATCAGCACGGCTCACTCGCCACCGATACGGAACTGGTGAGCGGATCACGTGGTTGCGAGAAATCGTACGAACCGGCCGGCACTAAGCCCTGAGAACCCAATCGACTTTTGATTTCGAGATCGACAAGAACTACACATCGACGCCATCCATCGAATGCGTGACAAGGCCGATGGGCTCTGGATCATCAGGATTCTGCGCAGGGGCTACTTCATCTGCTCCGATGTGAATGAGTGCCGCCTGCTGAATAAAGGACGCGCGGATCACCACCCCATGATGCTTAGTCTGGCTGATAAATTGTCCGCGAAGGCCGGCAAGCGGACCGCGGACCACTTCTACCCATCTGCCCTCAACAAAATAGTCGCAGGGATCGATGGACCGATCAGATGCGCAGACCTGCCGAAACACAGCGATCTCTTCCTCTCGAATAGGTTCCGGCTTCAAGGCCCCAACGATACGCACGACCCCTGAAGTCTTGCGCACATCGAGGCTCTGTTCCAACGCAAACCGAGCGAAGCAATATCCGCGGAACAGGGGCTCTGCTGTCCATACCGTCCGGTCGGACCACTGGCGACGCTGCTTGCATAGCGGAAGAAACGGCTCAATTCCACACGCTACCAACCGGTCTCGAACCTGCTTCTCATGATGAAAATAAGTCTGAAGGGCATACCATCGAGAAGCCGTCTCTGGTAACCGCTCCTCCTGTTGCCCCGCATCGTGTTGTTCATGACCGGCAGCGCGCATAGCTTCGCCCCGTTTGTCCCAATCTCGTTTTCGGATTCAACATGGAGGCCCCTACGGACCTAAATACTTGGTGATCCATGCAAGCACAGCGCATGGATTGCTACGTATACTAGGTCATTTCATGCCTAGTCAAGAACATTAGTTATTTCTCATTCAGTAATGAATGAATCATATCGCGCAGATAGATTCTCTCTTTTTACCTGATCTATTTTTAGGAATTTCCGTCAGGACCGTTCAGATCTACTCAGAACATTTCGAAACACTGTATGTAGTCCAAACTTGCATTGCTACGTATACTAGGTACATATGTACCTAGTCAAGCAAGGAAATGACTCGCGTTGTGCAGGCTCATCAGAATAGGCGGCGATCGTCTGTTCGCTCTCATTGTGGATATCGGCTTCGCTTTACACCGAACACCGTGCACAAGCTTGGGACCAGCTGGGCACCACGTCATCTCCAACCACCGGCCCTCCACGCTCCCGGCAGATGACAATGCCAATGAGAGCAGCCTTGCAGGAGACACACAACCGCAGAATTTTGAAGGTGAGCCCAGTACTGGGCCGAGGAGTCGTAGAAGGCAAACGCGACTGTCTTGTCATGACAGAGGCAGTCGGCTGCCTACGGATATTTCGCAGGATGATGACAGAGTCCTCCCGCAATGTTCTCCCAATGCTCGGTGGCTCACCGTATGACCTGGCTCAACACCGGTCCGGACAGAGGATGGGGGGGGGACGATGGAAACAGGTACGCTTCTTTACTTCAGCTACTGCGGCCTTGCGGGATAGCCTGTCAGAACGACCCTGGTGGAATTTATGCGGGTGGCCATGAGTCTCAGGCACTCAAGGTTGCAATAACGTAAGTAGTGGCTTATCAAGCTGCCAGGAGGCTCTTACGCCCCGTCAATGCTTCGGCAATCCAGTGGCCAACGTTGTTTTTTCGAGTCTGTGACGTTCCAGCTTCCACCTTCCCGTTCCCGACATGGGACTGCTACGTCTGAATGTCTCGCGCACGAGTGGTTTCAAACAGACAGCATCGTCGCAACGGGCCGGAAGGCTGCTGCGCCTATCCGAGACCCCAAATTGCGGCCATCGCGTTCCGCCCCCTCTCCCCTAGAATCTCAATGCTGTTCGCGTCACGTCCGTGTCCGCCCACGTGCGCCGGAAGCGAGCTTCCGCATCAGCCGCTTCGGCGGTCTTCCCCTGCGCTGGAAGTGACTGCGCAAACCCGAATAGAGACCACCCGTTTTCCGGAAAGCGACGGAGATCCTCGCAATACACGTTCTCGACCTCGATATGGCGACCAGCTTTCACGAGCACGGCGTCGAGCGAGTGCGGATGGGTAGTACCACTTGGATGGTTCGAAGTAGAGTCCTGCATCTCCGATCTTGGCTGCTTCGCTGAAATGATGGATGCCGGCCTCGAGATCACCACGGCGGGTCGCGATCTCGACGGACAGCGCATGCACGGCGATCGAGAGAGCCGTCTTCCCTTCGGCCCCTTCGGGCGTCGCCGTGCCGATCGTTGACACTGTGTTGAGCGAGGCTTGTGCTTCGGCCCACTCTCCTTTAGGAGCATGCGCCACACTGCGGGCGTAGGACACCATGGTGTATGAGAAGCGGATGTCTTCGGGGGGAGGCCGTTGAGCCAGCACCTCGTCCCATTTTTCGAACGTCGTGAGCGTGAACACGTGGCATAGCTACAGAGACGAGAGCGCAGCTATTCTTCTGTTACCCCAATTTGACGCAGTATCAGAATGAAAGATTGATTCAGTTATGCGTGAGCTACACTTGACCGTTGCGCTCCATGCGGCGTAGAGTGGTGCATTGATGCCGCCTCATTCTTCAGAAGGTGGTGGCCATGTTTGTCGCGGGGATAACACACCGACTGACTGAATGTGGTCAATATGTCCTCCCTTCTCTTTCATTTCTCATCAATCATCTTGCTAAGTTGTCGCTGCGTCCCGTCATCGGGCTTGTGAGCCAGACAACGTCATTTCCGCATCATGGCCACTCAGACGATGACTCGACGTGGCAAGGAGGTAGTTATGGCCTATCGTTACAACACCATCGATATCATCGTCGGTGTCGGAATGTGTGCCATTCTGTTCGGAGCGCTTCTCTTGTTTCTTGCCGTCAATGGAACATACCAAGCCGTTCTGCCGAGCGCTCCTGCGTTGGAGCAATCGTTCAGGCAGGATAACGGCCTGCGCTTCCTCCAACCAGCGTTGGGCCAAGCCATCGTCGATCAAGCGATCATGGAACGCCAGACCAATCAGGCTTTGGCTCACGCGGTGGCTGAATGGAACCGCGTCACTATGGCGTATCATGATCGGCAATCTGACTCCAACGGTTGGCTCGGCACCGTGCTGACCCAAGGGGTGACCGTACCGGCGGCTCATCTCGCCCGTGTGCAGGGTGTCATGGGGCGAGGGATCGTCAATTTCACGAAGCGTGGCGTACTGAACGGTCTGTTGTCGGTTGATCAGTATGACACCGCATACAATATGAACATGATCGGTGCGATCGAAGCCCAAGGGCAGCGCCTCCACAATGACTTCGCCTCTACATGGCAAACAATGCTCGGACACCGCATCGTCGAAGCATCCCAACACGACTGGCTCCAGAAAGGTGCCATTCAGGAGCGACTCGGGTCTGCGGTGGTTCAAGTTGCGCACACACAAATGAACGCGGGAAAAGAGCACGCTGCACAGCAAGAGCAGCTGGCCAGCTTGATCGTTGCCGCTGCTCGCAACGAGGGTATCACCGATCGGCCGATGCAGCCGACCGTCACGACAGCTCCGACAGTACCTTCAAAACTTATCGCTGTCGCTTCTACCGAATCGGCATCATGGCCGGAGATCCCGATGGGGTACCTCATAGTCGCCGGCGTTCTGCTTGCCACGGTCTTTCTAGCCGGGCTGTCTATGGCGGCGCAGAGCCGAGAAGCGCGAGCGCTCGCGCAGATGAAACGCGATGCGGAGCGGTGGGCATTTCGTATGGCCGCGTAACTGCAAAGTGCAGATCCATGCCGGTGCCCCCAAGCCTATATCTCTGAGGAGCAGATCTTCGGGCACCGGCGAGGGCGCCGTAAAAGAAGAGAAGGTTTCCCTGTCCAGTCACCGCTAAGGAAATACGGCGTATCGCCTCGCGTCTCAGTCGAGGCCGTGAAGACGCGCCCTGTATCACTTATACGAGAAACTTTCCGTTGATGGGCGCGTCAAGGCCGTCAACACTTATCTTCACGCTCAGTCACTGCTCATTCACGCGCGTGGTTCTCACCCAGACGGTGTAGGTTTGCATTCCATCCTCCGGGCGATGGCAAAAGGAACAGTCTTTTTATTAGCATGTTATCACGAGCAGCAAGGACAGTTCGGACATCCCACGGGCAACAACAGGGTGTTTGAAGCAAGGAGGTGGAGGCCATGCATGTTGATATCAAGGATGAGTTAAAACACGAGCCGGCATGGACTTTCTTGTATGCAGCGTTTCTTATCGGGATTCTGGTCTTCGCATTACTGAATGGAGGTTTCATGGACTGATCAGGGGAACCACCGGTAAGGTACAGTCTCCCTTAAGGCCGTCTTAAGGAAGCGTCCTGCCAGAGCCAGTTCTCATGGCTCTGGCAGGAAACGATGAATTTATTCCAGCTAATGTCATTCCAATGATTAAGAAGCGTCTCGGTGAGTGGCTATAATATAATTACTGGTTTTCTATAGCCTCTACGCCCTGAATTGATGATCGCGATAGGCTGCCAATAGAGGAGCAAGACGGGTCTTTAATTCCAGTCGTTTGGGTTTGCCGGTGGAGGTATAGGGAACGTCGTGTCCAAAGTGGATGACCTTCGGACATTTTGAGAACGGAAGCCGTCGACGACAGTGAGCAAGTAATTCCGCTTCTGTAGGGGGAGAGCCGCTGTCTCGCGGCACCACATAGGCGGCGATCTCCTCTCCATAGTATCGGTGTTCAAACGGAACAGCCATCGCGAATCTGACGAGAGGATGAGTCTGTAATACCTCGTCGATTTCAAGCGGAGCAATATTCACCCCACCGCGAATAATTAATTCCTTGAGGCGACCGGAAATGAAGAAAAAGGACTGCCCCTGCTTATCTCGGACATAGAACCCCTCGTCTCCAGATCGAAACCAGCCCCATTGAAACGCCGCCTCGTTGGCGTCGTCGCGCTTGAAGTAGCCGGCACAGACGGTTCCGCCACGGATGCAAATTTCCCCTCTCGCCATTTCCGGCAACGGTCGTCCATCATCGCTGAGAATTGCCATCGAATTGTGCCGGAGAGGAACTCCGATCGAGGGAAACTCGTAGCCTCCGATCCAGTGGCGATGTTCATTGCGCGATAGATCATTCGGCAGAAAACAGGAATAGCAGGTCGTTTCGGACAAGCCGTACCCATGGCGAATCGGAAAGCCAAATCGGCCTTCAAACCGTAAGGCGGTATCCTTGAGTAGAGGGCCTGCCCCGCAAATGAATCCGCCGAAATGATCGAGTTTGTATGCGGTCACATCTTCATTCGCATCGAGAAGAAATTCAAGCAAAGTCGGGACGACGCTGACGCAGGTGACCCGCTCTTCGTGTAATCTCCGCCAGAATGTAGCGCTCTTGAATTTACGATTCAGTACGATGCTGCCTTTGCAATAGAACGGTGTGACCAGTGTGACGACCGTCCCGTTCACATGATGAATCGGGAGCACACACATCAAGCGGTCGTCTGCCCCAAACTGATGCCAGTCGGTGATCGCATCGGCATCGAGAAGCAAATTCTCTACGGTGAGGACCACCCCTTTGGGCGGGCCAGTGGTCCCGGACGTGTAGACGATGAGCGCTTCGTCGCCGAGATCGGGG
>JAHBWQ010000289.1 GCA_019636915.1 Nitrospira sp. | reverse complement strand
TTCACCAAAGAGAAACTTCTTCATCTTGGGATTCCAGCGATTGGTCTGATGTCCGAAATGCACACCGGCTTCCAACAATTCCTTGATAGCTACTACCCCCATGCCTTCACCTTCCTCCAGGCTTGCAGAGCACCCCGACGGGCGAGGGAATCGCTTCCCTTATTCTCAAGCCACACAGCGAACGACGCGCTGTCATTGAATTTGAATAATCGGCCGGTTCTCTTTCCGTGAACGCGACCGCTGTCAGATATCGATCGGCGACGCTATCATAGTCCCAACGAGGTTTCAAGCGACAAACGGTCTTCACACGCGAGCCTGCCCGCTGCAAGCCTGTCGTAGCAGCGAATGTGCGATTGCAGGAGAAGCGTTCATGAATCATGCGGGCTAGGATCGATAACTTGCGTTGATGCGCACATAATCATACGAAAGATCCGTGGTCCACATATGGGCGCGTGCCGTACCCAGGCCAAGATGGACCGCGATGGTAAACGCTTTCCGTTTGAAGATCTGTGCGATTTTATGCTCGGCAGCAAGTCCCATCCCGACGCCCTGCTTCACCATCTGAATATCGTCGAAACTGACCATCACCTTGGCCGGGTTCACTGCCACACCGGCTCGTCCGATGGCTGCCATGACTCGCCCCCAATTCGCATCTTCTCCGAAGAGAGCGGTCTTCACCAAATTCGAGGTCGCAATGGTGGCCGCAACGCGCTTCGCTGCAGCAACCGTCGTGGCCCCTTCAACCAGTACCTTGACGATCTTGGTCACGCCTTCTCCGTCACGACAGATGAGTAAGGCCAAGGTCTGTGCGGCCTCGGTCAGCAGACGCTCAAAATCGTGATAGGCCCGACTCTGCGGTTCAATCACCCGATTCCGTGCAAGCCCGTTCGCCAAACACAGAACCGTATCATTCGTGCTGGTGTCCCCATCTACGGTGATGCAGTTGAATGACTGGTCAGCTGCGGCCCTCAGGGCCTGCTGCAGAGCAGGAGGTGTGATGGCAGCATCGGTCGTCAAATACCCCAGCATCGTGGCCATATCGGGATGGATCATGCCCGAGCCTTTGGCCATCCCCCCGATCGTGATCATACGACCGCCAATTCTTGCTTGTACCGCGACGGTCTTAGGGCGCAAGTCCGTGGTCAAGATGGCCTGAGCTGCTTGAGCGCCACCCTTCACACTGAGACGTGAGAATAAGCTGGGAATTGCCGTCGTAATGCGGTCAATCGGGAGTGTGCGCCCGATCACGCCGGTCGATCCCACAAAGACTTGATGACGAGGGATCCCGAGCTGCTGCGCAACCGTCCTCGCCATCGTCGTGGCTGAGACCACCCCCTGAGCTCCCGTGCAGGCATTGGCATTCCCGCTGTTCACAATGATCGCACGCCCGCAACGATATCGAAGATGGCGACGGTCGAGAATCACCGGAGCGGCGGCGACACGATTCCTCGTGAAGACTCCGGCAATCGGTCCGCTCACCTCCGATACACACAGTGCAAGATCGAGGAGCCCAGGTTTCTTAATCCCACAATGGATGCCGGCCGCTTGAAAGCCTTGCGGGGCGGTAATGCCTGTCTGTTTAGTTTTCATAGAACGAAGTTCCGTGAGGGTGGCTAAGTCAGACTGAGACCGTCAAAGGTGATAGGCTTATGGATAGCTACCGGGAGCCGTCAGACCGGTCTCTTCGGGAAAACCCAGCATGAGATTCATGGCTTGAATGGCTTGCCCCGCGGCTCCTTTGACAAGATTATCGACGGCTGCCACGGTCACGACCCATCCAGCCCGAGCGTCCGCGTACACGCCAACATCGCAGTAATTTGTCCCTTTAATGTAGCGGGGATTCGGCACGATGTCGTCGTACAGCCGAACAAATCGTTCACCTTTGTAGAACTCTCGGTACAAGTTTCGAAGGTCCGCGAGCGGCATCGCTTGAGTCAGTCGGCAATAGGCTGTGCTCAAAATCCCCCGATTCATCGGAACAAGGTGGGGAGTGAACGTCACCGTGACCGGGCCGACTTGCTCTTGCAAACCAGAGAGCTCTTGCTCGATTTCCGGGGTATGACGATGTTGTCCGATCTTGTAGGGTTCGAGCGATTCATGTGCCTCGGGGAAATGATAGGGGAGGGCCGGACTCCGTCCCGCTCCAGACACCCCGGACTTGGCGTCGATGACGATCGTCTCCGGCTGCACCAACCCTTTGGCAAAGAGCGGCGCCAGCTGGAGAATAGCGGCAGTGGGATAACAACCGGGAGACGCGACGAGTTTTGCTTTTGCAATAGCGCGTCGATGGAGTTCCGGTAGGCCGTAGACCGCTTCCTTCAGGAGCTGTGGGTAGGCATGTGGAGTCTGATACCATCGTTCATAGGTGCCCACATCCTTCAAACGATAGTCAGCGCTGAGGTCCACGACGAACTTGCCGGCCTTGATGCAAGCAGCAACAGGATCCTGCGACTTCGTATGCGGAAGGGCGAGAAAAATCGCGTCCGCCCGTTCGGCCAAGACATCCGGTGCCAACGCTTCAAACCGGTGATCGACAATCCCTGTGAGGCTCGGAAACACGGATGCAACCGATTGCCCCGCTGACTTTTCAGAGGTGACGGCCGTGACGGCGAAATATGGGTGAGCCGAAGCCAGACGCACTAATTCTGCACCGGCATACCCACTCGCTCCCGCAATGGCGACTCGAAATTTCTTCCCCATCAATCAATTCCCAAGCTCGGAATCGTCTCTCGGATCACGATCGACAACATAAAAAAGGGAAGGCACGAGGCCTTCCCTTATCTTGGATCCGTGCCTCCGATGTCTAGCGTTTGGAGTACTGGAATCGCTTACGGGCGCCCTTTTGTCCGTACTTCTTCCGTTCCTTCACCCGTGAATCACGGGTGAGCAGCCCTTCTTTCTTGAGCGGACCACGGGTTGACGGCGTCATGGCAACCAACGCCCTGGCGATCGCATGCCGCAACGCGCCGGCTTGTCCTGTCGGCCCTCCACCATAGACCGTTGCGCTGATCGAATACTTGCCCATTGCGCCTGCCATTTCGAGCGGCAATTGAATGATCTGTCGCAGGGTCAAACGTGGAAACGCCTGCTCCAACGGCTTCTCGTTCACGGTAATGTCACCTGCGGTCCCGGTAACCCAGGCTCGCGCCACCGCACACTTTCTCCGTCCCGTTGCATACTGTGTCACGACTGCCATGCGACTGGTCTCCTTCTCGTTGAAATCACAAACTCGTTCAGAGTGAAATCGGCTGTGGACGTTGTGCCTGATGGGGATGATTGGGCCCCGCATAGACACGAAGTTTCTTGGCCATCCCATTTCCGAGCGGGGTCTTCGGAAGCATCCCCTCAATTGCCGTGATCAGAAGCTGTGCCGGATCCTTTTGGAAGACATGTTTGGCCGAAGCGGTTTTCAAACCTCCAGGATATCCGGTATGACGATGATAGAGCTTCTTGTCCAGCTTCCCGCCGGTCAATTGGATTTTCTCCGCATTCACAATAACGACATGGTCGCCGATATCGACGTTCGGGGTGAACGTCGGACGATGCTTCCCGCGCAACACTCCGGCGACTCTGGCCGCCAAACGCCCCAGGGTTTTGCCGTCAGCATCCACCAGATGCCAGGTTTCTTTCACATGAACCGGATTCTCAAAGTACGTCGTCATCATTCTTCTTTCTCCACTGCGGCTCTTTCAGCCGGCGTTAAAGGACTTACACTTCCTGCGCACCCATATTCTTTGTCTCCAATTTCGACAACCACGCGTCCAACTGTTGCCCGCTCCGACGCTGCCATACATCTTGAGTCACATAGATAGGAGCCTGACAGCGCAAAGCTAAGGCAATGGCATCGCTGGGACGTGCATCAAGGGTACGGGTCACCCCCTTATTTTCGAGGAAGACCGTCGCATAGTATGTACTGCTCTTGACGTCGGTCAGGACCACTCGTTCCGTGGTGATCCCAAGATGCTCGCCACAACTCTTGATCAGATCATGACTCATAGGTCGTGCAGTTACCGATGTATCCAAGGCCCGTTTGATCGCTTCGCCTTCTGAGGCTCCGACCCATACCATAAAGTGATCAAGGTCACCGTCCTTCCGAGCCAACACCACGATCCTCGTATCCGTGGCAGGATCCTCGACCACGCGATCGACCACAAGCTGGATCAACGGTCCAGAACCTGGTAGTGAGCTACCGTCCATATCATTGACCTCGCTCAGGAGTCCAGCTTTCCAAAGTCTTCAGGCTTCAAATTTTCAAGCCACTGCCCGAGCTCTTCCGAACTTTGCTTGCGAATCACCGACTCACTGGCAAAAATCGGCGCCTGGGTCCGCAGCGCCAGCGCGATGGCATCGCTCGGACGCGAATCCACGGCATACTCAGAATCACCGTACATCAGATGAATCTTGGCAAAGTAGGTATTCTCGCTCAAATCGGT
>JAHBWQ010000288.1 GCA_019636915.1 Nitrospira sp. | reverse complement strand
AGGGTACTTGAGCGCGGAGACATTCCCGCAAATTTACCGGGCTCTGCTTCTGGAGATATCCGTCCCCACTTCCGCCTACGGGTTACATTGCCGACCATCACATACGGTTACCCGATAGAATATTGCGCTGACCCACCGAGAGGGACAGGATGCAGCTAGTTGCCGGCCTTACTAATTGTGGAAAACCAGGGGATTCGGCTGGTGTCAGGAAGCTGCTTGATAGATTTGTGGTCAACCCGCCTGACCTCGACTGTTTTGATGAGACTCTTCCAGACGTGATCGATGGATGGCCGATGCTTTGGGCGTTTCCTTGAAGACATGATTGACATGCTATCGATGGAGCATTGTGAGGATGTTTCACTGATATTAGCGGCGGGTTAATTCTGACTCACCTAGTGAGGACCTGCTCACGGCTTAACACCTCGCTCGGATCAAACTGGGCGCTGCAGGTCATCAGCCAGAACACGGCGCACTGATTCACAGATACTTAATAAGAAAATCATCCCTTTGAAACACGGAGTCCGGTAGGGTGTGCTTTTTCCCCTTAACACATGACGAAGAAATCGTAACAGGAGGTGGCGGTTGATGGAATCCGTAGTCATCGAAGTGATTGTAATCAGTGCGATTGTGGGAATCATGTATATGGCATTTTGTTATGTGCGTCGTGAATAGATGCAATCGGCTCATATCGATCTCCAAGACTGGCACGAACTCTTTATGTCGCCGTAACGTGCATGTGGCATAGGTGCCCCTGCCGTTCTAGTAGGTGGGAGCCATGAGCGGCTCTTCCTGCCCCCAAGGGGAACATATATGGGTAAACCCACCATCGACGGCACATTGGATCTCTCTCAATTCTGGCCGACCGGCGAGTCGGATGCGGACACGGCGAAGCTCGTCGTAGATGTCGGTCCCGGCTCGGTTCGATACGAGCCGTTCGACGGCCACGCTCAGACCACGACCGTCTTTGACGGCGCGTTTGTGAGGTCGAGAGGCGTCTCGAAATCGGTCATAGCGGGGTCTTGGCAGCAAAGCCGCTCGCAATCGAGAGGATGATGCGATCCGGAAAGACGGTCCGGTCCGGTACGGCCCAGCTGAAGTCGTATTCAAGGAATCGGCATCAAGACTCTACGCACGGGACGGGAAGCCGATAGAGCACTGGTAGTTGTCACTCCGACAGGATCGTCCTCTGAAGTCCCCACACAAAAAACAACGGCCGCAATACCCTGGTGCAGAGATTCGAGGATTCCTCGTAATCCCACGATATTCCAGGAAAGCATCATACGAGATTAAACTTCAACGCCTCCACCTCAACGTAGGCCTCGCTAATCTTTTCTGACAGGGCATCGACGTAGACCCTCACTCGCTCTGTACCCCGTAACAGTTTCACGCGTCACATTGCTTTGGCATCGACCTTCTTCAGCTTGACGTCAAAAATCGTTCCGCCGATTGTTGAAACTGCCTCGGTCGCCTCATCGAGGAAAATGACCGAACTATTGACCAGTGCAATTGCTCGCGCTCCCCTCCGATTATGCTTGCGGTCCTGTTTCATGAATCCCCCTTCCGGTCATGGGGAAGACACGACTGGGAGAACGTCTATTACAGAATGATTAGAGTGCTTCAGGTGAGATCTGAACCATGCGCGTCATCGATACGCTATGGGAAGATTGCTGTTTCTATTCCAACCCATCCGAATAGGCCGACAAGCCAATGCATCGTACGGCATGGCACGAAGCGAACATGAGATTGCTCTCCCTTCGGAGGATAACACCGTGCTTGGCGAAACACTTCTTCTCCATTCGGAAGGCTCAGATGGTGACTGAGAGTCTTTTGCTCCCGCTCACTCGCACCTTGGAAGCGATCCGAGTCCGTTCGTTCCATCGATTCGGCTTCATAACGGAACCAAGGGTGATGACGGCGATGATCAGCATGAGAAATGCGAACGAGACGAAAAGAAAAAGTCCCGTGCGGAGTTCGTCGACCATGGGTCTTACCTCCTACTTCTCATAAGAATCGCGGATGAGGGGTCATGGGGGATTCTACCTTTCCTGGATCATCGACTCATTGCGAACACGTTAACATCGTGTAACGCTCTACCAGACCATCGACTCAAATTTTCCGATCCCATATGATGACGTAACACACACGTAATTCCCCATCGCTATTCTGTGTCGGTCATTACGAGCGACGATGACAGGGATGCGCATGGTTACCGTGGATAGCTTGATGAGGAAAGATCCGGTGATCATCGATGTCGGCACACCGGTGATCGAAGCGGCACAACTGATGAGGGTCTGCAATGTTACAAGTCTGCTCGTGGCTTGCCGAGGACGCGTCATCGGTATGGTGACAGAAACGGATATCGTCAGGAACTTCGTCGGCGCAAATAAGGTCTCCTACTTTTTTGCCGTTCAAGACATCATTCGTAGTCCGGTTCTCGGCATCGATGCCCAGCGTCCGCTCTCCGAAGCCGCCCATCTCATGCTCAAGCATGGCACGTTCCATCTTGGTGTAACGCGGGCAGGTACCTTCATCGGAATCATTTCGGCTCGTGATTTTCTAAAGCCGGCACTCATCTATTCGGGGTAACAGGCCGCCTCACGTCTGTCGAATCGGTGTGCGGCTCGGCTCGTTCCGACCTGTCATCGGGAGAGATCCGTTTGCCTGCGTCCCCCTTCGGAGCTTACGGAGCTACACGCGAAGCTTGTAGCCGATACCTCGCACCGTCATGATGAATCTCGGCTCGTTTGGGTCAATTTCAACCTTCTGGCGGAGAGAATGGATATGCACATCGAGTGCATGTTCTTCCAAAGCATACCCTTCTCCCCACACGCGATTGAGCATCTCTTGGCGGGAGAAGACACGACCTGGTGCCTCGATAAATTGATGCAGGATCTGAAATTCCTTCGGCGTTAATTCCACGACTCGTCCGTCGACCGTGACTTCGTGTCGATCGATGTCCATCCCGATCGTCCCGGCGCGGAAGTGTTTCGGCGGCTGAATAGTCGAAATGCATCGACGCAAGATCGCCCGCACACGGGCAACGACTTGGCGGGGAGTCTGATTACACAGCACGAGATCAATATCCTGGTCATAATCTTGGAGCCATTCATCGCCCTGGCAAGAATCACTCTCGTTCACCAACGCCACAATAGGAACATTCGCCGCAGATCGCAATTGCCGCAAGAGAGGAGCAATCCCATCTTGTCGCTCGACGATGATGAGCGAAGGCAGCGATTCTTTCAGGGCAGCAAGGGCAGCGGTTTCCGTCGCGACGCATGCGACCCGATATCCGCTTGCGACAAAAACCTTTTTCAACGATTGGGCGAACGGTTCCGAATGGATGAACATGAGGATGGAACCCTGAAGGCCGGTCATGGATGGCGTGCTCAACATATCGGGACAGCATCATATTCCAACGAACAAAACTTGGTCCTTAGCATCGTGTAAATTGTGAGTTAACTGCTACGTAGCCCATCCCTCATCCAGAGATAGGTAGTTAACATGGAGTTAACAATCCATTGACGTATCCGCAATGATCATCTCTTAAACTCGATCCACGAAGATTTTCGTGAACCGGAGGGATGCTCAGCATGATATTGTCTCGACTGGTGCTCGCCTTCTACCTGACTGCGACTCTGGTTTTGATGTCGCTTCCTCCTGCGAATTGGGGGCAGGTTCGCCCGTTGCCGGATCCAGATATGCCTTCCTATCTTGCCCCCGACCAAGTCTCAGGTAAACTGACTCTGTCTCTTGCTGAAACGATGAAGCCCCTGGTTCGTGCGTGGGTTGAGGAGGTGGTTCACCGCCACCCCAAGTTGAATATTGCGATGGCGAGAGAAGGATCGGACACGGGTCTTGCCCCACTGTTGGCCCATCGGTCTGAAGTCGCCGCCATGGCCCGCCGCATGACCGCCGATGAAATCGCCGAGTTCGTTCGAGAATATGGATACGAACCGACTGAAGTTCCGGTCGCGACCGATGCCCTGGCCGTCTATGTCCACAAGGATAATCCTCTTACCGGTCTCTCCCTCGATGAACTCGATGCCATGTTCTGCCGTGAACGGCACCGAGGATTGAAGTATGTTGTGGACTCCTGGGGACTGGTCGGAGTGATGGATGAATGGTTCGAAACACCGGTGCAATTGTACGGCAGAAACGGCAAGTCCGGTCCCGGCAATTTCTTTCGAGAAGAAATCTGCAAAGGAGGAACCTTGCACCCACAACTACTCGATGCACAGGGCCTGGCATCGGTCGTCCTCGAGGTGGGAACGGATCCAAACGGGATCGGGTTCAGTGCCATTGGATACAGAACACCCATGGTGAAACCGGTCCCCATTGCTATGGTGAAAGGCGGCCGGTATGTCGAGCCATCCTTGCAGGCTGTGATGGATGCCTCGTATCCCTTGCGGAGGAACTTGTATCTCTATATTGCCAA
>JAHBWQ010000287.1 GCA_019636915.1 Nitrospira sp. | reverse complement strand
CACCGCGCTCGCCACGGCCATCGCAACGGCGACCGAGCAAGAAATCGGACCGCACCACCCCATTCTCTCGGCCATGTTGCCGGATGGTGAACGGGTGCAAATCGTGCTGCCGCCCGCAGTGGAACTGGGAACCATTTCCATCTCGATCCGTAGGCCCAGCGCCTGGATCAAGACGCTTGCTGAGTATGAGGCGGAAGGCGCCTTCAGCCGTTATGTCTGGGCCAAGGCGGCGACGTTGGATCATCGCGCCGCCGAGTTCGATTCCATCGAGCGACAGCTCGTGCAGTATCTGACCGATCGCCAATTGGGTGCGTTCATTCGGGCGGCAGTGCTGGCGAAAAAGAATATTGCCGTCGTGGGGGACACAGGCTCCGGAAAAACCACCCTCATGAAATCGATCTGTCAGGCGGTCCCCGAGCAGGAACGCCTGATCACGATCGAGGATGTGCGCGAATTGCTACTCCCCCAGCACGGCAACCGCGTGCATCTCTTGTACGCCAAAGGAGGACAGGGCACTGCGACAATCACACCGTCGGAGTTGATCGCCTCCACACTCCGGATGAAGCCGGACCGGATACTCCTCGCAGAATTGCGTGGCGGGGAGGCCTTCGACTTCCTCAAACTCCTCACGACCGGTCACAGTGGCTCGATTACCTCCTACCACGCGGAGTCCTGTGCCCTCGCGGCCGAACGCTATGTCTTCATGTGCAAAGAACACGAACAGGCGGCGACCTACGATGTGCCGACTCTCAAGCGCTTGGTGGCCTTAACCATCGACGTGATCATTCATGTGGTCGCGCAGAATCAGTATGACGAACATGGGCGGCCCATCAGAAAAGACCGCTACGTGGCGGAAGTCCACTATGACCCGATCGCGAAACTCGTGGCGCGATTCGGAGAAGCCATCCTGGTGAGGGCCTAGAGGAACCGATGTCACGCAAGCGCATGCGGATTGCGATCGCCCTGTTGCTGTATCTCCCACTCGGACTCTGCGGAGCAGATGCCCTCGCCGGCGCCGTCTTCACGCTCGCCAACAAACAGATGCCGGAGGACCTCTCCCTGACCAGCTGGCCCGAGTCCTGGCGAGCCTATCGGGAGGATCCGATTCAGCGGAAGCGGCTGCAGTTCTCCGCCGCAGTCGGCGGATTCATCGGCTTTGGTCTCCCGACTCTACTCGTGTTGTCCCTGACCAACCAGAAGAAACCGCTCCATGGCGAGGCGCGATTTGCCACTCATGATGAAATTCAACAGGCCGGGCTCTATGGAGAGCGCGGGGTGATCATTGGGAAAGTGGGCAAGCGGTACTTGGTCTATGGGGGCCAGGAATTCGTCTTGCTGGCGGCGCCGACTAGATCTGGAAAAGGCGTGAGCATCGTGCTCCCGAACCTGCTCCACTACGACGAGTCAGTGGTCGTACTGGACATCAAGATGGAAAACTTCGCCTACACATCGAAGTTCAGACAAGCGCACGGCCATCACGTCTACCTGTTCAATCCCTTTACTACGGACGGCCAGACCCATCGCTGGAACCCATTGGATGCGGTCGATCGCGACCCAAATCGGCGCGTGGGCGAGATCCAAGCCATCGGGCAGGTGCTCTATCCGAACCATAATGAACGGGATGCCTTTTGGAACGAGTCTGCCCGCAATCTCTTTCTTGGCCTAACCCTCTCTATCATGGAGACTCCATCCCTGCCTTGCAGTCTTGGGGAAGTGCTCCGCCAGGCCTCCGGCAAGGGGCAGCCCATCAAGGAGTATCTGCAAGATCTCATCAGCACCAGAGCCAAGAGTAACGCCCCGCTGAGCGACGACTGTACGGCGGCCCTGCACCGGTTCTGCGCCACCAGCGAGAATACGATGGCGAGCATTCTCGCGACCCTGACGGCTCCCCTCACCATCTTCAGTAATCCCATCGTCGATGCGGCGACGAGTGCGACGGACTTCGACCTGAAACAGGTGCGCGCGCAGCGGATGTCCATCTATGTCGGCATTCCGGCCAATCGACTCAGCGATGCGGCGTTGCTGGTCAACCTGTTCTTCTCCCAACTGATTCACTACAACACTGTCGACCTGCCAGCCACAAATCCCCGCTTGAAGCACCAGTGCCTCGTGATTCTGGATGAGTTCCCCGCCCTCGGGCGGGTCAATATTCTTGCCAAGGCCGTCGGCTTCATGGCCGGCTACAATCTGCGCCTGCTCCCGATCATTCAGAGCCTCTCGCAGCTCGAATCAGTCTATGGGGAAAAGGACGCGCGGACATTCGTCACGAACCATGCCTGCCAAATCCTGTTTGCCCCTCGTGAACAACGAGACGCGCAGTACTATTCCCAGATGCTCGGCACCTATACGGCCGACGCGATCTCGACTGGTACAAGCCGACCACTAGGTTGGAGTAACGGCAAACAGGCCTCTTCCAGCTCCACCCATTCGGAACAGGCGCGGCCGCTGCTGCTGCCACAGGAAGTAAAGGAACTGGGGGACCAGCGGGCGATCATCACCCTGATACATACAAAGCCGATCCTCTGTGACAAGGCCCGGTTCTATGCCGAGCCGGTCTTCATCGATCGGTTGAAGCGCATCAGTCCGTTCCTCGCATCGGTCGGAAAGCGGATGCCGACCCAAGCGGAGCTCGAAGAGGCAGCCTTCGTGCGCCGGGAATTGTCCGTGGAGATTCCCAGGCTCGACTTGGAGCTCCATCGCGCCAAAGTGGAACGCCGGATGCGTCCAGTCCAACCGGATGAGCCGATCGACCTCTCGAAGCTGGCAATGGATCTGACCACCCTCCCACCGGTCGTCGCACGTGACCCACCGACGGCCAAAGAAGTGAACAATTTGGTCGATGCCTTTGTCGCCCAGCTGCAATGGACCGACAAGGTCGATGACGACATCTCAGAGAAGATGCGTCCTGTGACCGAAGAAGGAAAAGCCCAAAGAACAGAGAAGCAGGTTGATCGATCCCTGATGGATCGAGAGAGAGAAGAGAGGGACGTATGACGACATGCATCAGAACACGGAGAGGGCTTCACGGTCTTGTCATCCTCATCGCCTACACCACGACGCTGGCCTGTGCGCAAAAGCCAGTGGTGCCATCCGGTGCGGCGCGCGTGCCGATCAACAGCGACGAGATGATCCAGCAGTACCGTGAGCGAGTGAAGAGCGACCAGCGTGAGAAGCAGGAGCGGAGTCTCCTCACCAGGCAGATAGACAGCCTCACACAACAGGTCCAGGAGTTGAGTACCGCGCTGACTTTCGTGCAACTCCAACAGCAAGAGCTGGCGAAAGGCAAATCTCGGTCTGGCCGCACAATCACGGCGACCGCACTCACGATCCCTCCTGTTTCACCAGAATCGAAAGGCCCACCGACTAACGCGACCGTATCACCTGATGGTAATGCATCTCCGACTGCGTCTGATCAGAGCCAGTCGAAGACCGAAACGGCGCAGAGTGAAGAGGAGCGATCGACAACAGTGGGGCCAGCCTGCAGCATTGGACCATCAGCAGCTCCGTCCCCCTCCCCTCCGCCTCCAAAAGACAAAGAGCAGATCAATTCATGGAGACCACGGGTCATCGAGTTGAGTGAACGGGAACAGGTCGAATTGCATCGCCACAGTATCATCTTCCGGGTGTCGGAAAGGACAGGTCGGTCTGAGTTTCGTCCCAGCAAGCCTCTGCAATCCCACCTGAAACAGATTATGAGCCGTGGTCCTTGCCTGCACGTGCGTGGGTATACGGACGGAGACAAGGATCTTTGGGTCGAACGTGAGACAGCCAAGCAACGGGCGCACAAGGCCCGCGCCTATCTGATCGCGCAGGGCTATGACCCAAACCACATCGAGATCACCATCGTCCCGATCGGGGAACATGTGGCCGACAATGCGACGAAGAAAGGTCGGGCGAAGAACCGACGGGTGGAGATTGAAGTGAAGGAGCAGAATCCGGCGTCCATTTGGCCACAGTGGTACGGATAGGAGAGAGGAAGGGACACCATGAATGAAATAGGTGTGGACGAAGCAAAAGAGACCAAGCGGACCGACGAGCCGAAGCCTGCAAACGTCAATCAGGACGAGGATGCCGAAAAACCACGACTCAATCAACGTCGTGATGCCGCCGATTCCTTGCGGAAGCGTTTCATCGAAGCCGGTGAGCAACTCTATTACCGCACGGCTCCAGGCGAACCGACCAAGCTCGCATTTACGGATCACGGAAAGCGCTTGGTCACGGAACATGACGACCCGAGCGTCATTCAGGGAATGGTCCTCCTGGCCAAAGCGAAGGGCTGGAGCACAGTACGGGTGAACGGCACCCCTGAGTTCAAAACGGAAGCCTGGGTGCAAGCGACGATCGCAGGACTCGATGTAGAAGGCTATACGCCTCGTGGAATTGACTTAGCGCGAGCGGAAGACCGGAGAGATCAGCGGCCACTTCGAAGCAAGACGGCACAGTACCCGGTTGATCGCAATGCCTCA
>JAHBWQ010000286.1 GCA_019636915.1 Nitrospira sp. | reverse complement strand
GAGGCTTCTGATCTTCCCAACGCAAAGACAGGCTCCGAACTCAGGAGGACCCTATGCGACTCGCGCAGCGAATCAGACAGCTAGAAAAGACCGTGACGGCCATGACGGAGACGGACTCGGGGCGCGAACTCCTGATCCTGTTCTGCAATGTGGATCAGGCCTTAGATGGGACACTGATTGGCTACAAAGACGGCTCCGGAACCTTCTGGTCGAGGGACCGAACACAATGGCCTTCTGGGCAACGGCCTCACGGAACCCTGGAAGAAGTCTGGCGTGATCCCCTGGAGGGAGAGCAGCCGGTTCCTACTGGTGAGACGCGAGACCCGCTGCATGATTATGACGTCCTGAGATATTTCACCATCAATCGTGAGGAATACAACGCCATTCACAGGCAGAACACAACATTGCCAACATAGCCACACACCACGAGGGCATCATGACGTACCCGATGGATGAGTCAGAGTCCGAATCCTCCCCATACAACGCGCTCGGGGCCTGGCTGAGCCGGAATCCCTACCAGGCTCTTGAGCAGTCCAAGCAGCGCACGATGGAAAGTCGTCAATACCTAGAAGGCTTGCGGCAGCAAGACCTATATGGGCAGCACATGCCGCAGCAGCCGGCTAGGCCAGACTTCAACTCACGGAAGACCGCTTTCAATGTGTGGGATTCTTTCAATAGTGCGTTCTCCGCCACACAGGACGCAGAATACGCACGGCGCAAGGCGATTGAGGAACAGCAAGCCATGCAACTCTACGGTCAACAGAAGTACCTGCCTGGCTATGAGGGCGTGCAGGGGGCAGAAATGCCCGCATGGCTCGGGCGGCTCTATGGGGCCAATCCCGAGTTAGCGATGAAGTTTGGGGAGCGGGTCGTGGCCCCATTTGCGCAGCAACGGGAAATCATGAAGGAGGTGCAAACGGAAGCCGCGAAACGACAGGCCCAGATGGAGGTCAACTTGAAGCTTGCGAAGCAGTTGGGATTTCTGCCGATTCGGTGAACAAGATGAGATGTCATTCGTAGACCGTGTCATCATGGTCTGCAAATCTTTGCCAGTGATGAAAGAAGCGCTGGTATCAGCTCAGCGTTTTTTTCTTGGGAGTTATTGCGAAAATGTCCTTCGATAATCGACTTGACGGATTGTGGAGTTAAGCCCTTCCTTCGAAGGCAGTTGTCAACGTCGTACGAGAATTGTATGGCCTTTGCTGCGGTGTCAGGGTCATCGACGGCGAAGACGTGAAGTCCCATTATGAGACCAACAACAAAGCCAGCCCTGAAGTCGTCGGTTGTGTCGAGCCAATCGGCAACGGTTGATTCTCTGGCCAATGTGTGCGATGTCGGCACACACGAAAAAAACAGGACAATAGAGAGTAGCAGCCTTCCGCGCATAGCAACCCCTCTTCCCCGTCCTATCCTTTACCCATTTATCTGCTACCGATAGCCATTGTGGTTACGGCAAGACCCACCGTCTCATCTCGTTGTCTTGGGCAGAAGTCCCTTTCGATCGAGTTCCTGCCAGTGGGCTTCTACCAAGCCCATCAAGAGAGCCTTAACTGACTTATTCTCAAGAGCCGCTTCGATCTTGGCTTTCACGATCACATCCCTCGGAACTTCACGAAAGTTCCATACTCCCGCCTCCTCCATCTCACTGACCTTCTGTTTCGGCATGGTGCCACCGTTTTACATTGTTCAACTGAACTTACCCGCACTGTAGCAAACGGCCTTCCTCCATTCAACGACGCCATTGACTATATTACATCATATGATGTAATTGTATCTCATCGTAGGAGTCGCTACCCATGAAGATGATCAGGCTCAACGTCCAACTTCCCGCACCACTTAAAACAAAGCTCGACGCACTCCGCCAGCGCGGCACCACAGCAGCGGGACTGATTCGGCACCTGTTAGAGAAGCACTTTCAGCAGTCCATCCAATAACCACCATAACCACAGGAGGACCCATGCAGAACAGCACGCAGTTTCAAGAGGATGTCAAACCACGGACCCTGCTTCAAGTCCGCGTCTTCCATCGAGACGAGACCGGTGTCGTACGAGATGAGACGCAGGAGACGCACCGGAAGGCGCGAGGGTTGGCCTATCTCCAAGATGGAGGGCACAAGGCGGTGAGAGGGCTCTTTCGGACACGTGAATTGCTTCAGCTTCTCGCCCTCGCGGCTGAGGAACGGGAGGACATCTCGGTCAGCCTGGTACAGCGTGTCCTTGACGAAATTGAGGATGAGTTGAACGACACGGGCGATCTCGGCTGGTACGTCCAATCGATGGAAAAGTTCTTTCAGCAGGCCGAAGCCTTGCCAGCAGAAAGCCGCGCAGAGCACGAGACGCCGGATCAATCAGTAGCGCCTGTCCCCTGTGAGGCATAAGGAGGACATCATGACGATCCGTGACCTCATCAACGCGTATCGCACGGCGGAGCGCTCCCCACGACAGGAGGATGAACGCCATGCGGCCTGGTGGAGTGACCGGATCGGCGGGTTCCTGGTGGAGGAGTTGTCGAGCGATCTCATTAAGCGGCAGCTCCTCGCTTCCGCCAAGTGCAACCGCAGCGTCTGGACGAGTAATCACTACTTCCGCTTTCTTCGTCGGGTATGCCGGTGGGGGCAGCTCATGGCCTACTTGTTAGTCGATCCCTGCAAGCTGATTCCCCTGCCCAAGGACAAGCCTCCAACACTTCGTGTGCTGACGGAAGAGGAAGAGGTGAAGTTGTGCCGCGAACTGGGGCAGCCCTACGCGCTATGGGTGAAGTTCGCCATTCTGACCGGCCTGAAGCAGTCAGAACAATTCAGCCTGCTGTGGCGTGCCGTGGACTTGCCGAAGGCGACCTTGCATCTGCCCCATCTACAGACCCGGGCCGTGGTGGCCCTGAGCTTACCGCCCGATGCCGTGGAGATCCTCCGTCAACTCCATCACCTGCATCCGCCGTCCTTGTGGGTCTTTCCTGACCTCCACAATCCGCATAGACCGGCCAACGTCCATGCTTTCTATGTGGGCCGATGGGAAAGCGCCGTTCGGCGGGTCGGGATTCCTCGCATCGCCTGGAAAGATCTTCGGCATACCTGCGGGGTCCGGCTGGCAAAGACGGGAGTTCCGGTACGAGAGGTGACGACCTTTCTCCGTCAGCGCGAAGTTCGACAAGTCTATTACTACCGCGCTCATCAGCCGGGGGAAGCCTACATCAAGAAGGAACGGACCAAGCCAACCACACCGGTGTTTGATGATCTCCCGGTGGAGCAGCTCAACGAACTCATCGGACGGGACATGACTACAGCGCCGTTGACCTTCGGTGAACTCTGTCACCTGTATGCCTCCCATCATCTGAAAGCGCGGCCAGCCCGGCGAGACTTTGAATCCATCTACCGCCAGCATTGGCAACCGTGGGCCGATCGCCTCCCTGCCACAATCACCCGGAAAGAGGTCAAGCTCTGGTACCTCACACTGCAGCAGACCCCAGGCCGGGCGAACAAAGGCGCGGGGATTCTCCGGGCCGTCTTCAACTGGGGCATCGACATGGAACTCCTCACCTGTGCCAATCCGGCGCTCAGGCTGAAGAGGTATCCGCAACCTCCGCGTGAACGCTTTATGGATGCCCAAGAGGTCCAGCGGTTCATGGATGGGCTGTCCCAGCTTCCGGCCAAACCACAAGCCTTCTTACTGGTCTTGCTCTTGACCGGCTGTCGCATGGGTGAAGCCTTGTCGATGCGCTGGGCGGATCTTGATACCACTACTCGCCACTGGCGGAAGCCGCGGACAAAAAATGGTACGAGCCACACGGTACCATTACCCCTGCAGGTGATGGAGGCACTGTCCTATTTCCCACGGCAGTCTGAATGGGTGTTCCCTGGAAAGGACGGGAAGCATTGGTCGAGCGCCAGTATAGGCAAGATCTGGTTGCACGTGCGGCAACGGTGGAATCTGGGCGACGTCCGCATTCATGACTTACGACGGACCGCCGCCAGTTATCTCGCGATCTCGGGAGAGAACCTCCCCACTATTCAGAACGTCTTGAATCATCGCAGTCTCACCCCGACCGCCATCTATGCCCGACTCAATACCAAGGCGGTCGATCGGGCGCTACAAGCGCAAGCTGACCGGTTCTGTAGTCTGATGGCTCCTGGGGAGGGAGACCGTATCCCGGAACGAGAGCTCGTACTGCTGGAATAGGGGCAATGGGCAACAACCGCACCGTTGTTGCACACCGACATGAGAAGGAGGACTCATGAAGGCGATTGGATATGCCAGAGTTTCAACCGAGGGACAGGCTGTTGATGGGGTGAGCCTGGAAGCGCAACAAGCCAGAATCAGGGCCTGGTGTGAAGCCAATGGGTACACCTTGATAGGCCTCCACGTCGATGCAGGCTTGTCTGGATGTCGAGCCGACAATCGTCCAGCGCTTCAAGCATCGATTACCGAAGCCTGTAAACACAAAGCCGCCTTGATCGTGTACAGCCTCAGTCGGCTCGCTCGTTCCACAAAG
>JAHBWQ010000285.1 GCA_019636915.1 Nitrospira sp. | reverse complement strand
CACCCTTCGTCTTGCGCCAAGTGTTACTCACCACGCAACGCGGAGTCCAAGGCATCATCTTGCGTGGGATCGATCCGAAACGAGAAGCCAATGTCACCGAACTGGCCAAGAATATCACGGCGGGACACTTGCTCGACCTCCTCACTCCGGTGAAAGTGATGCAGGCTCCGACCGATGACCCGCAAGGTGAACCGCGCGCCGTTGAAAAACCAGGCATTATTATAGGCAAAGAACTGGCACTCAAACTGGAAGTGTCCGTGGGCGATACGATCAACGTCGTCTCTCCCGCCGGGCCGATCAGCGCGATGGGCGTGGTGCCCAAAATGCGAACATTCGCCGTGGTGGGTCTGTTCTCTTCGGGAATGTACAACTATGATTCTTCGCTTGCCTATATCGAGCTCAGCGAGGCACAGAGATTGTTCAACCTGGTCGCAAGCGTCACCGGGATCGAGGTCAAGGTGACGGATGTGTTCCGCGCCGGAGAAATCGCCCACCAGATCGAACAGGCGCTGGGATTCAGCCACGGAGCCAGAGACTGGATGCAGATGAACCGCAACACCTTCTCGTCCCTGAAGCTACAGAAGACGATCATGTTTCTGCTCCTCGTCCTCATCACGATCGTCGCCTCGTTCAATATTGTCAGCACGTTGACGATGATCGTGACGGAGAAACAAAAGGAAGTCGCCATTCTTAAAGCGATGGGGGCGACGAATCGCAGTATCCGGCTGATTTTCATGCTGAATGGGCTGATCATGGGCTTCGCGGGGACGGCCATCGGCATTCCGTCGGGCTATGCCTTTCTTTGGCTGGTTCAAACGTTTTGGACCTTCGACCCGACCGTGTACGAAATCTCGACCATTCCGGTTCATGTGCTGGCGGAAGACGTGTTCCTGGTGGCCGGCTCCGCCATCCTGATCAGCTTTGTGGCGACGATCTACCCGGCCAATCAAGCCGCAAAACTCGAACCGGTCGCCGCATTGCGGTATGAATAGATTCACATGACTGAAAATTGAGGGCCGACGACTGAGTCCTCATTCCCGTCCCAATACTCCGAGCCTCAGTCCTTAGCCCGCATTATTCATGATGGTTCGTGACGAAACCGCCAAGACGCCATGCGAGGCGGGCACGCGGAGCCCTGAGAGACCAAGGCATACTTGAAACAGTATGTCGAGGCCACGAGGGGCGAGCCTGCTCGCCTGGCCATGAGACAACCACGGCCAGGCTTGTCGCAGCGGCGTATCGGCGGTTGCAGTAGAAGCGTTCATGAATAATGCGGGTTAGTCCTCATACCTCATCACCGAACATGATCTCCATCAATCATTTTCGATGAGGTCTGAAGAACTGCCCACCCCCAAGGGGATCAACTTGGAAATTCAGCGCAGCGAGCTCGTGACAATTGTAGGAGCCTCCGGAGCCGGCAAGAGCACCCTAGCTGGCTCGTGGAGTTTCATCCCACCCGGAATCCGATGCGTTTCGAGAGCGTGCGGTGAACCGGACACCTCTCTGCCACCTCAAGCAAACGCGCACGATCTTGTTCAGGCAACTCCCCCCGGAGTTCGACTGCGTACTCAAAGGCAGGCACCTCCGCACGATGGAACCTTCCATAGCCAGCGGTGATTCCAAGTCAGGAGTGTCGATGTACAAGGCGTGGTAGCTGCCTGGCTTCAGAGCAACCTTGCTTTGCATTCTGCAGCCTGTTGCAGAGATGTCGAAGAGGGTTCCTTCTGCCGCGCCTGGACGTTGACGGAATACCGTACATGCTTTCTTGGGCTATCCGTATCCGCATACCTGCCTCCCTGCGACTGCCTGTATCGGTAGAGCCTGGGAATAACAACGGTGTCAGATCATGTAGAGCGGCCTTCGCCCGCGAAAGGATTGTGCGCATTGTTGGAATGGAGCAACGATTGCTTGGCCGCTACCACGTCCGTGATGCCGGTGAGTGTCAGTTCCGATGCGTTCCACCCTGCGGGATCCGACGGTTTGTTCCTATTGCCTCTGTGCAGCGAACAGGTGTGAAATCAGTGTGATCATGAAGTGATTAACCCCTACGTCACCACCCTGTACACCATCTTGACAGCGGGTAGACGGCTCTGTAGGAGCCTGCGTCGCCATGCTGGTTCAGCGCAATCCTGGCTCAGAACGAGAAGGATTCGATATGAAGCCTGCTTCCCTCCATTTATCTGAGAACGCGTTTCCATCGGTTCGACAACTCCATCTCACAACCCTCTATCCTTTAACCGAAGGGAATAAGCATGGGTAAACCCAAAGCCAAGACTCTACAGTGGAACGCGCGGTTGAGGCCTATCGACCACGTAGCGCATCTGTTGGAAACGATTCGCAGCACTATGGATGTGAGTCAGGTGAGTGTGTATATGACCTCGGTTTGATTCAAACTGTTCTAGTTGAGACCAACATTATGATGCAGAATTTGGCGAGGTGGCACGGAAAGGTTTGGGTGGGAGGATTGTCACTATTAGTGAATGAATAAAGGAGAACGCAATGTCAAAGGATGGAGCTAAGAGATCTCTTATGACACGTCTGTGGGTGGCGTCTATATTGTTGCTGGCTCTTGGAGTGCCGCTTAGCGTTCTGGCACAAGAGGGTTCCTCCACCATGCCGATGGGGGGCTCGCGCGAGTTTAATGCAATCGGCCAGGAAACAGTTAGATGGCACAGTCCTGTCGCTGGCAACACGCAAGGGGCAGTCGCCGCTGCAAGCACCCCACTTTTCATCATCCGTCCAAGTATCATTACCGCGAGTGACCCCACGAAGACACCTCGCCATGCAAAAACATACACGAACCAAAGCACCATTTTCGGCTGTCATGATCTGCTCACACTCCAGCCTCTTCCCAATAGAAGGATCACGGTTGAACCGGTACGGGTTCCTAACACAGGTGGACATCCAGAGTCCAATCATACCAGCGGCCGAAGCAAAACCAAGGACGGGGAGTACGATCGCACAGACGGCAACACCGGGGGAGATGGCTTGCAATTTCGCCCGACCTATACGTCCGGAGAGGTTGCAGGAGAGATAGAACTCAAATTGACCTGTTACAAGCCAGATGGAATAACGGTTTCATCCACAGGCTCGGTGTTCGCTCATGTCAAGGTTGACGGACTCATCCCGTTGCCGGACATTTATCCCACCTATGTCTTTGAGGGAAATACCGCATCGAATGTACATCAAGATAGCCACTGGGTTCGCACGGAAACCTATCCGAAGGTATTACAATTAGCCAATGCATTCTTTGCCGAACAGAATATAAACAATCGAGATCCTAAAATATATATTCGAATCAACGACGCTAGCTTAGTCTGGGGAGGGGTCTTTGAGGCTAAGACAGGGAATTGGAGCCCACCACATAGTTCGCACCGCGTCGGAGAGGAGTTCGACGTGGATAATACCATTGAACAAAAGGGGTCTGGAACGGTACTGGACGGTCCAGATTGGACCCAAAAGGATCGAGAGGCATTACTAACTATTGCCAGGTCGTCGGCAATTGGGTTGGTGAAGATAAATGAGGGGACCATTCCGGAAGAATCGCACTATCATTTTCGTGACCCCTATTCCACCTATCGGCCATGAGCCCCTTGTTCACCTGGACATACAAATCCGTCTTTTCCATGAGCCTATTCACATTTGAGGAGTATCATGATGAAACCGATATCGAGTCTCAGAAAAACTTTTGCAGGTCTTCTCCTGGTTGGAATCGGATTGCTTCCCACCCCCGGTGGGGCAGAAATCCTCGTTCCCGTGATTCCCACAAACCAGGTGGATGTGACGGTGACTGCCGATGTCACGTTTGATGCGGCAACCCAGCTCTACACCTATGCCTACAAAGTGACAAGCTTACCGACCAGCCGACAGAACATCGACACGTTTGACATCGAATTCAATGGAGAAGTCTTGAATGTGACCTCTCCCCGTGGCTGGCGCAAGTTTCCATTTTTTATGCAATCCATCATGAGCTGGGCCGCCATCGAAATTCCGAAAGAATCGATCCCGCCGGACTATGTCGATGATGGGTCCCGCTTCCCGTCCCCATTTCAAATCAAGCCCGGTCAGACCTTAGGAGGCTTTTCTCTGCAAAGCCCATCACCGCCTCAAGCCGTCAAGTTTTACGCCAAAGGGTTTGCGCAAGTACCTACGGCGACGAATGAGGATGATTTCAACGACATTACGATCCCCGTGTTTCCAGACGATTCCAAGGCCGGGGTCACACTGGGTCCTCGGCGGACGGATAATGTGATCTTTGCCGGAGGCCGTCGCCCCTCCGTCGATGGATTCTTAGGATTTGCGGGAACGCAAAATGGAGAAACCCGACAACTGCCGGTCTCGATTCTGATCCGCTTTGGCGTCAACGGGGAAACCGTCTTTCCCGACACCTTTAAGGCAGCCCTCAATCGTGAAGATGTGACACAACGCTTCATCAAGACGGGCAATGGGTCTGAACGGGTGGCGTTGTTTGAACTCGGCCAGTCTCCAATTGTCCTTGGCCGCAATGTA
>JAHBWQ010000284.1 GCA_019636915.1 Nitrospira sp. | reverse complement strand
TTTCGCTGACCTACACCTGCACGCCCGATGATGGTGTCATCGGGCTCATCGATCCGGTCCATGGTCCCTATGTCCATTCGTGGTGGCGTAGCGATGCGCGGATGCACGAGAAGACGAAAATCTTTGAGCCGATCCCCCACGGCTTCAGGATGACTGCGCATCGGCCGGCAAAGAACAGCGGGCCGTTCCATTGGATCGAGCGTATCTATGGAGGGCCGTTGAGCACCACCATCGACTTTCTACTGCCGAACCAGCGAGTGGAACTGATGCAATGTGGCAGTGTCTGGCTCGCGAATCGGTTGATGTCCACACCTGTCTCCGATATGGAGTGTCGCATTGATTTTTCAGCCTATTGGTGCGGTCTGCATTGGCTGCCGTTCGGCAATTTGATTTTTCGTACGTTGACCAAGATGTTTCTGGGCCAGGATGAGCGGGCGATGAAGCATTTGGCTGTGGGTCTCCGTCATAAGCCCTCCTCCATGTTTCTGGGAGACGCCGATATGCCCGCGAGATGGTACTATAAGCTGAAAGCAGCCCATCTCGAATCGGTTCAGACCGGACGCCCCTTCGATCACCCGCTCAAAGAACGAGTCACGCTTCGCTGGCGAAGCTGAACCTCGGAGAAACGACAAGACAACAAGGAGAGTCTGAAGTTATCGGTCGGGTTGATCGGTGAGGATGAATTCCATCGCACGACGAATTTCATCGCGTGATCCGAGTAGGACCACGATATCGCCGGCCAAGAGTTTCGTTTTGTCCGACGGGTTCGATTCGGTCACTCCGCCTCTGGTCAAGGCAATGATCGAGGCTCCGGTCCGCGGACGCAGCGCCAGCTGGGCGAGCGTTTTTCCTGCTGCCGGCGCGGTTTCCTCAATCCGACAGGTTTCTACTTCCACATCAGTGAGGGTGCCGCCGCGCAGGTGGTGCGCCAGTTCAGGGAGTTCACTTCGGCGGAGGAGTGCGTATCCCTCGCGACGTACCTGTTCCGCCTTGCGTATGACGAAGTCTTGCGGCATCTGATAGGTGCGGAGGACGAGCGCGAAGATTTCGATCGACGTTTCAAATTCCTCCGGGACCACATCGTCGGCGCCGAGCTGATGGAGCTCTTCCAATTCACGCAAATAGCGAGTTCTGACGACGATATGGATCTTTGGATTCAAACCTCGAGCGACCTGCACGGTTCGGCGCGCCATGAAGGGATCGGAAATGGCCACGACCAGGACTCGAGCTTGTTCGATCTTGACATGCCGCAACACGGTCGGATTGGTGGCGTCTCCATAGTAGAGTGGTAATCCATGTGCCGCTTCGCGACGCACGGTTTCACCGTCCAAATCCAACGCAATATAGGGAACCTCCGTCTCGCCCAAGACTCGGGAGAGGTTGCGGCCGTTCAACCCATATCCCACGATAATGACATGGTCCTTGATGCGGAGGTGTCGCCCCTCGGCTTCCAGGACATGCGCTGTGGTTTGTCCAGGGAACCAGCGGTTGAGCCGCTGGACGGCCTCCACCCGTCGGCCAAGATGCGGTGAGAGCTGGATGAGAAACGGGGTAATGATCATCGAACAGACCGAGACCGCCAGAAAAATCTGATACTGCGTTCCGGACAGGAGCTGATTCTCCTGGCCGACTTGTGCCAGGATAAAACTAAACTCTCCTACTTGTGCGAGCGCGATGCCGGTCATGACTGCGGAACGGGGCAGCATGGAGACGGCAAGGACGGCCCCGGCTCCGGCGAAGAATTTCACCAAAAGGACAATCAGCAGCAGGCCGGTTACGACGAATGGGTACTCCAGCAGGATATGCCAATCTATCAGGATGCCGATAGAAACGAAGAAGAGACTATTGAAGCTATCCCGAAAAGGCAGTACTTCGGCGATGGCTTGGTGACTGTACTCTGATTCGGAGATCACGAGGCCGGCGATGAAGGCGCCGAGCGCCAGCGAGAGCCCGCCGAGAGAAGTCAGCCAGGCGATGCCCAGGCAGAGGACAATAATGGTCAATAAGAACAGTTCTCGACTTCGGCTGCGGACGATGTGCTCAAGCAAGACGGGGACTGCATACCATGAGCCGACCAGAATACAGGCCACCACGACCAGAGATTTCCCCAGAGAGAGCAACACTGGTGTAAGCGCCCCATCACCGGGGCTGGCGAGAATGGGCGTGAGCAAGATCATGGGTACGACCGCGATGTCTTGGAAGACCAAGATACCGATCGTCGCCCGCCCGTGTGGTGAATCGCTTGCTTCGCTGGCAGTCAATGCTTTGAGCACAATGGCTGTGCTGCTGAGCGAGAGCAAAAACCCCCAAAAGATTGCCTGAGAGGTTGGTAATCCCGCAAGAGTGCCGCCGAGCCATGTAATGGCGATGACCCCTCCCACTTGGATCGGGGCTGCAATCAGCAGCAGGCGTTGAAGGGAGGCGAGTTGGACCAACGAGAATTCAATGCCGATGGTGAAGAGGAGGAGGACGATGCCGATTTCCGCCAAGACCTGCACGGTTGCGATATCGGAAATGAGATTGAGCCCATGGGGGCCGATCAGCGCACCGGCGACTAAAAACCCGGCGATCGAGGGAAGCCGGAACTGAAGAAACAGAAACACCACCGCGATCGACACGGTGTAGATGAAGAGCAGATTCGTGAGGACATTATAGTCGGTCATACGGTGCTGTCATCGATCCTACGTCGTCTGTTGATGAATCGGACTAGGGGTTGCTGGTGATACGAGATTACAAATCTGCTCGGTGTTATCCAACAGCCTATCGAGGTTATGATGGGCAGGATACCTGAGGTTCCTATGCCGGACAAGGTAATGTAGGCTGTGCGACAGGAGTGCATTGGGATGAGGGAATCTGAAGAATTAGCCTGTCGGGTGTCCGTCACGAAAACTCTTGGAATAGGCGACGGGTGGTATCAAGGCAATTGTCATTCGGTCCAAAGGCCCCGCAGGCTGTGATTCCCCCTCTAAAGCTGCATAGACGAAAAACATGTCATTGCGTAGGGTGTGCGCACCAACTACGAGAGTAACCCGGGCGCTCACGCCCCGCGCGTCTCGGCTACATGATCTGGAGGTGTCCTATGAGGCTGGTTCAAAGAACGTTCCTCTCGGCGACCATCCTGGTGGCGCTGTCTATGGGAGTAGCATGGGGTGATACGGGAGCCGGTCCGACGACCTGGAAATGTCTCGAAGCAGACGGGATCTCCATGTACACGAACAAGGAGCGGGCTGGGTGCGAGGCGATGGATCTGAAGCCGCTCTCTGTTGTGCCTGATTTGGTCAATATGCCGACCATTCCCCGAACGCAGCCCACGAGGGATTCACAGTTTGACCTGTCCCCTGCTCGAGATCGCGAGCCAGTGGGGGCGGGACGGCAAGTGCCGGAGTGGGCACGCGACTGGTATGCGAATAACACGTCTTCCGGCTCAGTTCAGGCGGAAGTCTGCACCTTGTATATGGAGTGGATGCACCTTGTGCAGAAGACCAGGGGTGGGATGTTCTTCGGCTCTGATCCGTCCTATGGGGGGGACATCACCGGGAGGACTCAGCGAGGAGCGAGCCATTCGTTTTACGATAATGCGCGCTACATTGCGTTGTCGAGACTCTTTGGGACTGGGTTCGTGCCGGTGGGGTGCTTCTAACAGGGTTCTGAAAAATCGTCCAGCGTCGTTTTCGCCTCCTCACTCACGGCGGCCTTTTTGAGCATCCTGAAGTTCTGCTCGTGAGAGTACCGATTGACACAGTCCAGTCATATCGGTGATCTCAACCACGTTTTTCGCCGCCGACTAGGTTGTCCAACCCATTCCTCACACTCCGTAAAACTCTCGGTACCACTTCACGAAACGAGGAATGCCTACCTCAATCGGGGTGTTTGGTCTGAAGCCAACGTCATTGGTGAGATCGTCGATGTCGGCATAGGTTGCTGGTACGTCGCCGGGCTGTATTGGCAAGAGCCGCTTTTCTGCCTTTTTCCCCAACGCTTGTTCCAGGACCCCGATGAAATGTAGCAACTCCACCGGCTGATGGTTGCCGATGTTGTAGATGCGGGCCGGGGCGGAGCTGGTTCCTGGATCCGGTTGCTCCCCTGACCAGGATGGATTGGCTGTTGCTGAGCGATCGAGTGTCCGAATGATGCCTTCAACGATATCATCGACATAGGTGAAGTCGCGTTTCATCTTGCCCTGATTGAAGACGTCGATCGATTTGCCCTCCAGAATGGCCTTGGTAAAGATGAAGAGGGCCATATCGGGACGCCCCCAGGGGCCATACACGGTGAAAAAGCGCAGGCCTGTGCAGGGTAGCCGGTACAAATGGGCATAGCAGTGCGCCATGAGCTCATTGGCCTTTTTACTGGCGGCATAGAGCGAGACGGGATGGTCCACATTGTCATGGATCGAGAACGGCATGTGGGTATTGCCACCATAGACGGAACTCGAAGACGCATAGACCAAGTGTTCAATCTGGTTATGCCGGCAACCTTCCAGGATATTCAAGAACCCTTCAATGTTACTTTCG
>JAHBWQ010000283.1 GCA_019636915.1 Nitrospira sp. | reverse complement strand
TACACGTTGCTGGTCAATCCGTCCGGTGGTTTGGTTGGGGGAGATCATCTCTCCATTGATATGACGGTAGAGCAGGGTGCGCATGTCCTGATTTCTGCCCCTTCTGCGAACCGGGTCTATCGAACTGAAGGCCCGGTCTCTGAACAGCACGTCGCCATTGCGATCGAGCCTGGCGCGATTCTCGAATGGTTTCCTGAGCATACGATTCCCTTTGCGGGGTCTCGGTTTCGGCAGAGCCTCAGGGCCACGGTTGCGCCTGGCGCGACGCTGTTCTTGTGGGATGCACTTGCCTCCGGTCGCATGGCCAGGGGAGAACGGTGGGGCTTTACCGATCTGGAAAACGAAATCCTGATCATGACAGCCTCGGGGCACTCTCTCCTGGAGCGATATGTCCTTGATCCGGCTACGGACTTAGGGGTGGTCGGGCTGGCCGAGGAATGGGATTATGTGGCATCGTTCTACGTAGTGAACGACGCGATGCCGCCGGAGGTCTGGACTGGGCTCGAGTCGACCATCGCCGCGCTTTTGGATACCAAACCAGGAGCAGTACTGGGCGGGGTTTCAACCGCACCGGTGCCTGGACTGGCTGTCAAGTTGGTGGCTCGAACAGCTCCAGATCTCTTGGCGATGATGGATGCCTTATGGGCAGCCGCTCGTGAAGCCATATTGAAGCTCCCGCCGGTGTCTCTGCGAAAGTACTAGTAGTCTGGTGGTTGACCAGGATCACCGCTCCATACACTTACAGTTCGTTTCAACATTTCTGCGTCCTGAGTAGACGGGCCCTGCGGCAGCTGCTCGCCGCCCTCGCAGGGACTATCAGTTTCACGAAGGGGCTATCACTTGCGCGGACAGGCGCCAGATGAGAGGCGAAAATTAAAAAGGGGCTGGAGTAGCTAAGTGACCCAAGCCGATCGGAGCTGCCAGTTGGGGATACTGCAGACTGGACCAGGGCCACTCGTCGGCGTGCTCCACCAACCGCGCCCGGACTGGATTGAGGAGGACATAGCGGAGGACGGTGAACAGATGGCCGTCTTGTTGAATCGGGAAACGTTTGAATCGGCCTTGCCGCACAGGCCCATGACTGCGGTAGTACCGATGATAGCGACGGACATGACTAGTCATCCACCAGTGCATGAAGGGACTGAGGGAGGCATTACGGATTGGTTGGAGCACAAGATGAAAATGGTTGGGCCTCAGGCAAAAGGCGCGTATCGTGATGGGATGCGTGGCTTTGGCGGCGGCGAGCAGCTCCAGAAAGACTCGGTAATCCCCGTCGGTGTGAAACACGGTGGCGCCGCCGTTGCCGCGATTCAGGACCTGGAAGGCATGGCCGGCCAGATGGCTGCGAGGGATGCGAGGCATAGGGCGAGGATAGTTTGAGGAGGAAGGAATGAGAGATCCTTACAATGACGGCACCTATCTTCGATGCAATCGGCAGTGGCATCAGGAAGATAGCCCGTACAAGGCGGGGCTTGTCATGGAAATGGTTCGGCGTATTGGCCTAAACTTCCGGACCTGTGTGGATGTCGGATGCGGGGCAGGTCTCGTGACGTCGGTCTTAGCGAAAACGTTCCGCGAAAAACAGTTCTATGGTTTTGACATATCAAAGGACGCCGCCCGATTTTGGTCAGGGAACTCGACAGACAATCTCACCTATTCAATGCAAAGTATCTTTGACGTCGACGAGGACTTCGATCTCGTGTTGTGTTTGGATGTATTCGAACACGTCGACGATTATGTCGGATTCTTGCGGCAATTGCGGAGACGAGGGTCTAAATTCATATTCAACATTCCATTGGATATGAGCGCCGTAAAATTATTGACAGGAGGGCTACGATTTGTTCGAGAAGAAGTAGGACACCTCCATTACTTCAATGCGTATACGGCGGTAGAAACACTAAAGTATGCAGGATATGAGATTGAAGACTCTTTTTTGAGCGCCAAGTTTAGGCGCACAATGCCAAGGAATATTCGGCAGGCCATCATGCTCGCGCCAAGAATGCTGACATCGCTGCTGGGAGATCGACTATCTGCGCTTCTCACCGGCGGATACAGTCTCGTCGTGTCTGCGTCTTCGGCAGCGAAGGGGTAGGCGGTGTTCACTGAGTTCGGTTAGAAAATGGGTGTCCTCTACAGTGAGTTCTATACGCAGTTCTGGCTCAGCTGCTCTTGTCTCTCGTATCGAGGTTGAATCTGATGCGGAGGGGCCGCTACAGGTTTGAAGCCTGTGGGTCTGCTGCGTTCGCTGTCCGAAGTGACCAGGCTAACCCCAGGAGAGAAAGCGTGAAAATCACCCATTTCGATGGGTCGAAGTTATACCAGAGTGATCCGTTGCGGTAGTCGGTTGGATGGGTGTGGTGGTAATTGTGGTAGCCCTCACCAAACGTGAGCAGGGAAACGAACCAGCTGTCTCGGCTCGAATCGGCTTGCCCGTGGGGCTGGCTTCCCCACAGATGGCAGACAGAATTGATGCAAAATGTCGAATTCAGCACGGCGAAGGTTCGGCCAATACCGGCCAACATAAAGCAGCTCATCCCTCCGAGCCAGCCGTTGTACAGATAGCCTGCCAGGAACGGGAACGCCAACCCCGAGAGGAAGATGAGGGTATAGTGGTGGTGTTGCCACATCACGACGGGATCTTGCCGAAGCTTGGTCGCATATTTTTCGTCTGAATACTTCTTGTCGGCAAAGAGCCACCCACAGTGGCTGTGCCAGAACCCAAGCTTTGCATTGTATGGATCCGCATCCTGGTCGCAGGCAGCGTGGTGGCGTATGTGATCAGCACCCCACTTGAGGGCGGATTGTTGGAGTGCCCATCCTCCCGCGATGAGGAGGACAGCCTTCACCCAGTCGGGACAACCGAAACTTCGGTGTGAGATGAGGCGGTGGTAGCCCACGGTAATGCCCAATCCCGTAAAGATATAGAGAACCACGAACAGAGCCCAATCGAACCATGTGTATCCGTAGACATACCCGAATAAGGGAACACCGATCACGGCGCTTGCGGTAATGATGCCGAACAGCAATACGGTGACATAGATCGGGTAGGTACGTTTAAGCCCGTTGGTAGGGACAGTTGACGCTATCATTGGAAGGTAGTAGATGAGGGGCGTCGCATGAGTCTGAGAGTCACGTGAGTGCGTAATTTTCATAACTGTATCAGGACAATGGGGAAATAGCTACTGCGGATGGTCTCCCCCGGCGCCTCTTGTTTCGGTTGACAGCGGACGGTAAGATTTCATATACATACTCGGTCTATCTAGACATCGACGATGGTGTGACCGATTGTGGGAAGGATGGACAACGAGACGATCTATTGGGAATGGAAACCAACAGGTCAGTCGGAGGCAGGATGGATGTTGTTTAATTATAAGGAGGCAGTCCAATGAAGAGTGCGTTATCAATGATGTTGGGTGTAGCAGCCGTCGCCTTGGTCGCGGCGCCTCTCACCTCGTATGCGGGAGGAACGATTTCCGGGAAGGTGACCTATGCCGGCAAGGCCGAGCAAAAGGAATTTCTCTTTTCAAAGTTCCCCAACCCGAAGTTCTGCCCGAAGATCGCTGATAAGAGCAAGGTGGATGGCGACAAGCGATTTCTGAAGCAGATCGAAGTTGCGAAGGATGGCGGGTTGAAGGGAGCTGTCGTGGCCATTGTGGACATTGAGGATAAGGCCTGGATGGACGGCTATGCGGGGACGGAAGTCGTGGCAGCTTTTTGCGATTTCCAGCCTTTTAGTGGGATAGTTGTGAACACCCGCCCATTCAAAGTCGAAAACACCGACGCTGACGCGGATGATCCTAAGTCCGTGGCTGGTGTGCTGCACAATCCCCATAGCTTCACGGTGAAGGGGAGCTCTTCTGCGACCGGTTTCAACATCGGTCTCGCGAAGAAGGGTGACAAGTTGGACAAGCCGGTGACCTTCCGTGGCGGCGCGGAAAAGGAAGGATACTTCCGCTTACAGTGCGACCAGCATGAGTTCATGCAGTCCTTCTTCCTCCCGGTATCGAATGCATACTTCGCCGTGGCGAAGGACGATGGTTCATTCGAGATCAAGGATGTTCCGGCCGGCAAGCATAAGGTGGTGGCTTGGCATCCATTCGCCGGGAAGGCCAAGAAGATCGAATTTGATGTTGATGTGACTGACGGCGGTACCGCCAAGCTCCAGGCTGAAATCAAGTAAGCCTGTTTCATAGCGTCCTCGTATGGAGAGAAGGGCAGCGGGATACCCGCTGCCCTTCGTGTTTTCAGCAGGTTTCCATCACCGCCTCGCCTTGCCTTTCTCTTTCCCCTCTAGGTAAGATGCCTCTTTTTCAGCGTTGTTGCTTGAGGGATTGGTGTGTCACGAGAACTCTCACTCGCAGAAATCTTTCAGCTTGGCTACTACTGGGAGACGAAGATCCTCCTGACTGCAGTCAAGCTCGACGTCTTTTCTGCAATCGGCGAAGCATCTCGGGATATCGGTGATGTGGCAGGTCGGTTGCAGGCCCACGCGCCGACGTTGTCGCTCCTCTTGAACGCACTCGTGGCTATGAAGCTCCTAA
>JAHBWQ010000282.1 GCA_019636915.1 Nitrospira sp. | reverse complement strand
CGCCATGGTCGTCAGGAATTCATTCGCCGTGAGATCCTCATGGCGCGGCGATGGAAATTTTCCGATATGCGTGCTCAATTCGCGCGCGCGCGCCGGACGGAATGTTCTATCCTGCTCGATCAGGGCCAACTTGGGCTGGATACCCGAGAGCGATGCCCGCCCGGCCATGACCGCCATGTCCATGGGATTGTCGGGCTGTATAATGCCACGCTCCTGCGGTTCCGGATCGATCACGGAGACGGCGCCCGCGCAGTCCTGACCGAAGGCCAGCAGCAGTTCAAAGCGCGAGGCCCGGCGCTTGGCCAGCAGGCGCGTCTGTGCTACTTCTAGCCAGCCTTCGGCGACCAGATTGTCAAAAAATGGCGGCAGGCCGGACTCCGAGAGGAATGGCGCTGCCTGAAGAGGAAGGGTATGGGCTATGGACGGCTGACCTGATGACAGGTAGCTCTCATGGTAGGTAAAAGACGTCCGGTCCCCCGGTTCCTGGCGCAGGGTGCCGGCGAAGTGATCCTTATAATAGATATGTCCCCACAGTAAGTGGGCCATGGTAAATGATACTTTACCAGACGTACTACAGATTTAAAAGGGTAAAGCATAGTTTATCGTTATTCATATTTAATGGTCCTAGTAAATTATGATTGACCAACTGGAGACCATAGGGGAAACCGCTACCGATCGTCATGACCACGCCGTCGGGCATGGTCGGGCGCGCGGCGATACGCCCCTTTTAGTTTCTCTTAGGGGGACATGCCAAGATATCCGATATTCGATCAAATCTCACGAGGTCGGAGTCCACGGTGATGCGAACCGCAATGTGACCGCCAAGAAGCTGATTCCAGTCTGCTGCGAAATCTCGATACAGGTTCACCATGGATCTCCTTTCATCTGGCGAAGGGACGCCCCCGGCGAAAAGGCCGAAGGCGTTCGATGTCCGGTTAGTTCCCGGCCCGCTCCGTGATCCACACTTTCGCGTGGCCAAGGACGACCGTGACCGCTTCCAGATCGTTCAGGCTGAACGAGTCGGAGCGCTTCCACCCATCCGCCGTCTTGTAGGAGCGGGTGATGGTCACGTTGTAGAACGCGCCTTTCTCCCCCTCGTTCTTCCAAATGCTCGCGGTGATACTGCTGCACGTGAATTTCTCGACCGGCTGAGGTTTGAGTGGTTGATCGTGAGGTGCCATGGGCTGTCTCCTTTGGTGTGAGTTGATGTGCTGACCTCTCACAAGCGGTGGAGTTCACACAGCGACGACAAAGGAGACAGAGAGGACGAGGCCACCTGGCGGACCGGCGGGCGCCCAGCGGAGGAGTGACGGCGGAGCAGGCGTGATCGACGCAGCCCGCCGGGGGAAAGGCAGGGCCGAGGCCGCACAGGCACCAGGAATCAACACCTACGCCGGTATCAGAGGATCAGTGGCAAGGCGATTGAGGAATGAAGGGGAGAAAGGTCGCGGTTGACGACATCATCATGTAGATCTCACGCTCGTGACGGTTGGAACTGGAGGAAGCACGAGGTGGCAAAGCCATGAGCGATCGAGAAGCATCCACTGGTACACGGGAATCGCATGGTTGTTATGCAAGCCGCCGAACGACTCTGCGGGACGGTGACCCAGTACCCGACGGAAATATGGATCACGTGATCATGCGAGAGCAATAGCTGACTGACGGTCAAAAAATGGTTCCAACGGAGAGAAGGCCAGATGTAGGCTGTCGTTAGGCTGCGCTCTTGGGAGGACGCACACGGACTTTCACCTCGACACGAGACCCGAGACGGTTGAGCACCGTGATGAGCCGGTCAGCTGTGAAGCGGCCAAGATTGGCATGGCGAATGCGAGAAAAATCGGCCGCCGCGATGCCGGTTCGCGCCTGCGCCCCTCGCACCGTTAGGCGTTCCCGGTCCAGGGTTTTGATAATCTCGGTCGCAAGGATCGCCTTGAACTGATCGGTGTCCGCGTGGATCCGGCCAAGATCTCGGAACACATTGCCGCTGCCCGAGACGACCTCCAGCTTGTCTTTCTGTTTCATGAGAGCATCTCCTTGAGGCCCTTCAGTCGGTTCCTGATCAGATCAATTTCATGTTTCGGTGTCTTGACGCGAGTCGTGGATTTCTTCTGAAACGCGTGCACCACCCAAATGTCGTTTGCCAACTGTACCGCATAGACGACACGGAAGGCATCGCCCCTGAACGGTAACGCGATTTCAAAGACACCGGAGCCGAGGCCCAGTAGCGGTTTTACGAGATCCGCCTTGCCGCCATCTGCCGCGATCGTCAGGGCCGCGAGGCAGATGGACTGAACGCCTTCGGGAAAGGCTCTGAATTCCTTGAGCGCCGCCTTGATCCACGAAACAGGGCGCGTCTTCCGGATTTCTGGCATCAGTGAACACTACGATCCATACGGGCCACATATTGTCATATTTGACAACTTACTTCAACAACCGGGAGTGATGCCAAATTGTGAAAAACGACGTCCGCAAACATTGGAAGAGAATTGTCCCCGTGTGGTGGAACCGTCTCAAGATACCACGAGACGTGCTGTTGCGGAGGTGGGGGACCGCCACGCACTGATTAGCAGGAAGTAGGTTCCCGACAGTTTCGGGGCGGGCGGGAAGCGCTTGGCCCGGACGAACCCATAAGGCTCATCACTCATCGGGCGTCAGATCTGCAAACCTCTCACGGACTTCGTCAAGCACGCTCGCCCAATCCACGTTCGCCGGAGCCATTCCCTGATGAATCCAGAGCCCGTCGATTTTCGCTATCGTCGGTTGTGGAGCAGGCACCCGGAGCAACACTCCGTCGGCCTGCTCGTGGACCTCAAGTGCCATGTTGGGTTTCAGCCCAAGTCGGTCGCGCAGCACTTTGGGGACAACCATTCGCCCAGACTTATCACGTTTTACATCCATGGCATTGATCATGCCATATACCATAAGGAATGGAAAATGGAGTCGTTCACCGGTCCTCCCGACTTACAAGGGGACCGTACAGTACGCCGAATCCACCTTTGGCTCAACACCATCAGACCCTACACGATTGAGCAGTAGGTGGATGAGGGAACAGGGCGAAGCATGCGTTTAAAAATACGAGCCTTGTTCCAAGATTCGCCGTTGTTCACGTTTCACGAGGTTGTTGGGAGATCCACTGCGAGTGGTGCCGCCCATGGGTTCACCCTCGAATCAGGTCGATCCCGTGTCGTCGACGATCAACAGGCCGCTCAGAGATTCAGTCCTCATACACCGTGCTCCGATGGGCCACCCGCACCACCAAGACCACCATTCTGTTATCTTCGATCCGGCAAATGGCTCGATAATCACCGATCCGATATCGCCACAGACCCGCGAACGAGGCTTTCAAGGGTTTGCCAAACATGCGTGGATCTTCAGTGGGCGCAATTCGGTCATCGAAATAATCCAGAATGGCCAGGTGAGCCTGCCGGTCGAGCCGCTTCAGATCTTTAAGCACACGCCGGTCATATTCAATGGTCCAGGCCAAGTTCCTGCCTCATCTCGTCGGAGCTGAGCCGGGGGGCTGGCGTTTCTAATCGCTGTTCCGCGATATAACGATCCTCCAACTCATCGAGATGCTCTTCTAACAGGAGTCGGATGTAATAGGTCTTGGTCCGGCCTGTCCATTCGGCAAGCTGTTCTAAGCGGTCTTCTAGTTTTTTCCCCAATCGTAGAGAGACCATCATACCTCCGTAATACATGTTGTACGTGTATGAAGTGTATGACACCTGATAATCTGTGTCAACTACGATAGGGCTGACTCTCATAGATCGTTGTTTTAATTGACAGAATAAAAAGTATAAATATGATAAAGGACGTTATCATGCACTATAATCCAGTGGGGGAGAGCCATGAACCAAGAAATACAGCTCGCCATACCCGGCACCCGAACACTCCCTGCTCTCTTCACGCCGACGCCCAACGCGGCCAAACGATTCGTCGAGTTCTTCACCGCCAACATTCGCAACCCGAATACGCGAAAGGCTTACACCTGGGCGGTTGCCGAATTTGCGACCTGGTGCGAACGACATGGGATGCTCTCCTTGCAGGCCATTGAGCCAGTCCATATCGCCACCTATATTGAAACGTTGCACCGCCGGCTGGCCGCTCCGTCAGTCAAACAACACCTCGCCGCCATTCGCATGCTGTTCGATTGGCTGGTGGTCGGCCAAGTCATACCCACCAATCCCGCCAGCTCGGTGCGGGGACCGAAGTATTCGACGAAGAAAGGCAAGACGCCGGTGCTCATGGCCGACGAAGCCCGGATGTTGATTAATGCCATTGACGTGAGGACGATCGTCGGCTTGCGGGATCGTGCCTTGATTGGATTGATGGTCTATACATTTGCGCGGATTGGCGCAGCCGTCGCGATGCAGGTGGAGGATGTCTATATTCAAGGTCGTCGGACCTGGGTGCGACTGCATGAGAAAGGTGGGAAGCTGCATGCGATGCCCTGTCATCACAATCTTGATGAGTACCTCCATGCTTATCTCAAGACGGCCCAGTTGACCGAGGGCTCAAGCCCGCTCTTTCGGACGATGCACGGCCGGACGGGACAGCTCTCCGACAAA
>JAHBWQ010000281.1 GCA_019636915.1 Nitrospira sp. | reverse complement strand
GGCAATGATGATCTCAGTTCGGTTGCCCGATGGAGATTGCTCTAACCTTTTATGGGCATTTTCGACCATCACCATCGCAGCATCGACCATGGCTCCGATGGCAATGGCAATCCCGCCCAATGACATGATGTTGGAGGTAATCTTCACGTAGGCCATCGGAATAAACGCGAGCAGCACCGCCACGGGGAGGATGAGGATGGCCACAAGGGCGCTTCGAACATGAAACAGAAAGACCAGTGCGATCAGGCTGACGATCACACTTTCTTCAACCAGTTTCTCACGGAGGACGGCAATCGCGCGATGAATGAGATCGGACCGATCGTAGGTGGGAACAATGCGCACGCCCTCGGGCAAGGCCGGGGCGATTTCCTCCAGCCTGGCTTTGACCCGCTCGATCACGGTGAGCGCGTTCTCCCCGGTCCGCATGATCACGATGCCGCCGACCGTCTGGCCTTTGCCGTCCAATTCGGCAATGCCCCGCCGCTGATCCGGCCCGAGTTGGACATGCCCGATGTCTCGTACCAGGATCGGCGTGCCTCGCCCATCCGTGCCGATCGGAATCAGCTCGATCTCATCAACCGACCGCAGATAGCCTCGGCCTCGAATCACGTATTCAGTGCCGGCCATCTCCAATACCCGTCCGCTGACCTCCGCGTTGCTGTTGCGGACGGCTTCGATGACCTTCTGAATCGGCAGCCGATACGCCGCCAATGTATTGGGGTCCACTTCGATTTGGTATTGTTTGACGAATCCACCGATCGCCGACACCTCTGCCACACCAGGCACACTCTCAAGTTGGTAACGCAAGTACCAGTCCTGAAGGCTCCGGAGCTGCGCCAGATCATGCGTCCCGGACTCGTCCACCAACGCGTACTGATAGACCCACCCGACACCGGTTGCATCAGGTCCGAGAGTCGGCGTGACACCGATCGGCAACTTGCCGGTGAGCTTCTGGAGATATTCGAGGACACGACTTCTTGCCCAGTAGAGATCGGTCCGGTCCTCGAAGATCACATACACATACGACACGCCGTATTCCGAGACACCTCGGACCCGTTTGACTTTAGGTCCAGCGAGCAAAGAGGTCACAACCGGGTAGGTGATCTGATCTTCAATGAGGGTTGGACTTCGCCCCTGCCACTCGGTATAGACGATCACCTGAACGTCCGAAAGGTCCGGAATAGCGTCCAGCGGAACTTGAAACAGGGCCCACAGGCCCCAGGCGCTCAGCATGAGCACCAGCAGAATTATCAGAGTCGGATTTCGAGCGCTTCCCTCAATCAGACGCGCAATCATTTCATCCCTGACATGCCTTGCATGTCCTCCATACCCTGCATGCTGTCCATCTCACCCGCCCGCTCGCCTCGCGGCGAAGCCGAGAGCCCTGGCGGCGCCGAGACGCCGCCTTCTCCCATGGCCATCTTGCCTTCATGGGCGCCGCGCATTTGCCAGTCGGCCATGCCGATCCTTCCCATCATGCTCTGCATGCTCACGGCCGAGGCCAGCTTGCTCTCGGCGTCCAACAAGAAATTAGCCGAGGTCACAACACGATCTCCTTCTTTGAGTCCTTCCATCACTTCCACTGAATCCTGACTCCTGCGACCAAGCTTGACGGAAATAGGCTCATACCGGCCTTGCCCCCGATCCATGAACACGAGTTGGCGAAGGCCCGTCTCGATAACTGCTTCCTTTGGCACGACTAAAGTCGTGACCGCATTCGTCTGTAAGATTACGTTCCCATACATGCCTGGCTTCAGCTTCAATTTAGGATTCGACAACTCCAGCCGTACCCGCACCGTGCGGGCTTCGGTATTCAGGGTCGGATATACATAGGCTACCTTGCCGTGGAACGCCTCTCCCGGATAGGCGGCAAAGGTGACCGTTGCCGGCTGACCGATCTTTGTGGCCGCCACCTCTGATTCATAAATATCGGCGTAGATCCAGACCGTGGAGAGATCTGCGATCTCATACAGTGTCGTGCCCGGCTCCACATATTTCCCCGGCAAGGCCTCCCGTTTCATCACGATCCCGGAGGAAGGAGCGTACACCGTGAGCACCGGCTCTGCTTTGCCACGACGCTCCAGTGCCGCGATTTGTGCATCGGTCACATCCCAGAGGCGAAGCCGTTCTCGTGCGCTCACGACGAGGGCGGCGGCATTCTCCTTTGCGTCGGCCAGCGGACTGGCAGCCAATTGAGCCTGCGTCCTGACTGCCAACAGGTATTCATCCTGGGTTGCAAGGAGATCCGGCGAGTAGATGGTGAAGAGCGGTTCACCTTTGCGAACCGGTCGACCGATGGAATCGGCGAAGACCTTTCGAACCCACCCGGAGATTTTCAGTGTCACTTGCGTGAAGCCCCGCTCGTCGTAACCGACCGTACCGACCGTACGGATCTCTTCCTCGAGCGTTGCGTGGACAACCGTGGCACTGCGGATGCCGATCATCTGTCTCGCCACAGCCGGAACCGCCACAGCGCCGGATGGGGCGTCGGACATGTCTGACATAGATTCCATGCCTTTCATAGGCTTGGCGCCTTCCATCGGCATCCCTTTCATGTCAGGCTCTTTCATGGACATACCTTCCATCTCATGGCCCTTCATGTCTCCACTGCTTTGCATCCTCGACATATCGCTCATCATCCGATGCGCGGCGAAGAACCCGGCGATGACGCCGACGAACAGACCGGCTGCTGCGACACCGACAACAAGAGCTGTTCTGCGCCTGTCCTGGCTCATGGCCATTCCTCCTTTGTTAGCTCTTTCCGTTCAGATCGGCTCCGATCACTTGTTCGAGTTCAGCGAGTCGGTGCTCGCGCTCGACCAGCGCTCGGTAGTACTCATGTTGAAATCCTCGCCAGGCCCGCTGCGTATCAATAAGATCCAGAAACCCTCCCTTTCCCGTACGATACCCCACTCGCGCTGCTTCAAGGTTCTGCACGGCCTGGGGCAGGATCGTCGTGTGATACAATGTCGCCACCTGTTCACTCGCCCGTACCTTGGCTAAGAGATCGTTGATTTGAAAACGAGTCAGGTTTTCTACCGTATGCTGTTGTGCCCGTGCAGCTGCAACGGACGCCGCGGCTTCTTGCATACCCGCGTCATACTTTGGTTTGGTCCAGAAGGCGAACGGCACGGTCATCGCGACGTAGGCGCCAAATCCGTCATGGGCCTGAAAATTCTGGAAGCGCTGAAACGTCACATTGAAGTCCGGGTAGTACTGACGCTGGGCCAGCGCGCGAGACTGCTCGCTCTGTTGCACCGCCAGTTCAACGGCTTTTAATTCCGGTCTGGCGTTCAAGGCGAGACGATGTAGGTCGTCGATGGTGGTGTCGATCGGCAGTAGAGATGGTTTCTGAGGAATGCCCAGAGGTGATAGGGGTTCTCGGTCCAGAAGCGTATTCAGCAGTGCCGCAGTGGTCTCGCGACGTTGTTCCAGAACGGGAAGTTGCTGGTGCAACACAGACAGCTCGACCTGAGCCTTGAGCACATCAGCCTGCGATCCCTTTCCAGTCCGGAACTTCGCGTTCGCAATCTCGACGAACTGCCTGAGCAATTCGACCTGTGCATGATGAATCTGGATCGCCTTGTGCGCGAGAAACAGCTCGTAGTAGGCCTGTTTGAGACGGGCCACCAGTTCCCGTTCCTTGGCGCGCAGCGCCTGTTCGGTCATCTCGGCTGACCGCCGCGCGATTTCGCCTTTCAGAGCCAGCTTGCCGGGGAACGGGAAATTCTGCGAGAGACCGAAGATACTGTTGTCCGCCCTCGTGACATTGAAGGTCTGCGGGAAATTCCACAAGTGGACTGACAGGGTGGGATCGTCCAGCGACCGGGCCTGGACAATCCGATTCGTGGCAGCTTCCCATTGCTTGCGCGCCGCGACAAGCTCTGGATTTCTGGCCAAGGCTTCTGGGATCAAATCCGGTAACACCAACGCCGGTTGTGTAGTCTGATCGATGGCATAGGCGACATGACTTGCACCTATCCAGAAAGTTGCGCTCACGACTGCTATGGCAAACAACACCCGAATTGAACGAGTCATGGGATGGTCCTCCCCAAATGCTTTCCTGCCCACGACTGTCGCTGGCCTCGTCTGCTACAGAAGAAGCGATTGAATGAGCCGGGACCGAGCGCTGGGCAGATCACGCGATGATGAAACGGGATAAGGACGAACCGGAGAGATCAGATACGAAGCACTGTGCTTGGAAGAGACTGATGCGGAGGAGAACTCGATTCAAAATTGCGATATAGACTGAAAATTCGTACGAGCCGAGGGCTCACCGTTGGAAGCGTAGGTAACGCATGGTCTGCCGACCAATGATGGTCCACGAGCAACGATGACGACTGAGCCTGGGATTCGACTCCCAAGATCTTGAAGGCGTCACATAATTGCCGACTCGGTTGTTCGACAGGAGTTGAACAACCGTTGGCCATTGAGGCATCGGTAGTCCCCGCCAACGGCAGGAGACAGGCGTAGGCATTGAAACTGAATGCCAACAGGAACACTGCGATACTCGCGGCGAGAAAAGATCGGGAGTGATGGGAACCTAATCGCATGGTGTTAGTCTATCCCTCGTCCACCTCAACCGTCAACGGCATTTCTAATACACAATCACTCGATCAGCGGCACCGCACAAATCTACTGTTCCTCTGGGAGAGGAGAAGAAATCTACCGG